>JAGNSU010000138.1 GCA_017987895.1 Flavobacteriales bacterium | reverse complement strand
ACTTCGCAGGCGAGGTCCTCGATATCGATGGCATCACCGGCGGGTTCAATTTCCAAGCGGCTTGGAGCACGGGCTGGCTCGCGGGGAAGGGGGCTGCGGGCCGTTAACGTCCGCACCTCGTGAACGCCCTCGCGACGCTATTGGGCCGTCAATGCGGCCGCACCCAGGATCCCCGCATCATCCTCCGCGAGCGCGCTCAGGAGCAGTTCCACCTGGCCGTGGTAGATATAGAACAGGTCGCGCTCGAAGTATTGCTTCAGCGGGTCCATGAGCAAGGCCCCGTTGCGGGCGATCCCTCCGAAGAGAACAATGCGCTGTGGAACGGAGAACGCCACCGCGTTCACCAAGCCCAGGGACAACCAACGCGCGGTGCTCTTGAAGGTCTGCACCGCCGCATCCTCACCGCGTTCCGCGGCTTCAGCGATAGGGCGCACGCCTTCTCGCTCCAGCAACGAAAGATCATCGGCCAGATCGCGGTAGGTCTCGCGCATGCCACGGATGCTCACGTAGGTCTCCAAACAACCACGTCGGCCGCAGGTGCAAAGGCGGCCGTCCATCACCGCGATGGTGTGACCCAGCTCGCCGGCGTTCCCGTGTGGACCGAGCAGCAGTTCCCCATCAATGATGAAGCCGCTGCCTAGCCCAGTGCCGAGCGTAACGACCAGTAGATCGGTGAAACCCTTGCCCGCGCCGTATTTCCATTCCCCCAAAGCGGCGGCGTTCGCATCGTTCCCCAAAGAGCAGGGCAGGCCGAGCCGATCGTTCAGCATGCGTGCCAAGGGCACATCGCTCTTCCAGGGCAGGTTGGGGGCGCGGTCGATGCTCCCGGTGAACGGGTTGCCGTTGGGCACGCCGACACCGATGGCGTGCGCGGGGCCGTGCTGCTGCATCAGTTCCTGTGCGGCCAAGGCAATGGCATCGGCGAACACGCTTCCGGCGGGCTGCCCTGGCGCGTCCTCACCTACTGTTGGGATGCGTAGTGTGGCCAGGATGCGATCGCCCTTCACCACCCCCAACTTGGTGGAAGTGCCTCCGATGTCGATCCCCAGGATCATGCGTGCTGTGCGCCTTTGAAACCGTACCAAGCCAGGTACGCATAGCACAGCACCGGAAGAACGAAGCTGAGATGGAAGCCCTGGTCGGATCGGAAGTGATCGATCAGCACACCCTGCAAGGGAGGCACCAACGCGCCACCCACGATCATCATCACCAGCAAACTGCTCCCCTGGCCGGTGTCATCGCCCAACCCATCAATGGCGAGCGTGAAGATGTTGCTCCACTGGATCGAGTTGAATAGCCCGATGGCGACCACCGCCCAAAGCGCCCAGGCCCCGCTGGAGAACATCACCACAACCGCGAGCAGCGCGGCTGAAAAGGCGAAGGCGCCCAGCACCGCCCCGGGTCTGCGTCCGGCGATCAGGAACACCGCCATGTTGCTCAGGATCAACACGCCCATCGGCCAGAGGTGACTTAGCTCGATGCCTCCTGAGATCCAATTGATGATCCCGAGCAAGGCGAAGAGCGCAAAGGCCAATACCAGCATCACCGGTGCCTTTCGGCCCGCCCCCGAACGGTCGCTCATCGCCAAAGCGCCGAGGAACCGGCCCACCATGGCGCCGCCCCAATAGAGCCCGAGAAAATTCTTCGCGGCCGTTTCGGGCAGGCCGAGCACACTGTCCAACTTCAAGAAGCTGATGATGAGGCTGCCCACGGCGACCTCCGCACCCACATAGCAGAAAATGGCCAGCATGCCCCGCCGCAACTGCGGGTGGCGAAAGGCATCGCTCCGTGTCCCGGCCGGTACGTGAGGAGGTTCCGGCAACGTGGTGAGCGCGATCCACAGGGCCTGGAACAGCAAGAGGGCGGCGAAGAAGGCATACGGCCAACGCACGGCCGCATCGCCTTTGAAGAATTCGAAGATCAACACACCGCCAATAAGCGGCGCCAGGGTGGTGCCCAAAGAGTTGAACGCCTGTGCCAGGTTCAATCGGCTGCTCGCCCCCTCGGGTGCCCCGATGATCGCCACGAAGGGATTGGCCGCGATCTGCAGAAGCGTGAACCCAAGTCCGAGCACGAACAAGGCCACCAAATAAGCCGCGTAGCTATGCACGAAGGTGGCCGGCACAAAGAGCGCACTACCGAGCGCGCTGATCAACAGCCCGGCTATGAGCCCCCGTTTGTAGCCCATGCGCTGGAGCGGATCGCCGCTGCTGCGCGACACCAGGAAGTAGGCCACCGAGCCCAGGAAGTAGGCTCCGAAGAAACAGAACTGTACCAGCAAGCTCTGCGTGTAGCTCAGGGTGAATACCGCCTTGAGGTGCGGTACCAGGATGTCGTTCATCACCGTCATGAAGCCCCACATGAAGAAGAGCGTGGTGAGGACGATCAGAGGGCGGGAGGAACGAAACATGTGCTCAGAGCATCGAACCCCAGGGCGGCTTCGCAATAGTAGCGTACCGACCGCAAGTCGGTCGTTCGGGTGTGATCCCTATCTTGGCACCGGATCCACAAAACCCAAACCGTATGAAACACATTACACTTCTCGCTTCCCTACTTTTCGTCTTCCCGGCCAGCGCCCAACTCACCGATGGTGATTTCGAGGCCGGCCCCGGCAGTGGCGCCTGGACCGAAGCGTCCTCCGGCACTACCGCCAACACTCCTCTTTGCGATGCCGGCTGCGGTATCGATGCCTTTTCCGGTTCCTGGTACGCATGGTTCGGCGGTTGGCCGAGCGGCGATATCAGCAGCTTGTCCCAGTCCGCGGTCATCCCGACAGGAACCACGGTCTCCCTTGTTTTCTGGGGAGTTGCTTTCGGCGGCGCGGCCGGGGATAGCCTTGGTATTGCGATAGATGGGAACTCCCTCGGGGCGATCACCCCTGCGGATACCACCGCGCTTTCGAACTGGACGGCGATCTCGGTGAACATCACCCCTTACGCGGATGGTGCGGCGCATACGATCACCCTCACCTCCGCTTCGGCCGCCAATTCATTCCCCTTTAGCGTGTTGATGGACCTGGCAGCTATCGATGTGGATGGCAATTCCATCGGCCTCTTCGAGAATGAAGCCCTTCCTGGCGTGCTGGTCTACCCGAACCCCGCGAACGACATGATCAACATGAGCTTCAACTCCTTGAAAGGGGAGGCTGTGGTGAGCATCAGCGATGTGACCGGGAAAGTGGTTAGCACCGACCGCATTGGCGAAGTGAGCCGCCGTACTTACCAGTTCAACGCCAGCGACCTGAGCAATGGCGTATACATGGTGAACGTGGAGATGAACGGTCAGCGCTTCACCGAGCGCGTAACGGTTTCGCACTAAGTCTTCCAACGAGTTATGGAAAGGCCCTGCTTCGGCGGGGCCTTTCTCATTCTACCTTGGCCCGATGGACCAAGAACGCCGCCGATTCCTGCGCCTCGGCCTGGTGGGCACCTTAGCTGCGGCAGTTCCGTGGAAGAGGGGCACCGCCGCCCTTCCGATCGCAACACCGGGCGCCAAGGGGCCGGTGATCTTGAGCACCTGGGACCATGGCATGGCCGCCAACCAGAAGGCCTGGGGGGTGTTACAGGCAAACGGCAGTGTTCTCGATGCGGTGGTGGAAGGCGTGTCTGTCGTGGAAAGCGACCTTACCAACCGGAGTGTAGGCCAGGGTGGAAATCCGGACCGTGACGGGCACGTAACGCTGGATGCGTGTGTTCAAGACCACGAGGGCCATGCCGGGGGCGTGGCGTTCATAGAGCATTTCGAGCATCCCATCCACATCGCCCGTGCCGTGATGGAGCGAACACCCCATGTGTTGCTGGTAGGGGAAGGCGCAGAGCGATGGGCCCGGGAGAACGGGTTCAAGGAGCGTCGCATCCAGGTACCTGAGGTACAGGCGGCGTGGAAGGAGTGGGCGAAGAAAGCCGAGTACAAACCGATCGTGAACAGGGAGAACCACGACACCATAGGCCAGATCGCGGTGGACGGAAAGGGGCGCATGGCCGGATCCTGCACCACCAGCGGCATGGCCTACAAGATCCACGGCCGGGTGGGCGATAGTCCGATCATCGGAGCGGGCCTTTTCGTAGATGGCGAGGTGGGCGCCGCATGTGCCACCGGTACGGGTGAATTGGTGATCCGCATCGCTGGCAGCCACACCGTGGTGGAACTGATGCGACAGGGTGTGGAGCCCGGAGAGGCTTGCCGCCAAGCCATAGAACGCATTCTGCGCCGCAACCCGGAGCTTTCCGGCCACCAGGTCGGCTTCCTCGCGCTACGTGCCGATGGCGCGCATGGCGCGTACAGCCTTTATAACGGCTTCACTTACGCGGTGAGCACTGGTGAGGGACATTCGCTCCAGGAGGCCCTGTTCGCACGCAAGTGGGAGGAGTGATCCGAACCTCCTTCTATCTTTGAGTTATGAACCGAACGGCACATGCCTTGGTGCTAACGTCCGCCCTGTTGATGCTGAATCCCTCTTTGCGAGCCGGGGGTGGTGGCGAGGAGAGTGCCACGGTGGCCGTGGAATGCACCCGGAGCTCCGGACTGATCAAATTACGGATCCAGAACCATCGCCGCATCGGGCCTGTGGAGTTGCTCATCATCGATGCGAACGGCCGGACCCTCTACCACGAAGAGGGAAAGGCCATGACCGGTGAACTGGTGCGGGTTCTGGACAAGGGTTTGTTCCCGAAAGGGGAGCACCATTTGACCGTGAAGGCGCGCGACTTCTCGATCACCCAGCGGTTCGCGGTCCAATAGGGCTCCCGGAGGCTACCAAGCCGCACGAAGCAGTACGAGCAGGTCGGCGTTCGCGGTAAGTGCCATGTCATCCGCGGTTCCCTTGTCACTTTTCGCCGCCCGTGCCCGCATTTTACTCTCGGCACGCTCCAACGTCGCGGTCTTCGAGGCCGCGCTGATCTCCGCCACTTGGATATCCGCCTGTTGCCCAGCTTCCGGATCGATCTTCTCGTCGTCCTCGTCCAACGCAAAACCAGCACTTGCCTGGGTGACGGCCTCTGCTGTTGACGGGGCTTCAAGGGCTTTGGTGACCACCGGTGCTGCCGTTCCGTTCAGATCCTCGCGGACCGGCGTCTGATCTTTCAGCAGGTCCGTGGACGGTGTTGCGGTCTTCACATCCTGTCGATCCGCCTCAGGTTCTGTGGCATCGGTAATGGACGACCCGTTCTCTGTTCTTGAGGACGGTGCGGGCTTCTCGGGATCCTCCAATTTCACTTCAGCCACCGCGTTCTCCAGTCCATCGTGCTCACGGAACCAGGATACCCCTGCGACCACCAGCAAGGCAACGGTGGCCAAGGCAAGGACCGGTCGCCAAAGCAGAGCGGGCTGCTCGGGGATCATCCACAGCGAAATGCTGTTCAACCAAATGCGCCATTGGGGCCTGTGCGCCTGCCGGAACGCCACGAGCACCCGGTCCCGCACCTCGGGATCCGCCGCGATCGGCACGCGACCCGATGGGTGGGCACGCAGGTGGCCCAGCGTGGCACGCATGGCCTCGTATTCATCGCGACCGCTCACGTGTCGCAACACGTAGGCACGCTCCTCGGCCAGCAATTCATCGAAGGCCCGTTCGCTCAAGAGGCTTTCGAGGTCTTCGGGATCGTATCGTTCACGCTTGTCCATGATGGGGCAGGGGCAATGGGCCGAATTCCTTCAGGCGTTCGGCCAGCTTCTTAAGGGTATAGAACAACCGGCTTTTCACCGTGCCTTCCGAGATCCCGAAGGCCAGAGCGATCTCTTTGATGGCCAGATCCTCTTCGTACCGCATCACAAAGGTGGCCTTGTGGTCCGGGTCCAAGCGGTCGAGCTCTTCTTCCAGACGACGGCGGAAGTGCTCGCGGTCCACCGCTTCACCACCCTTGGCTTCGAAAACAGCGGTCCCGTTGTGGCGGAGTTCCGGAACGGCCGCGCGCCGCACTTCTTCGCGTCGGTATTCGTTCTTGCACATGTTGTTCGCCACGCTGAACAGCCAGGTGCTGAAGGGGCGGGAGGCATCGTAGGCAGTGGGCTTATGGGCGATCTTGGTGAAGAGGTCCTGCATGAAGTCCTGCGAGCGCTGCCGGTCCTGCCACAGCATGCGGTGGAAGTAGTTCAAGACCCGGCCGTGGTAGCGGTCGTAGATCGTGACAAAGGCCTTTTCGTCACCACGGACCACGAGCTCCATAAGGCGCTCATCGCTCGCACTCCGGTGGTTGGTACCGAGCAGACCCATGGTTCAGTGTTCCAGCACGCCGAGTTGATAGAGCGTGTTCGTGGCGCCTACCCGGCCCGCGATGCGGCGCAACTCTTGTTCGGTGAACGCGGCCCGGCCTTCGTCCTCCGTAGCGCGGTAGTGTCGAAGTAGCACGCTGCCCGGCAACAGATAGTTCCAGGAAAGAGGGCCCGCTTCGGGAGTGCGGTGCATCGCGTTCCAGAGCTGGCCCAGTACCTCCGGAGGAACGGGATCATTACCGATCCGGAACGCCAGTCCCGTAAGGACAAGTTCTTCGCGCAAGGGATCGATCCAACTCCGGTCCAAACTCAATCCCAGATAGACGGGCCTGTGGCCTTTTTTGGCCAAAGCCCCCGCCCAGCCCGGGCCCGCAGCAGGGGAGGGGCCCGCTCCGTTCGCAGCGGTCCAAACCCGCTGGCGATAGGCGGCATCCTCCAAGGCCCGGACATCCACTGCGAGCACATCCGGGCGCGCTCCGGTCCGTTGTTGCAAAGTGATCAAGGGGTAGGCGTCCATCTCACCCGCGAGCAGCACCACGGCATCCTGCTCCAACGAGGACAGAACATCCTCGGCCACTTGCCAAAGCCCAGGGGCGACCTGGCCGCGTTCATAGAGATCGGCCGCCGCTTTTTCCAAAGCCACCTGATCCCCATCCCGCAAGGCCTTGGACATCCGCGGGGCGATCAGTTCGGGGCTATCGGGTGCGATGGCCTCCGCTTCACCCAACGATCTGAACGCCGTTTCCGCAGGGAACTGCAGGTAGTAGTTGGCCAACGAGGCACCCCAACTGCCGGGGGCGCGTTGTTCGATGTCCTTCGCGCGGGCCTCCAACCTGGACTTGGCCGCACTGTTCATCCGGCCGTTCCCTGCAGCAAGCGCGGTCTGCCGCTCGCTTTGGAACAAGGAGTAGAGCGCAGCGACATCGTCGGGCCGGTTCTGCACGATCGTGTTCCACTGCGCCACGTTCTCCTCCAAGGCCTTGCCGTCCCAGGGCCCTTGCATGTTGCTGTAAGAAGAAGGCGTGGCAGCGTCGTCGGTGCGCCCCACCTGGGCGTGCGCCGAACCCAAGTGGAACAGGCCCAACACCCCGAAGAGGGTGGGAAGAGACACTTGGATCGACTTCAGAGACCTCATGCGCACGTATCGTTCAGGATGCTGTACACGCGGCGTGCCGATAAGTTCATGCGACCCGCAGCAGGCTACCTTTGCAAGGTAACGCCATGCTCAACGAGGAGACGAAGCTGCGGTTGAAGGAGCGTCTGGACCAGGTGCATGAGTGGCCTTCGGTGTACATGTTCAAATTCATTTTCGAGCCGGAGCAGAGCCGTCTCGACGCGGTGCTGGCCTTGTTCCCCCCGGAATCACAGGTTCTGCGCCGCTATTCGAAAGGAGGGAAATACCTGAGCATTACCGTGACCGAAGTGATGATGAACGCGGATGACGTGGTGGACCGCTACGATCGCGCCTCGGCGATCGACGGCATCATCGTGCTTTGACCCCCACCTCCGGAACGACCCCCACGAACGATGCGCTTCGACCTGGAGACCCTGCGGATCGTGCTCACCATCAGCCTGAGCGTGGTGCTGGTATTGGTGCTGGCCCGACGGTTCAGGAGGAAGGTGTTCGCAAAAGATCTGCCAGCACTGCGCCATGCGGAGCTCACCGAGGTGCGGGTCGCTTATCATCCTCCACGCCTTGTGGTGCGGTTGCAGGTTCCACGACGTGAGGAGTACCGCACGGCGCTGTTGGACAACAGCCACCAACCGCTCCAGGAATGGGAGGCTGTGGATCTC
>JAGNSU010000137.1 GCA_017987895.1 Flavobacteriales bacterium | reverse complement strand
TCGCCCTTCCGGCCCAAAGCCCGCAAGATCTTGCGCGCATGGGATGGGAACCCTTGTCGGACAGCCTCTATTTGGTCTGGAACCTGAGCACGGACCAGATCAAGCGCATCGCCATGATCGAGGACGACTACGAAGTGGAACGCACCGCTCTGGTCTCCGATCCCAAGCTATCCGAAGCGGTGCGCGATACCCGGTTGCGTGCGCTGGCCAATGCGCGCCGGAAAGAGATCAAGGGTGTGTTGAAGGCGGAACAGTACGAGGATTGGCAGAAGCGGACCCGGGTTGAGGGGCAGCACTGATCCCATCCTTCGCCCCCACACTCTTCCGGATCACAACCCGAAAGGAAGCGCGCGTATCCAAAGCTCGGTTCGGACCCCGGTGACGGAATCGTTCCGAAGCAATTCCACCACTACCAGGTAGTCGCCCCACGCATCGGGGCGTGGTATGGTGAGCCCTTGCACAATGCTCCGATGTGGTGCGATGTCCTGCTCCATGGCGGTGGGGAAGGGATCCGCGAGAACGATGGCGCGATGCGCGGAGTGGACCGTACACCGCAACCGCAACGGATGCTGGTCGGCCGCCAGACAACCGAACGTGATCGCCCCGTGGTTGGTGATCCGGATCGGGACCACCGTGCTTTGCGCGGGGGTGAAGAACAAGTCTCCGCCGAGCGGTTCCAGCGTGAGCGCGCTGTTCGGGTCGTGCGCGGAGGTCGTCACTAGCTCGTAGCCCGTGTGAGGCAGTGCGAAGTAGCGTTCGTTGAGGTAGCGGCCGTCGAACCATTCGGGATCCCAGCTCGGGCCGATGAAACTACCCTGGCCACCGGCCTGCGAGCGATACGGGGCGATCGCATCGTCGCAGAAGAAGGTGACGGTACTATCGGGGCCGTGGAGCGCGGAGATCAGCGCGGTCTCCATGGGAACGGGCCAATGCGAAAGCACATAGCCCCAGGGCAGAACGCGTGAAGTGCCGATGGCCTTTCGAACGCCACGATCGCGCAGCGCGGAGGTGAGCCGTTCCGCGTACCGCACCTTATCCGTTGCCAGGTGGTGAGAACGCACTACGTGCCATGCGCCGAGGGCCATGACCGAGCAGGCCGCAGCAAGCACCCAGCGTGGAGCGCGCGTGTACAACGCGTGCGCGGCGCTCGTGAACGCCACGCACCAGCAGAAGGCGATCACCGGATAGAAGTTCTCGAACATGATGGCGGAGCCAACGGCGCGATCCGCGATCAGGATCAGTGCCAGCGAGGCGCTGCTGAACAGCAGGGTCCATGCCAGCGACCAGTAACGACGTGCCCATACGAGGCCCGCGCACGCGAGCACCATCAGCAGTAGGAACGCCTTGAAGTCCGCAAAGGCATCGAGCAGGTGAAGCGTGCTCGGTAGCTCCCAAAGCGCAGGCAGCTGAACCACCACATCGTGGTATGTGGGCATGCGCGCCTGCTCGTAGTCGGTGCTCTGGATCAAGGTGAGGCGCGCTGCGGACAGCAGCACCAGGAGCGCGGAGAGCACGAGGTAACGCACGTTCCGCCACGACCGCGTGTCGATACCCACGTACACGATCAGGAACGCGATCGGGATCAATAGCACCTGATGGTACAATGAAGCCCACACCGCGGTGAGCAATGCTGCGGATCCCCAGACCCATGCACGGGTCGCCGTACGCACGGTCCTTCGGAAAAGGACCTCAAGGAGCACGCAGAACGCGATGCCCTGGTTCACTTCGCTCACGCCGTAATAGAAGGTGATGCCCATCCCCGCCACGAGCGTCAGAGGCAGGGTCATCGCACCGCGCGTATCGCGCAACGCCCAGCCGATCAGTACGAACACACCCACCGGCACCAGTGCCAAACAGAGCGAATAGGAGAGGAGCACCAGGTCCAACGAGGCCCCTCCGCGGATCAACGCAAGGGGCAGGAACTGTGGAAGCCACGATCCGATGCGATGGTGGAAGCTCACCACCTCCCCGGTATCGATCAGCAGGAACGAATAGAAGGCGCTATCGAAACAGGCGGTGCGTTCCAGGTGGAAATGCCAGGCGAGAACGAACAGAAAACCCAAGGCCACGGCCCCGGCCCACCGCACCGTTGGCATCGATGGAGGAGCTCCGTTCGCGTTCGGTCCCACGGATACAATGTAGCGTTCGGGGCTGAAGGCCATTTCGTCGGACGGGGATCACAGCAGGCAGGTTCCGTGATCCCTCCTTCCTGTCCGGAGCACTTTTTTCCATCCGTATCCGTTCATCCCGTGATGCGCACCCTTGGTCTATTAACGGCATGCTCGCTCGCGGCACTGAACGTGTTCGCTCAACCCGGAGGGATCGTTCGCACCCATGCCGACAGCCTTCCTCCGTTGAACAAGGGTGTGCTGACCTTCGTGCGCTCGCAGGTGAACAAGCGCGTGGGCCGCGGCGAATGTTGGGATCTGGCCGCTGCCGCCTTGGACGTGGTGAAGGCGCGATGGGATGGAGCGTATTTTTTCGGCAGACCCGTGGACCCACGCACAGAAGTGATCCTGCCGGGCGACATCGTTCAGTTCGAGGGCGTGGAAGTGCTCTACGAGGAGGAAGGGATCACCACGCGCCAACGCATGCCGCACCACACGGCGGTGATCTACGAAGCGCATGGTGAAGGGCGCTATACGCTGGCACACCAGAACTTCGGACCGGCCGGCCGCAAGGTGGGTTTGTCCGAATGGGCCACCGCACATGTGGTAAAAGGCAAGTACACCTTCTTCCGGCCCGCTCCGTGATCGTGCCGCATCCTGGGCGGTCCAATAGGAGGCCTGGATCATCGTGACCGCATCGTGCGATGCGGTCACGACATCCGCTCAAGTCCCCTATTGACCAGGGCTGTTCCCGCTCAGGCCGCCTTTTTGCCCATGCCGAGCACCAGTCCGGCCACGGCGCCCAGCACCGCGCTCATGCACACGTTCACCAGCACGTCCACCACAATGATGGTCGTGTTGGCGTACATGTTCGACATGGCCAAGAAGTACATGTCCATCGAGAAGGTGATCAGACCTCCGAGGATCGCGCCCGGGACCGCGCCGCCCATCGCAGTGTTCACGCCCATGCGCCACAACGACCAGCCGACAATGGTGCCCCAACCCAGGTTGGCGAGCAGCATGGCCACCATGTTCATGTCCGCCTCTTCCCTCCACATCCCTTCAATGGGGTTCATGTTCGACTCGTAGTACCCCATCAGCAACATCCCGAACACCACCCAGCCCAGCAGAAAGCTGGCTACACCTGCCGCGAGCGACGCGAGTATCACTTTCGTGTTCATGATCGTTCAGTTTTGGTGGAACGTGCATCGAAACTAGCCGCATGGCCGATCCTTTGAGGATGAGCGGTTCGCGATCGTGAACCGGCTTCGGTTCATTTCTTCCATCGACCGCGATCCACCGCTGGTCGAGGATCAGGGACCGACCGCGCCGGGCGCCGTAGTTTGGCCGTCCGTACCTCGCGCGCAGCGACGCATGATCCTCAAGTACCCATATCCCTACAAAGCATGGCTCAGCATCGCCAACGATCCGGACAATACGCTGCTGAAGGATTGGCGTGAACTGGACCAACTGATCTGGAAGGAACTGGAGCTTCCGCTGGCCAACAGTCTTTTCGTGCGGTCGTTCAATCGCAACCTGCCGGGCCAGGTGAATTTGGTGGACCACCCCGAGATCGCCGCACAACCGCACGATACCATCCATACCTGGGGCGACTACATGCACGCCGGGGCCCGGGGCTTCGAGCGCGCCGATGCCCTGGACGCCATCGAGGTGTTGCGTTCCCACGGGATCCAGCCACGCGTATGGATCGATCATGCCCAGTTCCTTGGGAATCTATTGCACCATCATTCGCTCGGCGCCACGCCGGAGTTGAAGGATATGTCCGGCCACAAATACCCCGTGCTGCAATACACCCTGGACCTGATCGAGGGCCTCGGTATCAAATACATCTGGGATGGTGATGTGGTGGAACTCCTCGGGCAGGACCGGCCATTGAAGCCCTATCGCTATTTCCGCGAAGTGTCCACGTCCGAATGGAAGGCCGTCGGCAAGTACGCGCTGCACGTGGTCGCGCGGAAGAGCGGTCCGGCCCGCTTGGGTGAGATCAAGGTGCCACGTAACGAGCAGTATTTTCCCCATCGTTTTCCCGACGGCCGCACTTTGTATTGTTTCCGTCGCTATGGTACTTGGAAGGAGGCCGACATTTATGGGATCCATCGTTTGATCGCACCGGAGAACATCAGCCGCCTTTTAGCGCTCCATGCGTCATGTATCGTGTACACGCACCTGGGTAAGCGCCCTGCCGACAAGGTCCACCTGGACCATCACATCCCGGAGAACACGCGCAAGGCGTTCGAGGGGCTGGCCCGCAGATACAAGGAGCGCGAACTGATGATCTCTCCTGTCTCCACCATGCTCGACTATTTCGTGCTGCGCGATCATGTGCGCATCAAGTCCCACAGGATCGAGTTCCGCGCGGACGGTATACGCTTTGATCGGGTGGGACCTGCGGACCTGGCCGGCAAGAAATTCAGCTTCACCACCCAGGGGCTCGATCCGGCGCGGGCCTCCATCACCGCGGATGGCATGGAGGTCGCGCATCACCTGGTACGGGAGAGCGCCCACGTCTTCTCGATCGAATTCCCCCCGATCACGTCATGAGCATCATCCTGTTGACCAATGTATCGGACGAGGCGCACGCGCTGGCGCATCGGATGCGTTCGGTCGGACCGGGGCTGAGCAGAGTGATCGCCACGGAACCGGAGCCGCACACGGCGGGAGCGATCGGGCGGTTCGCGCGCGGTACCATCGATTGGCTGCGCATGAAGAAGGTCCGCATGGACCCGGAGGTGCGTGTAGCCCTCGACACAGAAGCCCGATTGCGGAGAAAGGCCTGGGGCGAATTGCAGGCCTCGCCATGGATGACAGGCGTGCGCCATCCATTGGCCGGTGTGGAATACACCCGCGTAAGCGATATCAATTCCAAGGAGGTGGTGGACCTGTTGGAGCGCGAACGGCCGGAGCTCTTGCTGGTTTACGGGACCAAGATCCTGAAGGAGCCCGTGCTGCGCGCCGCACGGCGCGGTGTGTTGAACGCGCATTGTTCCATACTGCCGGAGTACCGTGGCGTTCGTTCCGAATTCTGGCAGTGCCACGACGAGGCCTATGACCATGTGGGCATCACCATCCACTTGGTGGACGTTGGTGTGGATACCGGCATGCTGCTTTTCCAACACCGCACGGAGGTAGGTTCGCGCCCCGACCCCTTCAACTTGCGCACACGCAATACCCTCGCCGTGATCGAGCACTATCCGGTGGTCGCGAAGGCGTTCCTGGCGGGTGAAATACGACCCGTGCCGCAGCCGCAGGGCGTCACCCGCACGTTCCGGGGTACGGATATCACGCTCGAACGAAAGGTGGCCCTCTATGGTCGCCTCGCCGCCAGGATGTGATCGTGGCGTGATAGATTTGATCGAACATATCCCTCCTCATGCGGAATCTCTCGCTCATTCTCCTCTTCAGTGTGGCGCTGACCCCGGTCGTGCGGGCCCAACAGCAGATCATCAATGGTGGCTTCGAGGATTGGTCGTTCCGCACCGCGTTCGAGCAGTTGGACGATTGGAGCACGGGTAACTTCACCCTGCCCGGTGTGGAGACCACTACCAAAGTGCCCGGGCACACGGGTGCTTTCGCCGCGCGTCTGGAAACGCAGACCGATGGGGTCAACACCGTGTTCGGGTTCATCCTTCACGGGGAGTTCGTGAACGATATGCCGACCGGGGGCGTTCTGTTCACCACCGCGATCGATGCGGTGGAGGGATGGTACCGGTACGACGTGCAACCCGGGGATTCGGCCGTGGTGGCGGTAGGAATATGGAGCACAGGTGTGTTCGCGGTGTTCGATGTGCACACCATCGGTGGTGCGCAATCCACATGGGCCCCGTTCAGTTTCCCGGTGAACCAGGGTGTGCCCATCGCCCCGGACAGTGTGGTGGTGGCGGTGGTGAGTTCGAACCCCTACACACCCGGTTCCTCTGTGGCGGGATCGTGGGTAGAGGTGGATGGCCTCACGTTGACCTCCACCATCACGCCCGTTCCAGATGTCCTGCCGAACGGCGACCTTGAACAATGGACCCTCGTACAGACCGAGGAGGCCGATGATTGGTACTCGCTCAACCCCTTCCTCGTTACGTATGGAGCGACCAATGTGACCAAGGACAACCAGCCGAACAGCGGTGCTTACGCGGTACGTATCGAGACCCTCGGGGTCGCGGGAGATACCCTGCCCGGGTTGCTCACGAACGGACCGATCAATATGCAAGGCGGCAGTAGCGGTGTGCCGTACACGGATATGCCGGTCGCTCTCCACGGCGCTCTGCGATACGCGCCCGCTGGCGCGGATTCCGCGGTCCTGTTCGCCATTTTCACCAATGCCGGTGTTGCTGTGGGGAGCGCGTTCACGTATTTCACCGCGGCCACGCCCAACTGGACCCCCTTCACCGTCCCGGTCTTCATGGCCTCAGCGCCCGATAGCCTGACCATCACGATCTACACGGGGAACCATCCGGGTTCGCAACTCTGGCTGGACGATCTGGAGTTCGAGTTCCTCCCCACCGCGATCACCGAGCAGAATATGGAAGCGCCGCGCATCTTTCCCAACCCGGTCACCGAAGCATCCACCGTTGCGCTGCACGGTGCGCTGCTCACGCGACCGGAGTGGAGCATCGTGGACGGCCGCGGCCGGCAGGTGCAGGTGGGATCCTACGGGAGCGCTTCGCAGGAACTGTTGCATGTAGCGGCCGATGCTTTACCAACGGGTGCGTACTGGTTGCGATTGGAGTTGAACGGATCGCCCTCGATGCTGCCTTTCCTGAAGCGATGATCGTCGCGTTCGGCGCGCTGTTCGTGCGTGCGGAAGTGTGATCAACGGGGAACAATGTGCGCTGGATCGGCGCACACGCTCCTGTTAACAAGTGTGAACAGCACTGCGGATGCTCCTTTGGGGTGCGGCCTAGGTTTGCGCGGCACCTTGCCGGAACATGTGCGGTGCGCATCGTGCGAAGGTCCTGAACGGCCCCTTTTCGCCGGGACACAGGCCCCACGGAGCGGATCGCATAGGCAAGCCCTAGGCCGGTCGATCGACCGCTCTTTGTTCCGGACGGGTAGCTCCTTACCGGTTGGTACATGGCTGAACACGGACCCTCTTCGAACGCGGCACGCTCCCTGCGCACCGCCCTGACCCGAACCCTTCGCCCGCTCCTCATCGCGGCTTCCGTTCTGCTGCTCGCGCAGCAGGAGGCCCGTGCCACCCATGCCATGGGTGGTGAGTTGAGCTACGACTGCATCGGTCCCAACCTCTACAAGGTCTCCCTGAACTTCTACCGCGATTGCAATGGTGTCGCCGCACCCACCAATTGCAACAACGGGCTCGAGTTCAATGTCCGCAGCCCGCAGTGCGGCGCCAACTTCACCCAGTGCTTCGCCTTAGAGAGCGTACAGGTGATCACGCCGATCTGCGCGAGCGAGACGGATCGATGCCTCAACCCGGGCGGTACCTATGGCGTGGAGAAGTACACCTACTCCAAGATCGTCAACCTCGCTGCTTGGGCGGGGTGCGGCACCGATTGGACCTTCAGTTGGTCCCTGTGCTGTCGCAACAACGCCATTACATCGCTCACCAACCCGGGTAACCAGAACCTCTACCTGGACGCGACCATGAACAATACGCTGGGCGTGTGCAACAGTTCGCCCGACTTCCTCACCAACCCGACGCCTTTCTACTGCCTCGGCCAGTCGGTGAGCTACAATCCCGGCGCGTTCGATGTGGATGGTGATTCGCTCGTTTTCCAACTCATCGCCGCGCGCGGTGCCAATGGCAACAACCTGACTTATGCCGCGAACTACAGTGCGGCTCAGCCGGTGCGGAACTCGGGGGGTATCAACGCGGTGCAGTTGAACGCGCAGACCGGCACCATGACCGTGGTGCCCAGTGTGCTCCAGGTGGCCGTGGTGACCTACCGCGTGCGCGAATACCGCAATGGTGTGCAGATCGGTACGG
>JAGNSU010000032.1 GCA_017987895.1 Flavobacteriales bacterium | reverse complement strand
GGGGTGAACGCCGCACCCGCTAGCACCAACGTGGGTATCGGCACCACCGCTCCCACGGAACGCTTGGATGTGGTCGGAAAGGCGCGCGTCACCAACTTCCAAATGACCACGGGGGCTGGTGCAGGCATGATCATGATCGCTGACGCTCTCGGTAACGGATCATGGGCCAACCCGGCAGGGAACACCGTGAACGCATGGGACCTGACAGGGAACTCGGGGACCAACCCCTCAGTGAACTACATCGGAACCAGCGACAACGCCTTGCTCCGTTTCAGGACGAACAACACCCAAGCCGGCCTACTGGATCATGCCACCTTGAACGCCTTTTACGGGACCAACGCTGGCATAGTATCCGGGGGCAGTTTGAACACCTTCCTGGGTGCCACGGCGGGCAATGCCAATAGCACAGGTGCGGGTAATACGTTCGTAGGCGCCTCGAGCGGTGGGTCGAACTCCACGGGCACCGAGAACACGGCCATCGGGTTTTCCGCCAATGTGAGCAATGCGCTCACCAATGCCACTGCGGTCGGCAACCGCGCACTCGCCACGCAGAGCAATAGCGTGGTGTTGGGCAGCATCAACGGCGTGAATGGTTCGTCCGTAAGCGCGAACGTCGGTATCGGCACCACCGCCCCTGCCCAACGCCTGCATGTGATGGGGAACATCCGCATGGAGGATGGCAACCAAGCTGCTGGCCGCGTACTTACGAGCGATGTCAATGGGGTTGCGAGTTGGCAAGCTCCCGCAGGCAGTGGTTGGGGCTTGGTGGGCAACGCGGGCACGACCCCGGCCACCAATTTCGTGGGCACCACGGATGCGCAGGCCTTAGTCTTCCGCACCGGTAACGTGGAACGGGCACGCATTTCGGCCGCAGGGAACTTCGGTGTGAACACCACTGCTCCGGGCAACAGTTTGCATGTGCGCTTCGCCCCGCTCGGACCGAACATCAATGCGACCATGCGGTTGGAGGTGGCCGAAGCAGCTTCATCCACGAATGTGACCTTCTCCAATTCCGTGAACGGGAACAACGTGTCCTTCGGCCTCGCGGGCAATGGCGATTTCGGGTTGGCGTTGGCCGCGAACTTCAGCTCCGCAGCAGGTGATGCACTCCGCATCAAGCCGAACGGCAACGTGGGCATGGGTACGCTGAACGCGTTGGACCGTCTGCATGTGGTGGGCAACATCCGAATGGTGGATGGCAACCAGGCACTAGGCCGTGTGATGGTGAGCAATGCGAACGGCACCGCCACTTGGACCGATCCATTGGCCGTGGCCAGCGGCCTCGCGTGGACGCTTACCGGCAATGCGGGCACCAACCCGGCCACCAATTTCGTGGGCACCACCGATGCTCAACCGTTGCGGTTCCGCACGTCGAACCAGTTCGCCGGGAACCTGCCCGTGGTGGCAAGCCAATTCGTGAGCTATGGCCTTATGGCTGGACCGAACAACGTAGGCACGGGGAACACTTTCGTTGGCAACAGCGCAGGTTTGGCCAATACCACCGGTGGCAGCAACACCTTTCTGGGGAACAACGCAGGTGCGGCCAACGTGACCAGCGGTAACAACACCTACATCGGTACGTTCGCCGGTGCGGCCAATGCCACCGGCCAGCAGAACGTTTATATCGGCAGATTGGCGGGCGGGAACGGGACCTCCGGATCGGACAATATCCTCATCGGCAACGGCGCGGGCATCGGCAACACCGCGAACAACAACGTGATGATCGGTTCCTTCGCGGGGAACGGGAACAGCACAGGTGGTGGCAATACCTTCATGGGCAGTCAGGCAGGTAGTGCCACCAGCACCGGCGGGCAGAACACGTTCATCGGTACGGGAGCTGGCTTAACAAATACCATTGGGACGCAGAATACGCTTATCGGCAACGGCGCGTCGGTGAACGCGAACAACCTCACAAATGCCACGGCCATCGGGCGCGCCAGTCGCGTGGATGTAAGCAACGGACTGGTCCTGGGGAGCGTGAACGGTATCAATGCTGCTACGAGCACCAGTTTGGTGGGGATCGGCACCAGCGCCCCGGTTGAGCGTTTGCACGTGGTGGGCAACATCCGCATGGTGGATGGCAACCAGGCTGCGAACCGGGTGATGGTGAGCGATGCCAATGGCACGGCCACTTGGCAAACCCTGAGCGGCGCCACCGCGAACGCCTGGGGCCTTACTGGTAATGCGGGCACCAACCCGGCCACCAACTTCGTGGGCACCACCGATGCACAGCCGCTGCGCTTCCGCACCAACAACGCTTTCTCGGGCCAAGTAGGCAACACGGCGACGGCCTTGGTGAGCTATGGTCTCGGCGCTGGCGCGGCTGTGACGACATTGGCGGCCAGGGTCACCGCGATCGGCGCGAGCGCAGGTGCCACCAATACCGATGGTGACGACAATACCTACGTGGGAGCGAATGCGGGTGCTGCCATGACGACCTCCTTCTTCAGTACGTATGTTGGATCCGGTGCAGGGCGTTTCGCAACCGCAAGCAACAACGCATTATTCGGGTATCAAGCTGGCGGCTTGGGTGTGATGACAGGTGGCCTCAATACGTTCTTGGGCTCCCAGTCCGGCTTGCAGACCACTGCCGGAAATGGCAACACATTCGTCGGTTTCAGCGCGGGCAGCTCCACCACGTTAGGCAGCCAGAACGTGTTCATCGGTCGCGAGGCAGGTTCTGCGGGCCTTACGGTTTCAGCAAGTGTGTTCGTTGGGTCCTTCGCAGGGAACGCGACCACGGTATCCGGGAACACCTTCGTTGGGGGCAATGCCGGTCGTCTGAACACCACCGGTACCAATAATGCCTTCCTCGGTGACCAGGCAGGGACCAACAACGTGGTCGGCAGCGACAACACCTTCCTCGGCCATAACAGTGGCACCGCGAACACGGCATCGGATAACACGTTCGTCGGGAGCAGGAGCGGCGATTCGAACACCACAGGTACGCAGAACACCTATCTGGGAACGAACGCCGGCACGGCCAACGTTGCAGGCAACAACGGTACGTTCATCGGCTTCGGTACAGGGCTCGCAACCACAGGCAGCGGCAGCACCTTCGTCGGGTCGGGCGCCGGTGATGTGAACACCACCGGAACCGACAACACGTTCATCGGGCAGGATGCCGGGAACACCAACTCGGTCGGAGACAACAACGTCGTTCTCGGCAACAATGCGGATGTGGGCTCGAACAACTTGCAGAATGCCATTGCCATCGGTGCGGACGCGATCGTGGGCGCCTCAAACAGCATGGTCCTGGGCGCAACTGGGGCAAATGCGGTGAACGTGGGCATCGGCACAACCACCCCGCTCACCACCGTGGATATGCTCGGCGCATTGTCCATTCGCGATGACGGAACGGTAACGAGCGTCGCTGCCGACAATCAACTCATTACCGTGGGCGATCGTGGTTACATCCGACTGAGCAGCACCGGCGCCACCTCCACGGCGCGCACGATCACCTTGAGCGATGGGTTGGTCCGGGGGCAGATGCTCTTGCTGGAAGGAGTGACCACGGGCGCGTTCGAGGTAGATGACAATGCCGCGACGAACAATACCAATGTGAGCGTAGCACGCGCTGTCGGTATCGGAGATATGATCATGCTCGTATGGAACGGGGCGGATTGGACGGAACTGCACTACAGCAACAACTGAGCGGACCGGCCGGTTCCGGCGATCCTAGTGATCGCGGCGCGAAGCCATGACGTATTTTGTGACCATGCTACGAAAGGCCGTATTGATCCTGTTGGGGGTATTGGTGATCGCTCAATCCATCCGTCCCGCGCGCACTGAAGAACCGCTTGACCCCGCCGCCGATCTGATCGCATTGACCAAGCCTTCGGCTGAAGTGGAGCATCTGCTGCGGATGGCTTGCTACGACTGCCACAGTGGCCAGCCGCGCTACCCGTGGTACATGAACATCACCCCCTTGAACTGGTGGATGCAGGGCCACATCAACGAAAGCCGGGAGCACTTCGATGTTTCCGCATGGGGCCGGGTGAGCGGGGAAAAACGGGCGCACTGGGCCGAAGAAGCCGTAGAGATGATCGGGGAAGAAGAGATGCCCCTGCCCAGTTACACCTGGACCCACGGCGATGCACGGCTTAGCGATGAACAACGTCTGCTTCTGACGAACTACTTCACAGGGTTGATGCACTGACGGTACGGCCAATGCCCGCTGCCGACCCTACCTGGTAAAGGCGTGGTGTGCCGCGTGCGGTCCGCAAGCCGCCGCCCGCTTGCAAAAGGGAATTCCGCCGAATAAATTCACGGTCCCTAACCAAAACCACCACAATGAACAAGAATTTGCTTTCGATCCCGGCCGGAGCATTGCTGCTCCTGATGGGTTGCAGCGCTCCCGCCGATCCAGCGGCCGAAGCGATGATCGCTGAACACAAAACGATGTTGAAGGCCGATAGCACCGCCAAGGCCAACGAGACCGTGTGTATGGATTGCTTCAAAAAGGTCTTCGCCATGTTCGAGACCGGTAACACCGAGGGCATTGAAACGTGCATTGCGGAGAACATGGTGGAGCATACCCCTCCTCCGGGCATGACCACCACCGGTCTCCAAGGTCTGAAGGACATGATCGCCATGAACCATGCGGCCTTCCCGGACATGAAAATGACCGTCCTATCCTATGCGGTGGTCGGCGATATGGGGTACGTGCATTTCAACCAGAAGGGGACCAATACGGGGGCAATGGGCCCCGACATGCCTGCCACGGGCAAAGCCATCGACATCAACGGTGTGGATGTCGTGCGCTTCGAGAACAACAAGGCTGTAGAGCATTGGGGCTATTGGGAAAGCGAGAAGATGATGCAGCAGCTCGGGCTGATGCCGGCGCCTGGGGCCCCACCCGCGAAGTAGTCACTACTGCTGTAAGTATCAGAACGGCGAGGGAACTCCTCGCCGTTCGCATTTCCTTCGGCTCCGATCCGCAGTTGAGGCAACCCTCCTTCGTCTACCTTGCAGTTCACCCCGCCATGCGACACCTTCGCCTTATACTACCCCTGCTGCTTTGCACCAGCGTAGGAACGCGCAGCGTGGGCCAGAACGGCTCGATCGATCTGAGCTTCAACCCGCAGGACCAGGGATATGGGATCGGCGATGGGTATCCGGACTACTACACGATGGTCGGGGGCGAACACGGGATCGAGGATCTGACCCCTTTGCCCGGAGGTGGTTACATAGCGGCCGGCGGATATCTCTGCTGCGGAGACTTGATAGGTATGATGCCTGGCCTACGGACCTTCAACCAGGCCGGCAGCCCGATCGATGATGATTGGGCTGCCAACAGTGGTGTGATCACCACGGTGGCACGCCAACTGGATGGCAAGTTCCTCGCAGCAGGTGTTATCACCGCTGCAGGTACGTCGACCCCAGAAAACCGGATCATCCGCCTGAACGCGGATGGGACCAGCGACCCGACCTACACCTCCACCTACGCGTTCAACGATTCTGTGAACTGCATTGCAATGAAGCAGGACTTGACCTTTATCGTTGGCGGCAAATTCACCACCTACGGGCCCTATACGAAGTTTCGCATAGCGCGGCTGAACAGCAATGGCTCGGTGGGCAGCCAGTTCCTCGCCAACCTCAATGGGGAGGTCCATGCCCTGGCCGTTGAACCGAGCGGCCTGGTGATCGCAGCGGGGGCCTTCACCCAATTCGATGGCTCGAACCGGATCGTGCGCTTCGACCAGATCGCCAATAGCACGGACGCCACATGGAACATGGCCGGTACCGGACCCAATGGGGTGGTGCGGGCCATCGCGCTGCAGCCGGACGGAAAGATCCTTATCGCCGGGGACTTCACCGATGTGAACGGAACACCGCGCAACCGCATCGCCCGGCTGAACGTGAACGGCTCGGTGGACACCGGCTTCGATCCTGGTAGCGGATGCGATGGCCCGGTGACCGATCTGCTCCTGCGCAGCGATGGCAAGATCGATCTGGCCGGCGGTTTTTCGCATGTGAACGGCATGGCTAGAGCAGGTCTCGCGCGGTTGGAGGCGAACGGTGCCTTGGATACCTCGTTCGATATCGGTGCCGGCCCGGACGATGCGATCCGGGATATGACGTACGACGGCGCCGGGCGGTTGATCGTTGGTGGCCACTTCCAGTTCTGGAACGGGATCCCTTGCACCTCCATGATGCGCCTGCTGGCGAACGGAACTCCTGACCCCACTTACGTGAACAACGCCGCCAACGATCAGGTGACCGCGATCATGCCGCTGGCCAATGGCGGCGCCTTGATCGGCGGCGTGTTCGCCAAATACAACGGCCAGGAACGCGTTGGTCTCGCCAGGCTGCTGGACGACGGCTCCATCGACCCGACCTTTTCAAATGCACTGCGCCTGACCAATTTGTTCAACGTGGGCCCTGTTGCGATGCGGCAACGGCCGGATGGGAAGTATCTGATCGGTGGATCTTTCCGCGCGGACCAATCAACCCGCTACAACTTGGTGCTTTTGAACACGGATGGGACCTGGGATCAAACGTTCCAATCCCACTTCACTTCCGATTGGGGGGAGAACGTGAAGGATCTTGTGGTGCTGCCAGATAACCGCGCGCTGGTCTGCGGTTCGTTCATATGGCCGTCCTTGAAGAAGGTGGTCCGGCTATTGGCGGATGGCACGGCAGACCCCAGCTTCACCACCCAAGTCGCACAGAACGGGGACATCCTCTGCATGGCGGTTCAGCCTGACGGTCGCGTGCTGATCGCCGGTGACTTCACCCTGCTCCAAGGCACGGGCACCGTGCTTGGCCGCATCGCACGGCTCATGCCCGACGGAACATTTGACCCCAGCTTCATCCCCGGGAGCGGTTTCGATCAAGAGGTGGAACACATCGCCCTACGCCCGGATGGGCGGATCGTGGTCTCCGGCAGGTTCACGAATTACCAGGGCACCCCCAGGGCACGCGTGGCACAATTGCTTCCGGACGGAAGCTTGGATACCAGCTTTGATACCGGAAGTAATGGGCTCTGGGGGCCGATCGCCATCGCAGCGGACGGCAGTCTGCTCAACGGAGGCAGTATCCCCGGCGTGCCCTCCACAACCGGTATACGCCGCTTTTCCGAGCAAGGAACACTGGACCTGTCCTATCAGAACGGACATGCTCCTGCCAACTCCACTATCAAAGCCATGGCTTTGGATGTCGATCGCCTTTATGTAGGCGGTTGGTTCACGGAACTCAGCGGCATCGGACGCAACCGCATCACTCGGGTGAACACGGGCAACAACGTTTCCGTCTTCGTTTCGGTGAAAGCCTGGCTCGAAGGTCCATGGAACAACGTCACCCTGCGCATGAACGACTTCCAGCGCAGCCTGGGCACGATTCCTTTGCAGGAGCCTTATACCGCGTTGGGTTATGGGTTCGTGAACAGCACGGCCGGGGCGACCATAGCGCCTTCGGTGCTCACGACCACCGGCACCACTGCGATCGTGGATTGGGTGGTACTCGAACTGCGTTCGGAAGGATCGCCCGGCACGATCGCGTCCAGCCGGGCCGCGCTGATCCGTTCGGACGGTCAAGTGGTCGATCTCGACGGTGGTTCATTGGTGGAAATGCGTGTGCCACCGGGCAATTATCATGTCGCGATACGGCATCGGAACCACTTGGGCGCAATGACCGCGACGGCGCTCCCACTTTCGCATGTGAACACCACGATCGATCTCACATCCACCACCACGCTCACCTACGGCACCAATGCGCGGAAGAACGTTGGCGGACGGATGATGCTCTGGGCCGGGGATGTGAACTTCAACGGACAAGTGAAGTACGCCGGAAGCAACAACGACCGCGACCCCATCCTTGTGCGCATAGGCGGCACTGTCCCGACCGCCATCGCCACAGGCTATCGGCAGGAGGACGTGAACTTGAACGGCCAGGTGAAATATGCCGGCGTTTCGAACGATCGCGATCCGCAACTGGTGAACATCGGTGGCACGGTGCCTACCGCGGTGCGCACGGCGCAATTGCCTTGATCGATCCCGATCAGACCGGCACCGCCCGCAGATCGTGCTCGTTCGCTTCGGTGATGCGCACTTCGGCGAAATCGCCGATCCTCAGGTGTCCGGCAGAGGTGGGGATCAACACCTCATTGTCCACCTCCGGTGAATCGTGCTCGGTGCGCGCGACGTAGTGACCGGATTCGGCTTTATCCACCAACACGCGGTAGGTCTTGCCCACCTTGGCTTCGTTCAGTTCGAGGCTGATGCTGCCCTGCGCTTCCATCATCTCCTGCGCCCGCTGCTCCTTCACCTCGGCGGACACATCGTCCTCGAAGGTGTGCGCGTGGGTGTCCTCTTCGTGGCTATAGGTGAAACAGCCGAGGCGATCGAAACGCATCCGCTCGATCCAACGCAGGCCATCCTCGTGGTCCTCCTGTGTTTCGCCAGGGAATCCAGCGATAAGCGTGGTGCGGATGGCGATGCCCGGTACGGCGCTTCGGATCGTATCGACCAGAGCTTCGGTCTTCTCCTGCGTGATGCCGCGACGCATGCGCGTGAGCATGCGCGAGCTACCATGCTGCAAGGGCATGTCGAGGTAGTTGCAGATGTTGCTCCGCTCCTTCATCACCTCGAGGATATCCATGGGGAACCCGCTCGGGAAGGCGTAGTGCAGGCGGATCCAGTCGATGCCTTCTACGTCGCTGAGCTGTGCGAGCAGTTCGCTCAGGTTGCGCTTTTTGTAGATGTCCAGGCCATAGTAGGTGAGGTCCTGCGCGATCAGGATCAACTCCTTCACCCCTTGGGCCGCAAGGCCCTTCGCGTTGGTGACGAGCTGGTCGATCGGCGTGCTAACATGCTTGCCGCGCATGAGGGGTATGGCGCAGAAGCTGCATTTACGATCGCAGCCTTCGCTGATCTTGAAGTAGGCGAAATGCGCCGGCGTGGTGAGCAAGCGCTCGCCGACCAGCTCGTGTTTGTAATCCGCCTTCAGCGTCTTGAGCAACCGGGGCAGATCGCGCGTGCCGAACCAGGCATCCACCTGCGGGATCTCGTCCTTCAGCTCAGGCGCATAGCGCTGGCTGAGGCAGCCGGTCACGTAGACCTTTTCCACCAGCCCTGCGTCCTTGGCCTTGGCATAGCGCAGGATGGTATCGATACTCTCCTGCTTGGCGTTGTCGATGAAGCCGCAGGTATTGATCACCACCACGTTGTGCTCGCCACTATCGCTCTCATGGTCCACGGCGATACCGTTGGCCTTGAGCTGGGCCATCATCACCTCACTGTCGAAGGTGTTCTTCGAGCAGCCCATGGTGACCACGTTCACCTTGGTCTTCTTGAGGGTCTTGGCTTTCACGGGAAGCTCGGTCAGTTCCCTTTGAAGAGAGCCTCCACGAAGGCGGTGCGATCGAAGGGCATTAGGTCTTCGATGCCTTCGCCTACGCCGAGGTACCGGATGGGGATCTGGAACTGGTGGCTGATCCCGATCGCTACACCGCCTTTCGCCGTTCCATCCAATTTGGTCAGGGCGAGCGCCGTGACCTCCGTGGCCGCGGTGAATTGGCGGGCTTGTTCAATGGCGTTCTGGCCCGTGCTGGCATCGAGCACGAGCAGCACCTCGTGGGGGGCATCGGGCACCACCTTGCGCATCACGTTGCGCACCTTGGTGAGCTCGTTCATTAGGTTGATCTTGTTGTGCAAGCGCCCTGCGGTGTCGATGATCACGATGTCCGTGCCTTTCGCTTTGGCGCTCTCCACCGTATCGAAGGCCACTGCGGCCGGATCGGCGTTCATGCCCTGGCTCACCAAGGGCACGCCTACGCGCTCGCTCCAGATCCGGAGTTGGTCCACAGCGGCCGCACGGAAGGTATCCGCCGCCCCGAGCAGCACGCTATGCCCGGCCACATGGAACCGATGCGCGAGTTTCCCGATGGTGGTGGTTTTGCCTACGCCGTTCACGCCGACCACCATGATCACATAGGGCTTCTTCGCCAGGTCGATGGGCTGAGGGTCCTTCATCAACGCGGCCACTTCGGCACGTAGGATGCCGTTCAATTCGGCGGTGCCCACATACTTGTCGCGGGCCACCCGGGTTTGGATCCGCTCGATGATGGTGAGGGTTGTCTCCACCCCCACATCGCTGCTCACCAGAACTTCTTCCAGGTCATCCAGCACAGCGTCGTCCACCTTGCTTTTGCCGGCCACGATCCGCGAAAGCTTGGCGAAGAGCCCGCCACGGGAACGCTCCAGACCTTGCTCCAGGGGCGCGGAACCGTCCGCCGCTGCTTTGGCCGCGGGATCCTTGCCGAAAATGCCGAATAGCGCCATAGATCCGTCAGGATAAACGAAAAGGCCTCCCGACCGCTCGGAAAGCCTTTCCGGAACTCCGCGTTGCGCGGATCACTTCTTCTGCGCCAGGAACTTGTCCGCCTCCTCGGCGGGCATCACCATTTCCTGGAACTGATAGCCTCCGGTCTTGCCGTTCCGGACCATGCGGATCACCTTGGTGAACACCTTGGCGTCCGCCTTCTTCAAGGATGCGACTACTTTCTTTGCCATGGCTTACTTGATCTCTTTGTGAACGGTCATCTTCCGGAGAATGGGGTTGTATTTCTTCAACTCCATCCGCTCGGTGGTGTTCTTGCGGTTCTTGGTGGTGATGTAGCGGGAGGTGCCGGGTTGGCCCGAGGTTTTGTGCTCGGTACATTCCAGGATCACCTGTACGCGGTTCCCTTTCTTGGCCATGGCTCAGCGTGTTGCGGGTTCGATGATCAAGCTTTGTAATAACCCTTGGCCTTGGCGCGCTTCAGGGCTTCGGACAAGCCGATCTTGTCGATGGTGCGCATACCGTTGGCGCTCACGCGGAGGGTCACCCACTTCTTCTCCTCGGGGAGGAAGTACCTCTTGTCCTGGAGGTTGGGGGCGAACGTGCGGTTCGTCTTCACGTTCGAGTGGCTCACTTGGTGGCCGGTGATGACATGCTTGCCGGTGATCTGGCAGACCTTTGACATGGCGGTTCGGTATTGCGGGCGGCAAATGTAGGCAAATTGTCTTGGGTCCGACGCGCTGCGTGCCACCCGGTCCGGAGCCCCCTTCCAGCCGCAAACCCCAAGGGAAAGAACACCGTTGAACCCGTCCGAAGATCCGAACTGATCCGAATGGGACAAGAAGACCCTGAGGAACAAGAACTGAGCTTCGCCATCCCCTACCTTTCGCCGCCTCCTTCGTCCGCCCCTGCGATCCATTCGTCGAGCATTCCGCGCAATGCGCAACCCGGAACTCTGGAAGCCCACACGCCTGGTCCGCAACCGACGCACCGGCGCGTTCGAGGTGAACCATGCGGGCATCTTCGGGGGCTCCGGATATAGCACCGAACTACAGACCCGGAAGTACATCCCCCTTATACGCGCACATATCAGCGGCCATGTGCTGGACATGGGCTGTGGCCCGGTGCCTTACTACGAACTGTACGCCGATCGGACCACGGCGAGTACCTGCGTGGACCGCCGACAAGACCCGCATGTGGCACAGCTACTGGACCAGGTGGTGGACCTGAACGACCCCCTGCCCTTCCCGGACAGTTCCTTCGATTCGGTGCTGCTTACCGACGTGCTGGCCCACATGCGTCGGCCGTGGGAAGTGGTGCAGGAGATCGGGCGCGTGCTGAAACCGGGTGGCAAGGTGGTGATCACCGCTCCGTTCGTCTATTGGCTCTGCGAGTACCCGCACGAGTACTACCATCCCACACGGTTCGCACTGGAGGACCTGTGCCAAGGCGCCGGGTTGGAGGTGATCCACATCGAGCCGTACGGTGGCCAGGCCGATGTGCTGATGGATACGTTGAACAAGATCATGAGCGGCAGCTTCTCGAACCGCGTGTTCCGCTTGTTGGCGAGATCAGTGGAATTGACAGGCTGGATCCGCCGTAACCGGGAGCGCACCCAGGAGACCTATGCCTTGGGCTATTCCGTGGTGGCGCGGAAGCCCGGATAGGCCACGCTAGGGCCTTGCTGGTTCAGCCGTAGTGGCCAACAACCCCTGACGTAACAGGTTCAGCGCTGCGATGGCACTTCGCTTGATGACCAGATCACGGGAACCGGGGAAGTGCCCCAACACGGAGCGCACACCTCCCGGACCGGCCACCGCCAGCCAGACCGTGCCGACGGGTTTTTCCGGAGTACCTCCCTCGGGGCCGGCTACCCCGCTCAAGGCGATGCTCCAATCGGTCTTCAATGCTTCGCGCACTCCCAAGGCCATCTTCTCCACCACCGGCTGGCTCACCGCACCGTTCAGTTCGAGCATACCGGCTGGGATCCCGAGCTCTTCCATTTTCACCGCGTTGGCATAGCTCACCACGCCACCGATGAAATAAGCGGAACTGCCGGGGATCCCGGTGATCAAATGGCTTACATAACCGCCCGTGCAACTCTCGGCGGTGCTCAACGTTTGTGCGCGTTCCTTCAGCCAGCGACCCACCACCTGCTCCAGCTTCTCCTCGCCTTCTCCGAAGATCAGTTCCGGGACAAGACCATAGAGTTCGGTCGCTTTGCGGTCCACGCGGCTTTGTGCCTCGGCGGCTTCCTGGCCCGCATACGTGCTCAGGCGCAGCTTCACGATGCCTGGGCTCGGCAAATAGGCCAGCTTGATGCCTTCCACCGCAAGGCTGTCCTCCCAGGCCGCGATGCGATGGGCCAGATGGCTTTCACCCAATCCGGTGGTGAGGATGGTGCGATGCACAATGGACGGCGGCTGAAAATGCTCCCGTAGCATTGGCAGCACGGTGATGTCCATCATCGCCTTCATCTCGTACGGAACGCCTGGCATGCTGACGAAGACCTGGTCGGTGGCACCGGTCCTGGCCCGGTTGAACCACATGCCGCTGGCCGTGCCCCGATCATTGGGGACCACAATGCACGCTTCAGGCAGATCCGCCTGCGCACGGTTCACCTCCAATGGATCACGGCCGAGGTTCTCGAAGAAGGCCACGATCCGCGCTTCGATATCGGCATGGCGCACCAAGCGGGTGCTGAAGAACTCGCACAGCGTGTGCTTGGTGATATCATCTTTCGTCGGGCCGAGCCCTCCGGTGATGAGCACCACATCACATTCGGCGCTGGCCAGGGCATCGAGGATCTCCTGCCGGTCGTCGCCGATCACGCGCACACGCTTCGGACGGATGCCGATCAAGCCCAGTCGCTCACCCATCCAGCCAGCATTGGTGTTGATGGTCTGCCCGATCAACAGTTCATCGCCGATGGAGATGATCTCGGCGGTGATCTCATGGCTCATTGCGCGAAGATCGCGTGGATCGGCGTGTTCCGGCTATCCGTGCATGGTGGGCGCCTTGCCGTAGCGTGCGATCACGCCGGCCTCGAAGGCGAGGAACTCCTTCCAGCGGGCATCCACGTCCACAGCACCGCCATACTTGCGGGCGAAACCGATGAAGGTGGTGTAATGCCCGGCCTCGCTCACCATCAGGTCGCGGTAGAACGTGCGCAGTTCGGCATCGTCGGCCTCCTCGCTCAACAGCTTGAAGCGTTCGCAGCTACGCGCCTCGATCATGGCGCTGAAGAGCAGGCGGTCCACCAGGCGTTCCTCGCGGCCGCCATCCTTGCGCACAAAGGCGAGCAGTTCGTTCACGTAATGGTCCTTGCGCTCTGGTCCCAGCACCCACCCGCGCGCCACGATATGCGCATGTACCTGCCCGAAGTGGGTGATCTCCTCCTGCGCGACCCGCGTGAGTTCTTGAACCAGTTCGCTCAGCTCCGGATAGCGCACGACCATGCTGATGGCATTGCTCGCGGCCTTCTGCTCGCACCAGGCATGATCAGTGAGTACTTCGGCGAGGTCGCGGCGGACCAGTTCGGTCCAATGGGGATCGGTGGCGAGTTGGAGACCCAGCATGGTGGGGCGAAGGTGCGATGATCACGGAAATAGGTGCCCCGGCGAAGGGATTAACTTGCGCCTGCCAACGTTCCGGCCCCTGCCAACGTCTTGGTGCTAGCAAGACCTCCACGCATGCTTCCAACCTTACGCTTTCTGTCTTTTCTGATCCTCCTGGGCACCCTGCTCCCTGCCGAAGCGCAACTGTCCTTCGGCGGTCGGCCCTACGGGATGTCGGCACCCAAGTACGGTTTGCAGGATCCCCAAACCATGACGCTTCCAGCGGTGGATACACAAGCCTTGATGGCCGAGGATGAGGCCAATGCGGCCAACGGCCATGTGGGACCCGCCCGTTTCGGCGTGGTACAAGCGACCCAGTTCAGCATGGAGACCCATGGTACCTGGCATACCGGTCCGGACGGTCTTCGCATCTGGCAATTGGCGATCGAATGCCCGGAGGCAATGGCGATCGGCATCACGTTCACGGACTATCGGATTCCAGAAGGGGCGCTGGTGTTCATCCATGATGGGATCGACCCGAACTTCCGCGGTGGGTACACCGCTGCCAGCAATGGCGGAGGCACCAGCATGGGCGTGGCACCACTGTCTGGATCCCGCGTGATCGTGGAGTACCAGGAGCCTGCGGCAGTGGCTGGCCAGGGACACTTGACCATCGGCGAAGTGGTGCATTGCTACCGCGATCCATTCAGCCGGGCAAAAGCTTTCGGGGATAGTGGCAGTTGCAACATCAACGTGATCTGCCCGGACGGCGATCCGTGGCGCGATCAGATCCGCTCGGTGGCGTTGATCCTCGCCGGCGGCGGTAGTTGCACCGGCCAGTTGCTGAACAACTGCGCGGAGGACGGCCACCCTTACTTCCTCACGGCGAACCACTGTGTGAGCGGCAGCGTGGCCAACTGGGTCTTCGTCTTCAACTGGGACAGCCCGGATTGCACGCCTACAGCCAACGCACCGGACAACCAAACGGTATCGGGTTCCACCTTGCTCACGAGCGATCCCGGCACCGATATGGCTTTCCTGGAATTGAGCGCCGCGCCACCGGACACTTTCAACGTGTTCTATTCCGGCTGGGACAATACGGGCGCGTTCCCGGACAGCACGGTGGGCATCCACCATCCCAAGGGCGACATCAAGAAGATCAGCCGCGACCTAGATCCCCCGCTGCAAGGGCAGTTCGGGAACCCAGTGGCGGAGTGCTGGCATATCCAGACCTGGGATACCGGGACCACCGAACCGGGTAGCAGTGGAAGTGGGCTTTGGAACGAGGACGGGCGGCTGGTCGGCCAACTCTTCGGCGGTGCCGCGAACTGCGCCAACAGTGTGGATGACTACTACGGCCGCTTCGACCTCTCGTGGCCCTTGCTCGAACAATGGCTCGGCACCTGCGGTGGAACGCTGGACGGTTATGATCCGAACGGCATCACCCCACCCACCTACGATGCTGCGGTGACGGCGATCTACGATATCCCCGACCAAAGCTGCGGCGTGGACAGCGTTACCCCGTACATCACCCTCAAGAACAATGGGACGGCGGTCATGACGTCCGTAACGCTGAACCTTGTGCTCGATGCGGTGCCCTTATTGCCGCAACCGTGGGCGGGCACCTTGCTCTCTGGCCAGACGATGAACGTGCCGCTCGGAACCATCCCGGTGGGCAACGGCCCGCACACATTGGTGGTAGGCAGCAGCCAACCGAACGGACAAGTGGATGGCAACCCGGCGAACGATGCCACCTTCGATGAATTTCTCACCGCATCGCCCGCGCAGACCGTTAGCGTCGTGCTCACGCTGGACGAATGGGGCAGCGAGACCACCTGGGAACTCACGACGGATGGAGGAGCCTTACTCGACGAAGGCGGCCCCTACCAGAACGGCACTGGCGGTGTTCCGCTGATCCACGAATACTGCCTGGGCGATGGCTGCTATCGCATTGTGATCCACGATGTGGCCGGGGACGGGATCTGCTGTGACTATGGCGATGGCAACCTCGTGGTCCTGGATGGCGACAGCCTGCTGATCGCGGAAAGCGACGGCCAGTTCGGTGACGTGGACAGCGTGAGCTTCTGCATCGCAGGCACTGGCGTTCCGGAATTGGATCCGTTCGCGACGTTGCGCGTATGGCCGAACCCCACGAACGGCAGCTTCACCATTGCATGGCCGGGTGGCGTGGAGCTCGGCACGCTTCGCCTTTTCGACATGACCGGACGCATGGCCATGGAGCGCGCGATCAACGCAGTGCAGGGCACCATCACCATCGATCCTGGGCCTTTAGCCGAAGGGGGCTACACTTTGCAACTCACCAGCCCGCAAGGCCGCGCGGTAACGCGCTTGTTCGTGCAACGCTGAGTTATACCATTTCGCAGTACAAAGGCATCCGATCTGCTTGCTCTTTTTCCGCATGCCTTCTTCGAGGAGTTCGTCCCGTAGGCACCGCTACGCAACGACCTCCTCGGATTGCCCTGCGAAAAAATACCGGCGCATTTTTGGACGCCATTGTACTGAGAAACGGTATTAATAGCGCCAGGCGTAGTAGAGCAACTTCGCGTACTCGTTGTTCAGCATGATGAGGCCTTCCTCATATTGCCACCAATGCGCCTCATCGAATTGATCCGAAGGTGCGCCGTGAAGAAGCACTGTGATCCCCTCCTGCGCGAACGGTTCACGAAATACCCGGCCGATGCGACGCAGATGGAAGCGCGAGCTGATCACCAGGATCCGCTTGTATCCCTGCCCCTTCGCATGCACCCGGATGAACTGCGATTCCTCCATGGTGCTAGTGCCAACGCGCAATGCCTGGCCCTGTTCCGGCGGGAGCCCGGCCTGTATCGCGGCCTGTAAACAAACGTCCGCTTCGGTGCGCATCACCCCAATGGACTCGAGCGCGGTAGGTATGTTCCCACCGGTGAAGTAAACCACTGGGCTCCAACCTCCGTGCATCACGCGAGCCGCTTCGCGCCCGCGATCCAGCGATGATCCGCCGAGCACGTACACCGCATCCACCTGTTGGAGCGGATCCTCTGGCATAAGGTAGTTCCCGGCGGCCCGCAGTATCGAAAAGCGCATCCACCAGAGCGTTCCGCAGAGGAGCACCAACACCCCCAAGGTGAACAATGCCTTGGCGAGCGTTGAACGGGGCATGGGGTAAGAACCTGCCGTTCAGTAGGCTCCGTTGCGACGGCGAAGGAACCACTCCAGCGCGAGCAGCGCGAGCAGCACGAAGAACGGCCACTTCTGGGTGATCAGATCCGAAGTGCTGGCATAGGCGTAGGACCGCGACACCATGCCCTCGGCGCGGTCCAGCGTATCGCGCAACGTGGCCAATCCATCCGGCGCTACCATGATCCCACCCGTTGACGCGGAGAGATCGGCCAGCAGGCGGTGATCGGCGACGGTGCGGGCCTGTTCAAGCAGCACGGGTCGGACCAGGAACTCCCCTTTCACAGTGAACGAGGAACCGCTCAACGTGGTGGTGGCAACATAGGTGTACTTGCCCGGGGTCAATCCATCGACGGACAAGCGGTACCCTTTCCCGCTCCGGCTGAAGGCCAGCGGGAGTTGCGCACCACTTTCGTCCGTGAGGGTGAGCGATGCGTCCGGAGCGTTCACCAGTTCGAAAGCGGGGTCGTAAAGTTCCGCGTTCAGGATCACCGGGGCCTGATCGTCGAACACATCCTCGTGTACGATCCGGAAGCGTTCCACATTGGAACGGTTCGCGAGCAATTGCACCAGTTTGCGCACCATCAGATCGAAATGCTGGGTGGTGTTGTTCTGCTGCTGGTCGGCCAATCGCCAACGCCACAGGCCTTCCCCACAGATCGTGGCACTGCGCGCGGCGGTCTGCGACTGCTGCACCACGATCAAGGGCTGCTCGGTGCGCACCATGCCGATGCGTTGCCTGAAGAGGGCCACCGCGCCAGCACCTTGCTGGTATTGACCGAAGGGCACCTGAAGCGGTGGGAACCGCTCGAAGGCTTGTGCTACGGACGGGTCCACCTGGAAAAGGCTGAACGCGGGATCGAACAGGGGCCGCGCATCGGTGGTAGTGCGTTGTGCGCCCTGCACTTGCACCCCCCGCCCCAAGGCATTGAACGCTTGAAGGTCCATGCCCGCACCGAGCACGTGCAATACCGGGATGTTGCGTTGCGTGCAGCGTTGCAGGAGGTCCGCCGCGTTCTGTCGGATGGACGGCAGGCGATGGAACACGACCAGGTCATATTCGACCACCTCGCCGCTGAACGAACTGAACGATGCCGAGGTAACCGCGTAAGCCTCCGAGCCCTCAAGGGCCTTGCGTATGGCGCCCAGGTCGGGATGGGGGGCTTCACCCAACAACAACACTTTCTGGCGATCGTCCAGCACCTGCACTACCACCTCGGCGGTGTTGTTCTGTTCGGTGTATTCCCCGGGAAGCGGCAGCACGGTGATCTTGAACCGTTGAATGCCGGGTCGGGAGGCCTTCACCAGCAGTGGGATCTGGTTCTGGTAAGGGTCCGAATGAACGATCAGCTCCTTCTCCGCGAGGGTTTGTTCGTCTTGCGTGACCCGCACACGGCTGCGCTTGCCGCTGAGATGGTGCGCCTCCACGTGGACCAGGATGGGAAGTTCGTTGCCGAGGTAGGCGATGCGGTTGGCCTCCACGTTCCTGATCAGGAGATCGGGGCGCACAGTGGTATCACCCAAGGCGATGGTATGCACCGCCACGGCCAGGCGAGCGGCCTCGTGCCTCGGATCGCGGCCCCGGTTCACGATGCCGTCGCCATCCAGGATCACAGCGCCCAGATCAGGACCGGCGAACCGATCATGCACGTCCCGGAGCAGTTGGGCCAGGTCCGTACGGTTCTCGTTCTGGTCGAAGTTCAGACCGTCGGAAATGGCATTGCCATAGGTGAAGGTGCGCACATCGTAGCGCTCTGCGAGCGAAGCGGCGAACTGTTCGAGCGCAGGATGATAGGTCCTCTTCAACGCGGCGGTGTCACCCATGATGGCCAGGGAGGCGCTGCCATCATGCGCGATCACCAGGATCGGTTTGCGCACCTCGCGCACCCAGGTGCGCACCACGGGGCCCAATAGGAAGAACGCCAGGAATGAAACCGCGAGGCATCGCAACAAGGCCAATACGAGCACCAAAGGCCGCCCCCAGCCAAGGGCGGGATCCCCTCTTCGGTAGAGCACCCAGGCATAGAGCATACCCAGCAGCACGCAGAGCGGAGCCAGCCAGAGCGGATAGAGGGTGGTCAGCGACACGGGGTGCAAAGCAACGGCATCGCGGCGCTACTTCGCACGGAGCATGGGACCATCAGGTGAGCATACCGCCGCACACATGCAGCGTTTGCCCGGTGATGTAGGCGCTGAGGTCGCTGCCGAGGAACACGCAGGCGTTGGCCACGTCAAGCGGTGTGCCTCCGCGCTTCAAGGGGATGCCTTCGCGCCATTGTTCCACCACTTTGGGGTCGAGCACAGCGGTCATTTCCGTTTCGATGAAGCCTGGAGCTATGGCATTGCTCCGGATGTTGCGGCTGCCGAGCTCCAGTGCGACGCTTTTTGTGAAGCCGATGATGCCTGCCTTGCTCGCCGCGTAGTTGGCCTGGCCAGCGTTCCCCTTCACCCCCACCACGCTGCTCATGTTTATGATGCTACCACTGCGTTGTTTGAGCATGGTCTTCATCACGGCTTTGGTCATGTTGAAGACGCTCTTGAGGTTCGTGGCCACCACGGTGTCGAAATCCGCCTCGCTCATGCGCATCAGCAATTGGTCCTTGGTGATCCCCGCATTGTTCACCAGCACGTCCAACCGGCCCCAGGCGTTCACCACCTGATCGACGGCGGCCTGAGCCGCGGTCATATCGGCGGCATCGCTTTGAATGGCCATCACCTTTTGGCCGCTCACGGCGAGTTCGGCGGCCAAGGCATTGGCCTTCTCCGCATTGCTCACAAAGGTGAACGCCACATCGGCGCCCTCCTCAACGAAGCGTTCCACGATACCCTTGCCGATCCCGCGCGAACCGCCGGTGATGAGGGCGACCTTGCTTTGGAGTAGTGCCATGTTGAAGAGCCCGTGATCAAGAGCTGTGGGCGAATGTATGCTCAGCTACCGGATGGCCGGGGAAAGCCGGGAACACCCCCGCATCGGATCGGGCCATCCCGAAAATTCGGGGGGCAGGCTTCTTGTGGGATCCGTCCAAGCGTTCGATCTTTGAGGGAATCAACCTTGCAACATGATCCGTTCTTTACCCCGACAACTGCGCAGCCCACTTTGCTTCGCCAGCTTCCTGGTGTTGGTCTCAGTTCAGGCGCAGCATGCCCGACCATCGCTCCCGGTGCAGAGCATTGAACGACCCTACGCGACAGGCAATGCCATGCGGTCCTCCGTGCTCACCACGCCGCGGACGGCCACCGTCCTGAATTCCGATGTCACGACCGCGTGGGGTACCAAGGTGGTGCGCATGAGCGCCCGGAACCATGGCCTGCCTGAGGTCAACGCCATCAAGGATGCGAAGCTCGCCGCGAAGCTGGCCTCGGCCACCAGCGGCAAGCCGGCGTTCGACCAAGGTTCCCCGAAAGCCATCACCCCGGAGATCGGCAGCAGTTTCGAGGCGAACTGGAGCACGCAGCAGACCCCTCCTGACAACAGCATGGCGATCAGCAACAGCGGCTGGATCGTGAGCACGAACAACGATGGCATCCTCTACTACGGCACCGATGGCACGGCTAGTTTCGGCGCGTTCTGGAACGACTTCTTCGCCGGTCAAGGCCTGAACGCGAACATCTATGACCCGAAAGTGCTCTACGACAGCGGCTCGGATCGCTTCTTCATGGTGGTGTTGCACGGATCGGACGCCGCCACTTCGAAACTGCTGCTGTGTTTCAGTCAGACGAACAACCCGAACAATGGCTGGAACATCTATCAACTGGCGGGCAACGTGCTCAACAACAACTGCTGGTTCGACTATCCGTGCATCGGTGTGAGCAACAACGAAGTATATCTCACCGGCAACCTGTTCACCAGCGGTAACAACCAGTTCCAATCGGCCATCCTCCTCCAGATCGACAAGAACTCCGGCTACAACAACCAGAACCTGAACTGGCAGTACTGGTACAACTTGCAATCGGACATCGGTGCGTTCACCCTTGTACCCGCGAGTTGGGGGCAATCCGGCAACTATGGTCCCGGGGTACTCCTTGTGAGCAATGCCAGCGGCGGTGAGAACCGCTACGTGGTATGGGACCTTACGGCCGACCTGGGCGGGAACCCCGCATTGAACGCCTACACGGTGAACGTTGCCCAATACGGACCCGCGGCGGACGCGCAGATGCCCGGGACGAGCGACCTGCTTGACAATGGTGATTGCCGGATCATGGGCGCCTTCTACCTGGACGGCAAGTTGCATTGCATCCATCACGGCGATGTGGGCCAGGGCTGGAACGGCGTTCTTTACACCCGGATCGACGTGGGCAACATGTCCCCTACACAGACCACCTACGGCGCTCCCGGTGTCATCGACGTTTCCTACCCGCAGCTGACGTCCTTCGCCACATCTACTAGCGACCCGAACGTGATGGTGGCCTTCCTGGCCAGTTCATCGCAGGTCTTCCCCGAGGTGAACGTGGTGAACTGTGATGCCAACATGCAATGGGGCCAGAACACCTTGGTGAAATCCGGAGAGACCTACGTGGATTTCATGCAGGGCGAAGACCGCTGGGGAGACTACACCGGGATGGCCCGGAAGCATAACGGAGCGGAAGCCGAAGTGTGGTTGGCGGCCTGCTACGGCGCGGATGTGCAAGGAACCTTGAACAACACCTGGAAGACCTGGATCGCGCAGGTGGGCGGAAGCCCCAGCGCGGTGAACGAGCTGGCCGGTGCCCCAGCGACCATCAACGTGTACCCTTCACCGGCCGTGGACTTCTTCAACCTGACCTTCCACGTGACCGATCGCGCTGTGCATGCGATCCGCTTGATGGACTCCAAAGGCGCATTGGTGAAACTGCTTTATGAAGGTACGCCCGCGCTCGGGCAGAACAAGCTGATGTTCAACCGGGGCCAACTCTCCAGGGGGCAGTACGTTGTGACCATCACGTCCAACAATAACACCGTCGCCCATGAGAAGCTGGTTATTGAGTAGCGCGCTCGCTGCGTTCTTCGTGTTCGGTTGCTGTGGCCAGAAGAGCACCGGAAGCGGTGAAGCGCAAGGTGGCAACGCTCCGGGGGACAGCACAACGCGCCGGGAAGCGCCCAAGCACAACGCGCCCGACCAGGATCGCATCGACAGCCTGAAAAGGGAAAAAGAAAAAGGGAAATACTAAGAGCCTGTTTGGGATCTCTTCAAACTCGTCCTCCGGTCTCTTTTCCGCCCATGCTTCGCCGCAAAATGATCCCTTAGGCACCTTTCTTTGGAGCATCCGGGCCTTCCCGAAAACTCGGGATTGCTTCGCCCATCCCTCCTTGGTACTATTGTACTGATCCAAAGACCGTTCCAACGGCACATACACCCACGCACAGGCACTTCCACCAAGACCATTCACCATGAGAAGATCCATTTACACGTCGATCCAGGGGCATGCCAAGCGCAACACCGTTCTCCTCGCACTGGCGCTTTGCGGCTTCACCTCCGTTCTTGCGGTCCAGGTACCGGAAGCGGTCACACGCATGGTCGCCCAGCATTTCATGTCGGACCGGGGGAGCGCTTTCACCGGCTTGCGAGAGGAGGACCTCGTGTTGGTCCAAAGCATAGGTGATCCAGCCACCGGGAACTCCCCAGCTGCGGTGTTCTACCGGGTGTACGATGTGGACGGCCAGGGATTCGTGGTCGTGGCCGGGGATGACGCGGTCAAGCCGATCCTCGCCTATTCCACGGAACTGCCTTTCCCCAGCGCCACGATGCCGGTGCATGTGGCGAAGTGGTTCGAGGGCTATCGATCGGAGATCCGCGACGCGGTGATCAACGGCGCCCAAGCGGTGCCTGAAGTGGCTCAGTCCTGGCAGGAGTTGGTGGCTGGCACCCCCACAAGCCGGGCGGGTGAACGTGCGGTGAACCCGCTGATGACCACCCTGTGGGACCAACAGCCGCACGTCAACGCGCTCTGCCCGGGCGGCTCGGTGACCGGTTGTGTGGCCACGGCCATGGCACAGGTCATGAAATACCACAACCACCCCGCGCAGGGTAGCGGCTTCCATTCCTACAACGAAGCGCAATACGGCACCCTGTCAGCCAATTTCGGCGCGACCACCTATGACTGGTCGTCAATGCCCAATGTGGTCAGTTCTGCGAACGCAGCGGTGGCGACCTTGATGTTCCATTGCGGCGTGGGCGTTGATATGGATTACAGCCCCCAAGTGAGCGGAGCCTGGATGATCGAGTCGCACAGCCCGGGCACCAACCACAATTCGGAGTACGCCCTCAAGAACTACTTCGGCTATGATGCCAGCATGCAGGGCGTGCCACGTGCGAACTACTCAGAAGCACAGTGGATCACCATGCTGAAAGCCGATCTGGACGCTTCCCGGCCTGTGCTTTACGCGGGCTTCGGGACCGGAGGAGGTCACTGCTTCGTGACCGACGGCTACGACAACAATGACTTCTTCCATTTCAATTGGGGTTGGGGAGGACAGGCGAACGGCTATTTCGAAGTGGGCGCCCTGAATCCGGGCTCTACCGGGACCGGCGGCGGATCGGGTGGTTACAACAGTGGCCAGGAGGCCATTTTCGGCATCACACCCGGCACAGGTGGCGGTGGTAACCCCACCTTCGACATGCGCCTGTACAATTTCGTCACACCCTCCTTCAGCACCATCTATTACGGCCAGGGCTTCAATGTCACGACCAACATCCTGAACAACGGGACGAGCAACTTCACCGGTGACTATTGCGCTGCGGTATTCGACAGCCAGAACAATTTTTACGGCTACGTGGAGACCCTGAGCGGCTACTCACTCCCGGCAGGGAACGTGTACAACAATGATCTGACCTTCACCACGGCCGGGCTGTTCAGCATGGTGCCCGGTACCTACTACGTCGGGGTGTTCTACCGGCCGACCGGTGGCGAATGGGTTTTGGTGGCCAATAACGGAGCGTACACCAACTTCACGCAGGTCACGGTGATCAACCCGAACGACATCGAGATGAGCATGAACATGGCCGTCACGCCTGGCACCACGCTCACGCAGGGCGGTCAAGTTTCAGTGAACCTGAACGTGGTCAACGACGGTTTCAACACGTTCCTTGGGCAGTACGGTGTGGCGTTGTACAACCTGGACGGCACATGGGCACAGGATATCGGCGTTCTGAACGAGAACAACGGACTGCCGAGCGGGTTCACGTACAACCCACCCTATCTGACCTTCGGACCGGTCCCGGTTACGATCCCACCTGGCACATACCTGCTGGCCATGCAGCACAACCCGAACAATACCGGCTGGCAACTCACCGGATCGAGCTACTTCGCCAACCCGATCTTCGTTACCGTGACGGGCGCGACCCTCAACCCGGACCAATACGAAGCGAACAATGCCGCAGCACAGGCGTATTCGCTTCCGGTGAATTTCGTCGGCAACAGCGCCAGCACGAACACCACGGGATCCAACCTGCACATCACCACCGACCTCGACTTCTACAAAGTGGTGCTCCCTGGCGGGTACGACTACTCCATCACCGCCCGAGCGCATGATTCGTACGACAGTGACAACGGGAACAGCTACTCCGCGGATGCCCTTTGGTCCTATTCCACGGATGGCTCGACCTGGTCGGCGGCCTATGACGATGTGATGCCCGGACCTATCGTGGTCACCGGTGGTGGCACCGTCACCTTCCATGTATCTCCGTATTTCGCGGGCGAAACCGGCACTTACTTGCTGCAATTGGACCTGGTGCGCGCGCCGAACGTGGGCTTGGAAGAGGCCGGTGGTCCCGCAGGGATCGCGGTGTTCCCGAACCCTGCCCAGGATAGGTTGATCGTGGACCTTTCCTCGATCACCGGCCCCGTGCGCGCCATGGAGTTCATCGATGCGCGTGGCGCGGTGATCCAGGTCGAGGCGATGCCGACCACCCGGAACGGCTGGAGCGAGCTGAACATCGCTTCCGTATCGGAAGGGTCCTACATCCTTCGGATCGTGACCGATGAAGCGGTGCGCACGCAGCAGATCGTAGTGGCTCGATGAAGCACTGGCCGATCGTGCTCCTCACGATGGCATTGGCCGGATGCGGGTCCAAGAAGGAAGTCTTGGACCCCGCATCCGAGGCCAGCTCCGGCGCTGCGGATATCCCGCATGTGCTGGTCTATCGCACCAAAGGGGACTATCGTGAGCTGGTGCCCGTGACGCTCTCCGCGGACCGAAGCAAGATCGTAGCCTATCCGCATCCGAAGGATCTTCAAAGCGCCGATGGTCTTTCGATACCGCAGGACATGGGCAAAGGCTATCTGTTGGACAAGCGTGGCATTGGGCTGAACACGGCTTTCCTGAAGATGCGGTACGCGGACTATGCCGCGCTCGATCAGGCCCCTGCCCTGGCGGACATGACCGCGATGATCGCCGACAACGACCCCCTGGTGGAACTCTGCGATTGTGGCCCGCGCACCGCGTTCAAAGACATACCCTCGGAGGTCGCCAAGATCGTTGCGGACGGCGCTCTGGCGAAGCGCTGCAAGAAGCTGAAGTAGAACTTCCGCGTCTGGCGGACGCTTCGTTCGTCACTTCAGCACCTCCTTCACCTTCGCCCCGATGGTAGCGGGGCTGTCCACCACGTGGATGCCACATTCGCGCATCACCTTCTTCTTGGCCTCAGCGCTCTCGTCGGCGCCGCTCACGATGGCTCCGGCGTGACCCATGGTCCTGCCTTTGGGTGCGGTAACACCGGCGATGAAGCCGACCACCGGCTTCTTGCAATTGGTCTTGATCCATTCCGCCGCGCGGATCTCGAGGTCGCCTCCGATCTCGCCGATCATCACGATGGCTTCGGTCTCCTTGTCGTTGGCGAAGAGTTGGATCGCTTCCAGCGTCGTGGTGCCGATGATGGGGTCGCCACCGATGCCTATGGCCGTGGTGATTCCCAGCCCTGCTTTGACCACTTGGTCCGCGGCTTCATAAGTGAGTGTGCCCGACTTCGATACGATACCCACTTTCCCCTTCTTGAACACGAAGCCGGGCATGATGCCCACTTTGCATTCATCCGCGGTGATCACGCCTGGGCAGTTGGGGCCGATGAGCGTGCAGTTCTTACCACGGATGTATTCGCGGGCAGCTACCATGTCCTTTACCGGGATACCCTCGGTAATACATACGATCACCTTGATGCCGGCCTCGGCCGCCTCCATGATCGCGTCCGCCGCAAAGGCGGGCGGAACGAAAATGATGCTGACATCCGCGCCAGTGACCTTCACCGCTTCGCTCATCGTCTCGAACACCGGACGGTCCAAATGCTTCTGTCCACCCTTCCCGGGAGTGACGCCGCCCACCACCTGTGTTCCGTATTCGATCATTTGTTCAGCGTGGAAAGTGCCTTCGCTGCCGGTGAAGCCCTGGACCAGGACCTTGCTGTGCTTGTTGACGAGTACGCTCATGCGGTAGGTCGGTTGTCGGTTGTCAGTTGTCCGTAACGTCGGTGCTGAGACCTGCCGTGCGGATGGTGTGGAAGCGGGCGCGAAACTAAGACCGGTTCGGAATGACAGCGATCGGAGGAGGTGTATAAGCGTTGCGGAGGTAGTGAAAGACGAGTGCCAGCGTGCCCAGCATGATGGCACCTCCGACCCAGAACGGCAATTCCATACCGGCGGCATAAAGTGGGCCCGCCATCAACGGCCCCACGATGCGCGCGAGCGAACTGAAGCCCTGGTTCTGTCCCATCACCTCCCCTAATTCATGGGGATCGCTCTTGCGGCTCAGAATGGAGACCAAGCTGGGATTGAGGCACGCATTGCCCACCGAAAGCAGGATGATCGGACCCAAACTGAACCAGACGAACCCTTTGTGCGGAACGAGCGGGATCGCGGCCAAGCCGAAGCCCACCAGAACGCAACCCCAGATCATCATGCGTCTTTCGCCTATCCAGCGTTGGAACACACCGACCAGGCCTCCTTGTGCGATAGCGGAGCATACACCCACCAGCGAGAACATCAGTCCCACGTGGTCCACGTCAAGGCCGTACTTCTGCTCCCACAAGAAGGCCATGCTCACGTTCATCATGCTGAACGCGGTGATGTAGACGAAGCCGATCAGGAAGATGTCGCGGAAGCGAGGATCCTTCAGCGAGGCGAAAGTGCTGGCGATCGGCCTGAAATTGATGGGGCGTGATGGATCCTTGACCTTGAGCGATTCCGGCAGCACGAAGAGCACGCCCAAGAAATTCAGCACGCACAATCCCGCCGCGAAGTAGCCCACGGCCATCAGCCCGTAATGGCTGTAGATGAACCCACCGAGGGCCGGTCCGAACGCGAATGCCAGGCCGAAGGAAGCACCCACGATCAGCCCGATGCGTTTGGCGCGTTCCTGTGGTGGGGTGATATCACTCACATAGGCCTGCGCCGCTGCGATGTTCCCCGAGCCGATACCGGTAAGGATGCGCGAAACGAAGAGCAAGATCAACCCATTGGCATGGGCGAAGATCACATAGCTCACCGCGCTGATGACAATGGACCACATGATCACCGGTCGTCGGCCCAGGCGGTCGCTCATGGAACCCCAGATCGGCGAACACAGGAAGACCATGAGGCTGAACACGGCGATGGAGATCATCACCATGGTGTCACTTACACCCACCTGCGCCGCGAAATAGGGCACCACGGGAATGAACAAGGTGAACCCGATGAGGTCCACGAAAATGGTGAGCCATAGAATGAGGAGACGACGGTCCAAAATGCGCGGGTGAGCGGACGAAGGTATCGGGCGGGCCGCGAAGGCGTTTCCGATCGGCAGGCTAGGGCGCTCCCGCCGCTACGGAGCTCTTCCGCACGTAAGGCCGGATGATGAGCCGGATGGTGTTCTTCCAGCTGATGTACTTCCATGCCCAGCCCATGAGCACTTGCAGGCGGTTGCGATAGCCCACGAGCGCCATCAGGTGCACGAACATCCAACCGAGCCAGGCGATCCATCCGCCCAAGTGCAACTTGCCCGCGTCCACCACGGCTTTGAAGCGACCGATGGTGGCCATACTGCCCTTGTCCACGTAGGTGAATTCCTTCATCGGCCGACCTTCCGCCTTGTTGATCAGGTTGCGCACCAGCAATTCGGCCTGTTGGATCGCGGCCGGTGCCACTTGTGGATGACCGTACTCCCATTTTCCCTCCTGCATGAAGGCCACATCACCCAACGCATAAACATCGGCGATGCCCTGTAGCTTGTTGAATCGGTCCACTTCATAGCGGTTCGCTTTGGGGTCCACAGCAGCTTCCAGTCCGGGGATGATCGAACCCTTCACTCCAGCGGCCCAGATCACCGTGCTGCTGTCCATGGTGCTGCCATCCTTGAAGGTGATGGTCTCACCATTGTAGCTCGTTACGCGGCCACGGAGCATCACCTCCACACCCATGCCTTGCAGATATTCGAGCGCGTGGGCGCTGCTTTTCTCAGAGAAATTCTTCAGCACGCGCTCGTTGCTGTCGATGAGCACGATGCGCATGCGTCCACTGTCGAGCTCGCGGTACTCACGCTTGAGGATCGTGTTGCGGATCTCGGCCAATGCGCCGGCGAGTTCGACACCCGTTGGCCCACCGCCCACAATGGTGAAGTTGAGCTGGCGTTTCTGCGCGTGCTCGTCCTGCAGATAGAGCGCGGCCTCGAAGTCCTGCAAGAAGTCGCTGCGGATATCCAGCGCCTGCCCGATGCTCTTCAGTTGCATGGCCTCGCGCTCGAGGTCCTTCATGCCGAAGAAGTTCGTTTCGCTGCCGGTGGCGAGCACCAGGATATCATACTTGAACTCGCCCTGCTCGCTCAGCACGACCTTCCGCGCGGGATCCACAGCCGTGACCCTGGTCATTCGGAAGGCCACGTTGGGCATCGGCGCCACGGTGCGGCGGAAGGGATGCGCTATGCTGTCCGCGCTAAGGCTGGCAGTGGCCACTTGATAGAGCAGTGGCTGGAAGCAGTGGTGATTGTGCTTGTCGAGCAAGAGGACTTTGTACGGTCGGCCTTCGAGCCCCTTGATCAGCTCCAGGCCCGCGAAGCCCCCTCCCACTACCACCACCGTGGGGTATTCCAACGAATCGTAGGCCTTCTTTACCGCGGTTGACATGGAGCGCCGAAGATCGCCCAAATTCACCGCGTGTACGAACCGGATACCATCTGCGCATTGAGCACACCGCCCGGTGTCGGGGCGATCGCGTTGATCCGCATCAGCGGCCCGGAAGCGCTTGTGATCACGCGCCGTTGCTCCGACCTATCGAGCAACGTCGGCGCACGCACCGCGTACTTGTCAAAACTGCGTGATGAGGAAGGCGACATCGACGAGGGCTTGATCACCTGGTTCAAAAGCCCCTCCTCCTACACGGGCGAAGACGTGGTGGAGATCGGCATCCATGGCTCACCCTATGTGCAACAGCGCCTGCTCAGCGCGCTCATCGCTCAAGGGTGTCGCAGTGCAAGGCCGGGTGAGTTCACCCAGCGTGCCTTCCTGAACCGCAAACTGGACCTGAGCCAGGCCGAGGCGGTGGCCGACCTCATAGCCAGCCAGAGCGCGGCCGCGCACCGGCTCGCCCTGCAACAATTGCGCGGGGGGTACAGCGAGCGGTTGGAAGGTCTCCGGCAGAAGCTCATCGACTTCTGCGCGTTGATCGAACTGGAACTCGACTTCGGTGAAGAGGACGTGGAATTCGCCAGGCGCGACGAGCTGCTCGCATTGTTGCACGAACTGATCGCCCTCTGCTCGGACCTCATCAATAGCTTCCGCTATGGTAACGCGGTGAAGCAGGGCGTGCCGGTCGCCATCATCGGTGCGCCCAACAGCGGTAAGAGCACCTTGCTGAACACCTTGCTACAGGAGGACCGCGCCATTGTGAGCGAGATCCCCGGCACCACACGTGACACGGTGGAAGAGACCATCACCATCGGCGGTGTGCTGTTCCGCTTCATAGATACGGCGGGCCTGCGGAACACCGAGGACACCATCGAGAAGCTCGGCATCGAACGCAGCTACAAAAAGGCGCGCGAGGCGAGCATCGTGGTCTACCTCGGCGATGCCTCGGTGATGAACGAGGGCGCCTTCCGTACGCAGGCCACCTTGCTGCGCGAGCGCATCGGCGAAGGCCCCCAGCTGATCCCCGTGCTGAACAAGATCGATCTGCCCGGGGCCCACGCCGGAAGCGCTGTCATGCACATCAGCGCGAAGCACGGAACCGGCATCGGCGAATTGAAGGACGCCTTCATTGAACACGTACAAGCCTTGCAGCCGTCTTCGTCCCGCATCAGCGGGGAAGGCGATGGCGGCATCGTGGTCACCAACGTGCGCCATGTGGAAGCCCTGGGCCACGCCCGACAAGCCTTGCATGATGCGCGGCTGGCCCTGACCAAAGGCCTCAGCGGCGAGCTCCTGGCCACCGATCTGCGCCGTGCGCAGCATCATCTCGGAGAGATCACGGGGCGCATCACGCCAGATGATCTGCTGGGGAGCATCTTCGGAAAGTTCTGTATTGGCAAGTGATCACGGGCAGCGTTCCATCGTCCGCTCCACCTGCTCGATGTACACGTATTCATCCGCCCCATCGCCTTCCATCGCCGGGCCCATGCCCAGAGTGCATATCACTTCCACCACCCAGGGATCACCGCCCTTCTTCACCGCCTTTCGGTAAGCGCGCTGCAGATCCACGTTGGTGAACTTCACGAGCGGCTCGCCTTCCTCCTCCCCTATGTCCATGCCGCCCACGCAGGGCCAGTTAAACTTCGAACCGCACGGTTGGAAGCTTTGTGCATCGGCCATGTAGATGAATGTGCCCACGAGCCGCATGCGCGGGATGGCATCACCGATCTCGTCCGCGAGTTTGTCCAGAGAATAGTCCAGCTCGGTCTCGAAGGCCTGGCCCATCTCATCCACGGTCAACAAGCCTTCTTCGGTGTAACGGTAGAACTCGGGCTTGTCGCCGGTGTAT
>JAGNSU010000136.1 GCA_017987895.1 Flavobacteriales bacterium | reverse complement strand
GCTCCGGATCCTGAAGCGCCGGTCCCATTTGGGATCGTCGACGCGCACGATCCGCTCCCTCTCGTCCAAACGCCAGTTGCCAGCGAACCGAAGCGACCCATCCGAGGAATACAACATCATCCGGCCATTGCGTTGCAGATCCAACCGCTCCGGCAGGCTATCCACCTTCAAGAACATGACCGATGCGCGCCAATAGTTCCCGGCTACTTCGGAGGCCTGAACGGGGTACCACGTCATTCGGTAGCAGAGAACGACCAAGGCGAACAGCACAAGCCCGGAAGCAAAAAAAACACGGAGCGAACGTTGGTCAAGCACGGTTCGGGGAACGATCAGGTTCGGTGGGCAATATACAGGAAGGCCCTGTTGATGGAGTATATCGCATCGACCAGTGCGAGCCGGGGCATCCCTGCTCCCCTCCTCCCCCCCCCCCGAAAAATGGGGACTTGCGCTAAAACCGTGGCGCCGTAAATTGCGCCTCGCCAAAAACACCGATGCGGTCCTTCGTATCACGCTTTCCGGTTTTCGTATTTGTCAGCCTTGCGCTCGCGGTCCAATTCGCGATGGTCGCTTTCGTGTACGTGACCGTACCCGCCGGTCTGGATGTGAACGAGGTGCCTGTTGCGCATGATCTGTTCCGGCTTCGCGTCTTTGTGCCTTTGTTCCTGGCTGTTCTGATCACGTATTATTTGGAGGGCATTGGGGGACTGAAAAAACTCTTCGGACCCTTTTTGAAATGGCGGGCGCCGGCCAAATGGTACGCGCTGGCCGTGAGTTGGAAGTTCATCATGGGCTATTGCGCCCTTCTTCTGGTGTACATCCAAGGCGGTGCGGTCGAATGGTTCAGCGATAATCTGGGGAACCTCCTCGCCCACATGCCCTTCATCATCGGCATCGCTGTGGTGGAAGAAACGGCCTGGATCCGTTTTTCGATGACGCGCATGCAGACGCGCTTCTCAGCGTTCTGGTCCGCGATGATCGTCGGGAACTGCTGGGCCTCCTGGTATCTGCCCATGAACCTGATCGACATCGGCACGCCGCTAGGAGTACCCGATATCGTTTTCCATTCCGGCGTCGTGTCGCTCACCGTCCTGCTGATCTGGGTGTATAACAGCACGCGCAGTGGGACCGTGCTGCTGATCATGCAGATCCTGAGCAACATGGCCTTCTTCATCGTGCCGGTGCTACCGGAAGGAATGAACGATGCCAGCCGCATCATTGCCTACGGATGGCTCTTTGTCGTGGTAGCAGCGTCCCTTGTCCTGGTATTCGGTACGAAGAACCTCAGCCGTCGTGAACGGGTGCGCTGGAACGATGAGGATGAGGACGCGGCCGAAGAGGGAGCCGCGACGTTCGGGCTGAAGGACCTCTATCCTGCCCAGGAAAGGTCCAGCGCGCCCTCGGCATGACCGCCAGCCTATCGAACGCACTATTTCAGGATGCGCAGCAAGTGATCATTGAACACCTGCGGCTGCTCCAAGTTCGCCGCATGACCCGCCTTTGGGATAATGATGAGATGATCCGCAGGTAGTTCGTTCCGCCTCGCAATGCCGCGACCTGTAGCCAAAGGGATCAGCCGATCCCCTTCCCCCCAGATCACAAAAACCGGCATGGGCCAGGTGTACCGCTTGGTCGCGTACTGGCCTTCACGTTCCAAGAGATCCCTTAACAACCCGAGATAGACCGCGCTGTGCGCGCGCATGCTCTTGTTCAACTGCTTGAGCGCGAAACCGGGGATCTTCGGTGGTTCGTAGGTGACCAGTGAAAAGAGGCGGTACTGCTCTTCTGGGTTCTCTGGAGAGAAGAGGTCGGTGATGTCGGTGGCCCCCACGGAACGGGCCACACTGTCCGCGATCGCGGCGGTGTAGTCGCTTGCCGGGCCATCGTAGATCACCAAGGCCCGCGCACGCTCCGGATATTGCTCCGCGAAGTTGGCCACCATGGCACCACCATAAGAATTGCCCACCACGAAGACCGGCTCGTTGACATGCAGGCTGTCGAGCAATAGGCTCAAATGGGCAACTTGGGCATCCACACTGTTCCCCTTCCATTGGGCCGTACTCCGTCCGTGCCCGATAAGGTCCGGGACAATAAGGTCATATGCTTTGCTCAAGGTGTCCACGTTGGAGGCCCACATGTTGCCGGAGGACGTAATGCCGTGCACCAGCATGAGCTTGGGTTTCGCCTCGCCCCTTTCCATTGCAGCACTGGCCCAAACGAAATGCGGGCCGGCCGCGTCGGTGAACGTACGACGCTCCAATCCGTTCGCCTCGAAGACTTTGCTGGCCTTGCGATCCAACATCTTCGTCACATTGCACGCCGCTAGGGCCGAGCAGACCGCAGTAACAAGAACGATCTTCAGTTCGCGCATAGGATGTGTTATCGTATCAACCAGCCACTTCCGATCCCGCCGTCTGACACGGTCCGGCAAGGTCGTTCGTTCCGTACATCGGGCGTTCAAGCGCGATCACTTGTGCGCTCTCACCGTGCGAAGATCATCTGTTCGACGTGATCGTGGGCCGATGAGCGGGCCAGTGCTATCCGATCAAGGAATGCACCGCCTCCACGAACCGGTCCAATTCCTGGGTGGTCGTGTAGACGTTCGGGGTCACACGCACGTGGTTGAACGGAGCTTCGATCCCGGCCTTCGCTTCGCGCTCAATGGCCACCGTGTGGATCTTCCACTTGCTGAACAGTTGCTCACTGATATCCGTTGCCTTTCGGCCTTCGATACCGAACACGCCGATGGCGCACCCATGCGCAGGGGCCATGGAGGTCTTGAAGAACACCCCGGGCACCTCCTTCACGCGTTCCATCCAGTAGTTCTTCAAGTAGTGGATGCGTTGCTGCTTTCGTTGCGGGCCGATGAGGTTGTGCAGGTCGAGCGAATAGCCGGTGGCCATCTCGATGGGGAAACTCCGCGTGCCGAGCGTTTCGAACTTTCGGATGTCATCGCCCTGCGGCTTGTCATTGCTGAGCAGCGGCCAGATCTTGGCGATCTTCTCTTTCTTCACCCACATGAGCCCGTTGCCGAAGGGGGCGCACAGGAACTTGTGCAAGCTCGTGCCCCAGTAGTCACAACCGAGATCGGTGATGCTGTAGTCGAGCAGCCCGAATGAATGCGCGGCGTCGACGAGCACTTCGATCCCTTGCGCATGGGCCGCATCGGCGATCTTGCGCACCGGCAGGATCTGGCCGTTCCAATTGATGATGTGCGTGATGTGCACCAGCTTGGTCCGCGCGGTGAACTTGCTCGTGAAGGCTTCCACCATGGCGGCCTCGTCCTCCGACGGCAACTGGGGATCGGCGTACACCAACCGCACACCATCGCGTTGGGCACGCTGCCTCCACGCGTTGTGCATGTTGGGGTAGTCGTAGGTGCTCATCACCACTTCGTCCCCCGCTTTGAGGGGCAGACCGAAAATGATCGTGTTCAGCGCCTCTGTGGTGTTCCGGCAGATGGCCAGTTCATCATGCGGCACACCGGCCAATTCCGCCAGGTTCATGCGTAACGGTTCCCGGTCCTGGTCGAGAATGCGCCACATGTAATAGCTCGGCGCCTCGTTGCACATCCGGTTGTAGTGGTCGAGCGCTTCCATGGCCGCGCGGGGTGACGGGCTCACGCCACCGTTGTTCAGATTGATGAGCGTGGGGCTGCACGCGTACGCCGCACGGACCTGGCGCCAGAAGTCCTCCTCATCCGTGGCCGGATCGAGCCTTGGACGTTGGAAGGCTATATCGGGGAACGCTGCACGGGTGCTTCCGTGGAGGGCGAGACCACCCAGCAAGGCGGCGCTCTGTCGGATGAACGAACGTCGGTCTGTCATGCGGGGGCGATCTTCGATGGAAGGCGGAAGGTAGCCCGGCACGAGGTTCATCACGCTCGCGGTGCCACGCGGAAAGAAACGACCCAGCGGAAAGCCGCTGGGTCGCTCGATCGGACACCGGGATGTGGCTCTACCGCACCACGATCCGCTCGCGGAAGGTGAGGCCTTCCCCTTGCACTTGGAGCAGGTAGATGCCGGATGCCTGCTGCGAAATATCAAGGGCGGTGCGCGTGCTATACAACCGTCCTTGCTGCACCATTTGGCCGGTCACATCCATGATCGTGTAGGTCATCTCGGACAGCCCGTCGCGCTCGATGGCGAAGATGCCATCGCTCGGATTCGGGTACACGTGGAGACCCGTTGTGTTCACTTCGATCGATCCTGTGCTGACGTACGTATAGATCGCCGAGGTGCTGGAACAACCGTTCGCATCGGTGATGGTCACCATGTAGTCACCACTGATCGAAGCGACGAGGAAGCTATCCGTAGCACCTACTACCTCGGTGCCGCCCAGGTACCACTGGAAGGTGCCGTTGCCGCTCGTTGTGAGGGTATCGAATGACGCCGTGATCACGGGGACATTGGGCAAGGGGTTCACCGTGACCAGGATCGAATTGCTGGGCACTGCAACGCATCCGTTCGCTCCGGTGACCACTACCGCGTAGGTCCCTCCGTCGGAGGTGATGATGTCCGTGCCCGTGGCACCGGCGATGTCCACACCGTCAAGTGTCCATTGGTAGGTCGCACCAACGATCACATCAGCGAGCAATTGTACGCTCGCACCTGCGCAGAAGGTCGTGGTATCAGAAGCGATCACGTTCGGCGCGATCGGTGCGGGCAATACGGTGACCGTTACGCCGGCGGAGGGTGCGGATACACAACCGTTGGTACTGGTCGCGACGATGGTATAGGCTCCTGCGGCATCCGCCAAGTAGGTCGGGTCAACGGCGCCGGGGATCATCGTGCCGTCGAGGGACCATTGGTACGTCGCTCCAGCGATCGTATCTGCTTCGAGCGATACCGATGCACCCGCGCAAATGTCCGTGCTACCCTGCGCGGTCACCTGCGGCACCCCCACTTGCTCTAGGACCAACGTTGCTACGCCGGTGGTGGAACCGCAACCCGTGTTCGGGTTGGTCACCTCCAGCGTATACGAGCCGGCAACGGCCGCCAGGACGCTGATCGAGGTTTCGCCGTTCAGCGCGGTGCCATCCAGATACCACTGGTAGGTAAGTCCGGTCTGCCCGGAAAGATCCTCGGCCTCGATGGTCACAGGTGTACCATCACAGCTCAGGAAGCTCGTCTGCAAGAGCGCGTGTTCGGGCAAGGCGTTCACCGTGACGGTGACCGGATCGGAAGCATCGGTACCACACGCGTTCGTCACAACCACGGTGTAATCCGCAGCGCTGAGCGCGTCGTAGGTGACGGCCGTCGCCGCCGCGATATCCACGCCATCGGCCTGCCATTGGTAAGTGAGGCCGTTGCCACCACCCGCAGTGAGCGTCACCGCGTCACCCGCGCAGAAATCCGTGGCACCGTTAGCTGAAACAGTGGCCACCGGAGCCGCTCCGCTGATCTCGATGTCGAAGCCATTGTCGCTGCCAATGAACTCCGGGCTGGTGGAGATCACGCGGATCCGATAACCCGCACCGAACGGAGTGTTCGCCGGAATGAACGCGTTGATGGTACCCGAACCGGTAGCCTCGACAGAACCGATGTCCACAGCGTTGGTAAAGTCGCCGTTCGCATCGGAGAGTTGGGCTATGAAATCGTTCTCCAGGATGAGGAACCCCCCTTCATTGAACACGCCGGTCACTTCGTACGGCACGTCCACAGCGGTGCCGGGGCAGAGTGTGGCGGCGAGCGGTTGCACCACTTCGATGCTGCGCGGCAGATCGTAGAAGAAGATATCGGTGATCACTTCGAAACCGAAGATCTCCGAGGTGTTCACCTGCAGGACAGGAACGCGAAGACCCTGGGCCAGCCATTTGTACTCGCGCACCAACGGCCGCTCGATGGTGAAGCCGACCCCGAGCGTGTCGATATTGATGGTGTCCGCTCCGGCCAGTGTCGACTTCACCCGCAGCACATCGAAGCTGCCCGCCGGTGTTGTGATCGCGCCCCACCCGTCCACCTCGGTATCCCGCGTTTGCTGATACCCATAGTGCGCGAGCGTGGGCAAGCTGATGCTCCATGAAGAGAAGTCGTTGTTCGCATCGCCATACTGGAGCGGAAGCTCATAGATCTCATCCTGGTCTTCGAAGGTGATCGGCACAGGGATCCCGGCCAATCCGGCACCCATGCCCACCTTCGTATAGGTCGAGGCGCTGCGGTAGTAGAACGTGAACGGATCGGTGATGGGTAGAAGCTGATAGAACGGAATGTCCGATCCGCTCGTCGCGTGGTTCGCACGGTTGGGGTTGAAGAAGATGTCCGCATACACCAGCGCGTACACCAAGTTGGTGGATCCGACCGTTTGGTAGGCCTTCACATCTTGATCGCCCGCCGCAAGGTTCGAGAAGTCCCACGTGTAGGCCGCACCCGTGGAGGCGTAGTCCAGAAAGGGGTTCAACAAAGCGCGGGTCCGGTAGAGCTCGTCCCCGGCATGGGGCATCTCGTTCTGACCGACGGTGATCTGGGCTGCGAGGGGCAGTGTGCTCAGGGCCGCGAGGAATACCAGGGTAGAGGTCCGGATCATGGTTGTTGATTTTCGTCGACAATATTAGCCCTTTCGTCGAGCTTGGTCAAACGGGGCGTGTCAAGTGGGAGAGAGCACGGTATCCGCATATGGCGGCACAGGCCGACCGTATGACGTGGGAATGGACCGATGGTAGCCGCTTTCATTCCTTTGCCTCCATCCAACGACCCCATGAACGACGGCTACGTCAAGACCGATATCGAAGGAGGCATCGCCACTGTCACCTTCCATCATCCGAGGAGCAATAACCTACCCGGTCATCTCCTGCGAGGTTTGGCCCAAGCTATCGAGCAGGCCGGCGCTGACAGCTCCGTGCGGGTGATCGTGCTGCGCAGCGAAGGCGAGAAGGCCTTTTGCGCGGGCGCGTCGTTCGACGAATTGATCGCGATCGACAGCGCGGCGAAAGGGCTCGCGTTCTTCAGCGGTTTCGCCCAGGTGATCAACGCCATACGCAAAGCCCCGGTGCTTGTGCTGGGCAGGATCCACGCGCATACCGTGGGTGGCGGTACGGGCCTGGCCTGCGCTGTGGACATCGCCTATGCGCACGATGGAGCTTCCGCGCGGTTGAGCGAACTGGCCATAGGTATCGGGCCCTTCGTGGTAGGCCCAGCGGTGGAGCGCAAGGTGGGTGTCGGCACTTTCGGCACCATGGCCGCCACGCCATCGGTGAAGCGCGATGCCCGTTGGTGCGAGCGTCATGGCATTTTCGCCGAGATCTTTCCCACCATCGACGCGCTGGACGAACGCGTGAACGCCCACGCCGCCGAGCTCGCTACTTACAGCCCGGAGGCCATGGTCGATATCAAGAAGGTGCTCTGGCAGGGTACTGAACATTGGGACAGCTTCCTCGCGGAACGCGCGGCCATCAGCGGCCGATTGGTCTTAAGCGACTTCACCACCAGGGCGATCGCGAAATTCAAAGCGGAGGCCGCAAGGCGTTGACCGGCAACCACGACGGCCTTCCCTTCGTAGGAACGCACGCCTGCTCCCTTTCCAGGAGCGGCGCGCACGATTGCAACGCTTCGCCACCACCACCACCCGCAAGGTCCTCTTTGTCCTCTACGGCACCCTGCTCGTCCTGGGCGTGGCTCTGATCGCCTGGCTCCACAGCGGCCAGAAGAGAACGTTGCGCCAGGAAGCCGCTTCCCGTCTATCGGGCATCACAGGCACACTGGCGACCCAGCTCGATGGGGATCGCGTCCGCCGGTTGCTGGAGGCCTACGATTCCCGCGGTATGCTGGTCCGTTGCGACCAGGACCCATGGTACTACGTCCTGCACGAAGCGCTCCGTCGCTCCGCTGAAGCCAGCACGCTCGAGGCGCCGCTCCGCCTGGTGGCGTATGATCCGGACAAGCAGGAACTCCAGGTCGTGGTCTCCTCCGAGAAAAGACCCGTACTGCGGGATCCGGTGGTGAGCCCCTCGGCGAAGTCCTTGATCGATCACCTCACCGGCGCACGCATCGGTCCGGATAGACTGCACGCGAACGACCGTGTGACCGTGTTGGATCCTGTGCGGGATGGCGCCGGAGGGATCGCGGCATTGCTCATTGCCGAACAACCCATGGTCACGCTGGACAGTTCGGCCATCGCGCGGCTCTGGCGCAACATAGGTCTCTTCGCGGTGGTCCTTCTGGTCATCGGCATCTTCCTGTTCCGCAGTGTCGGGCGCATGGTGCAGGGCGAGGAGGATGCGCACAGCGCATTGCG
>JAGNSU010000031.1 GCA_017987895.1 Flavobacteriales bacterium | reverse complement strand
TTGCGTCCTTCGTGTTCTTTGCGGTATCCATTTCTCTTGGTGTTCTTCAGATCGAGAAGCTCTCCCCACACCCACAGGTACGCGAGGCGTTCGGGTTGATGAACTGGAAGCCCTTGCCGTTGAGGCCGCCGCTGAAGTCCAGGGTGGTACCCAAGAGGTAGAGCATGCTCTTCTTGTCGATCACCACTTTCACCCCGTTGTCCTCGAAGACCTTGTCGCCGTCCTTCATCTGGTCATCGAAGATGAGGTCGTACATGAGGCCAGAGCAGCCGCCGCCCTTTACACCCACGCGTACAAAGTGCTGTGGTCCACGGCCTTCCATGCCAAGCAGTTTGGTGACCTCGCTCTTGGCGTTCTCGCTAACGGTGATCATGGCTTATTTGGAATGGTTCTAAACAATGACGCGGCCCCAAAGGTACTGAGGATACGGGCAGCTTGGATGCGATGACAACGCCGGTTTTGAAGGCACCCGGGCCCGTCGGAACGAACTTCTCTACTTTGGTCAAGCGCTGGTCCTCTTAGCCCAGCACGACTGCGATGAGCCGGATGTGGTTCGTATTGGAGATGGTCGTTCTCGCCGCCGTTGTGCTGCTGGCGATAACCGAGTTCTTCTATCCGCTCATGGCGGGCAAACCACTGTTCGGATCGTTCCGGAGGAAGAGGCCGCCCGGGACCATGACACTGGACGATGAGATCGCCGCTTCGCGCCGGAAGGTCGACGAAGTGAAGGACGTGCAGCGCAGGGCGGATGAGCGCTTGCGCGATGCCGAGGAGAGGAAGAACGCCGCCGATGATCTGTTGAGCTAATTTCCCCAGAGACCCCTTTACACATGATGAATTTTCTGCGCGACCTTTTCACCCGGTTCAGTTCCCGCAAGGTGCTGCTGCTGGGGCTCGGCCTGCTGGCCATCATTTTTCTGATGTTCTCCGGCAAGATGGTCGAGAACGTGGACAACTCGGAGATCGTGATCATCCAAAGCCCGTTCACGGGTGCAGTAACCATCTATTCGACCCCGGGACCGGTGGCGCAGAGCTTCGGCACGGCTACGCACTACCGCAAGTCCCATCAGTTCTGGTTCAGCAAGAAGAACGACGACGAGGGCATCCAGGAGGACCAATCGATCAAGATCCGGTTCAACGATGGTGGCCATGGCCAGATCTCCGGATCGGTGCGCTGGTACATGCCTGCGGACGACAAGGCGATCCTGAAGCTCCACACGGACTTCGGATCACAGGACGCGATCGAACAGCAGTTGGTGCGCCAAGTGGTAACGAAGTCCATCTACATGACGGGTCCGTTGATGTCGTCCAAAGAATCTTCCGCTGAGAAACGCAACGACCTGCTCTCCTATATCGAGGACCAGTGCATCAATGGAGTGTACCGCACCCGACAGGAGGAGGTGAAGATCCATGACGAACTGATGAACACCGACAAGACGGTGACGGTGGTGAAGATCATGGAACAGGGCAACGTGCCCATGCGCCAGGAGAAATCAGCGCTCATGGCCTACAACGTCAGTTTGCAGGGCCTGGCGTTGAACGCCATCGACTACGACGAGGAAGTGGAACAGCAGATCAAGGTGCAGCAGCAGGCCTACATGCAGGTGCAAACCGCGATCGCGAACTCGAAGAAGGCCGAACAGGACGCGATCACCACCGAACTACAGGGCAAAGCCTCTGCCGCCAAGGCGAAATGGGAGCAAGAGGTGATCAAGGCACAGGCCGTTACCCAGGCCCAACAAGAGAAGGAAGTTGCGGGCCTCCAAGCCGAGACGGCGATCCTCGCCGCCCAGAAGATCAAGACCGATGCGGATGCACAAGCTTACGCGAACTCGAAACTGGTCTCCGCCGGTCTTACGCCGCAAGAGCGCGCCCAGTTCGACAAGGATACCAAGATCGGTGTTGCGGAAGCCCTCGCGAAGATCACGCTGCCAACGACGTACATGGCCGGTGCCGGTGGCAATGGCCAGGCGTCCATGTTGGAAAGCCTGCTCGGGGTGAAGCTTTTGGAACAGAAACCGTAGTTCGCCCATGGTGTTCGCCCGAGCGCGTTACACAGGGCGGTTCGTTCCGTTGTAGGATCTTCGCGGTCCCATGTCAGACTCCCCCCTCCGTACCGAACTCTCCGCCATTGGTGAGTTCGGCCTCATCGAGCGTATCGCTTCGCGCGTTCAACTGGGCCAGGTCTCTTCAGTGCGCGGCATTGGAGATGATGCGGCCGTGATCGACCCCACAGGTTTGTACCAGGTGGTCACGACCGACATGTTGGTGGAGGGTGTGCATTTCGATCTGAGCTACATGCCGCTTAGGCACCTGGGCTACAAAGCGATCGTGGTGAACGTGAGCGACGTCTACGCCATGAACGCCCAGCCGCGCCAGGTGGTGGTGTCCATGGCGATAAGCAACCGCTTCCCGGTGGAGGCGATCGACGAACTGTACGAAGGCATCCTGTTGGCTTGTCGCACGTATGGGGTCGATCTGGTCGGAGGGGATACATGTAGCAGCACGGGCGGCCTGATGATCAATGTCACCGCGATCGGGGCGGCGCCAAAGGAGGATCTGGTGTATCGCAACGGTGCCCGTGAGCATGACCTGTTGGTGGTCAGCGGGGATCTGGGTGGAGCATATATGGGCCTTCAAGTGCTTGAACGCGAGAAGGCCGTGTTCAAGGAGACCGGTGCACAGCCGGATCTAACGGGACATGATTACATCCTTGAACGGCAGTTGAAGCCGGAAGCGAGGAAGGATGTGATCGATCTCCTGAAGAAACTCGATGTTATGCCAACGGCGATGATCGACATCAGCGATGGGCTCGCCAGCGAAGCGATCCATATCGCACGAAGCTCAGCGCTGGGCGTTCGGATCCACGATGAGAAGTTGCCCATCGATCCAAGTACCTTCCGAACGGCGCGCGATTTCAACTTGGATCCCAGCACTTGTGCGCTCAACGGGGGAGAGGACTATGAGCTTCTCTTCACCGTCTCCCAATCGGACTACGACAAGATCAAGGGCAACCCAAGCCTCACCGTGATCGGGCATATGACCGGCAAGGCGAGCGGGTACGCTCTGATAGATAGACAGGGTGGCCAGCACGAGTTACGTGCCCAAGGCTGGGATGCCTTCCTGCGGAAGTGAAGGATCACTCCTTTGCCAGTATGCAAATGCGACCGTTGTCGGCACGCAGAAGGTACAAGCCCGCCTCAAGGTCGGTGAGGTCCAGCACATTCGTGCCGGGCGAGAGCGTGATCGATCGCACCTGTTGACCGGTCATCGAGAACAGTGTCGCCATCATGCGTGCGGATCCATCCAGACCAACGGTGACCTTGGTATTCGTCGGAACAGGCCATGCGCTGAGCTCTTGTGGAGGAACTGGCGCTGAAATACCCGTGCCGATGCCGCCGATGCGGCCGATCACATAGGCCTGCTGCCCGCCGCCATTCACTGACAAGGGGGTGAAGTCGTATTGGCCGCTAACGTGGCTGGAGAAATAGATCGTGCCATTGTCCACCGACGTGAGCGACATGGTTTGTGTGAACGCCCCAGTGGGCGCGCTGGTCGATGCCCAAAGCGGTGCGCCGTTCGGACCGAAAGCGACGATGGTTTGGGTGCGCACTCCCATTGTTAGTCCATCGCTCACCACGCCGCCTCCCCAGTCCACAAGTCCGCGCAACGTGCCGGTGAGGTATACGTTGCCCTGATCGTCGAGGCCCAGAAAGCTACGCGCGGCTTGATCGAGATCGCCCGTGATCACCCCACCTTGTGGATCGCTCTCCACGCCCCAAAGGAATTGCCCCGTGCTATCCGCCTTGGCCAGAAAGATCGAGCTCACCCAATCCGGCCCGTTGAAAGAGATGCCCCCCCAACTCGTAGTGTCGAAGATGCCGCACGCAACGTGCGCGTTCCCGAAGTCGTCCACGGCCAGGCTCGGCTGTTGGAAGGTGATGTCGTGCGCGAATTCCACCCAATCCCCCGCTCCCGCGGCGGTATAACGCAGAACGAACATGGTGTACTGCTCGGAGGCTTGCGTGGCCAAGCCGCCGAAGGCGAACCCCCCGCTCTGGGCGGCACCGCTCACATAAAGTGCTCCCGACGGCGCGAAGTCCATGCCGCCGATCATTTTCGCACCATCGATGACCCGCACTTCCACATCGTTCCCAAGAGCGTCCACGCGTGCCACTTTTCCAAGGAAGAAATCACTGGTCGCATACCAGAGATCACCGTTCGGGGCGACCGCCAGAGCCGGTACCATACTGGCTTGCGGATCCGCTATGGAGAGGTTCCGGCTCCACACCGGCGCTCCTGTGGGGTCGAATTTCATGAGATAGAGGTCCACATCAAGACCCACGCCGGTGTGCCCGATCACGGAGCCGTCGCAGAGGGCGATAGGGGCCATGAAGCGTCCCGCCACATAGACGTTCCCACTATTATCCACCGCTCCGCTTTCGACCGTCAGCGAATCAGAGAGCGAACAGGTCCAGAGCGGTTGGCCGGTCCCTGGATCGAGCCGTTCCACGGCGCACGGGCCGAAAACATCCAGGCCAAATGCTATCGCGGAGGATATCAAACGTGCGCTCATCAGACCGCCATTCCCTGATGAGGCCAGCACATGACGAGGCAGCCCGGGGTTCAGGGTGTAACCGACCGGCCAATTCACCAGCCAATCGGGTTGCTGCGCGTTGATCAGGAGCGGAACGAATAGAACTGGAACGAACAGGGAACGTCGCATGCGGATGCAGGTTGGAACGTTCTCAAGACCAACCGGCGGCGCGTATCGTTGCCTTGCCGGGGGGAAATGAAGGAGAGCCGCGGGTAGTGCCATCGACGCGACCGTAGTCCACATTGATAACCTCCTTCAGAGCGAGGTTGTTCACATGCTTGTTCGGCTCGTTCAAGGATCGTTCGAACGACTCCAGGTCTTCATTTTGCGTTCTTGAGGCAGGTCGAACGGCGGAACAGGGAAGCCGCGATCGGTCGCATCGTCGTAATGATCAGGTGCGTGTATTACGCCCCAGATCATGCCCGGTCCGATCCGCGTGCTATGCCGCGCGTGCGGAGCGCAGCGCCCTTTCACGTACCAGCACCGCGAAGGGTCTGCCGGTCAGTTTGCTTTCCGCCCAAGCGATGGGATCAAGATGATCGAACACGGAGCGTTCCAACGGGTCATTTTCCAACGGCAGCAAACCTGTTCTGAAATGCTCGAAGGCTCCACGCGTGGCTTCCGCGTTCCGCGCTTTGCGCAAGGAGCGCACCAAGTCCAGGAACAGGTCCTCGTAGCGGTGGGCGTGGGCCTTGCCGCGCAAGTAGCGTTCGGTGTTCCGCAGCGCGTAAGAGAGCAGCGCGTGGTCCCCCGATTCGATCCTCACCAACAGATCGAGCATACGGGCAAAGCATACGATCTCCTCATGCTCATCCACTCGGACCTCGTTCAAAAGACGATGGCACCACCTGGAGGCCCCACCAAGGTCTCCGATCCCCAGGCACGTATAGGCCACTTGATAGTGGAAGCCGGCCTTTCTCAGCGCCCCGAGACTATTCCCATGTCTGATCAGGCCGCGTTCCACTTGAGGGATCAATGCCTTCGCCTTGTCAAAGTCACCCAGTTGGGTATGCAGTGTGAGTTCCAGGCTATAGCTCGTTGCGAAGAGCTTCAGATCCAGGTCCTCGTTCTCCGGCATACGCCACTCCGAAGGCGCGCGCTGGAACTCCTGCAAGTGTTGCTTTCCGGCTTCGAAACGCCCCGTGCGTGCGCAGACATAGGTCAGGTTGCTGAGCACGGAAAGGGCCAGATTCGGCTCGTCAAGAAAGCGATCGCGTTCCGTGATCAGCAGCACTCGGTTCCGGGCAAGGTGCTCATGGCAACCTTCGAGGTCGCCCATGGCGAACGCCGCCACGCCATGCAGATGATTGAAAAGGAACCGGGCCTTGGCCGATCCGTGCGGAACCTCTCCGCGTGCAACGGGTTGATCCATCGAACGCGTGATCTCTTCGATCTGTTCAGCGCTCCGTGCAGGACCGCGTTGGTACAGCGTGAGCAGGATGTCGCTCTTCAAGGCCCACAGAGCATCCACCTCAGCGAAGAGTTCGCGCAATCGACCAGCTTCCGCGCGCTCCATCATGAGATCCGCCTGGGTGGTACCCGCATAGTTGGAGCGTTCGATCAATTTCCTCCTCCACTGCTGGGCCTCCACCAGGATGTGTGGACGCTCATAGTGCTCTGCGAGTTTCACCGCGCCGTGCAGCAATTTGTCCGCGTCTTCATACAGCGCTCGTTGAAAGAGGATCTCCACTTCATGCATCTGCCGACGGAGCCGGGCATCCACCGAGGACTCCGCATGGTATGCCGCGAGGCTTCGGAGCACGGCTTCGTACAATCTCCGTTTCGCGATGGGGAACCGCGCTACGAACCCCTTGTCCTTGAAGCGGTTGAGCAATTGAGATTCGTGATATTGCTCCATGGCCGCGATGGCATTGAAAAGGAGGTCGTGGTTGCCGCCACCTGTAGGGCGGTGACGCGCCGTGTACAACTTGAAATAGCGCTTCTCCGATGGGCTCATCGAACGGATGAGCCGGTGCACGTGGTCATGGGCTTGGTTCGACATGGTATGAACCGGATAGGGATACTGACCGGTACTGGCAAGCTAGATGCAGCCATGCGCCATTGTGCGCTGGGCACGAGGAACGGCCGAGGCTTGGAAGTGTGCGGTTGGAACCAGGTCTGAAAGCGAAAGACCCGGAACGTTCCGGGTCTTTCGCTTCAACCTATCGACGCGATCTCAGTTCGTGGAGATCGGCTTCTTCTTGTTACGCTCGTTGTCCGCTTCGTCATCACCATCATCGCTGATGCCGTCGTCCTCCTCTTCCAATTCACCATCGAACGAGGGATCCGAGCCTTCATCATCGCTGCTCGCCGAAGGGTCCGACCATCCGCCTTCACCGCCCCGTTTCTCGGTTCCGGAAGGATCATCGTGGGAGCACGGGCTCACAGGGGCCTCTTTCGTGCATGCCGATAAGAGCAACACGAGACAGGTCACCACACCAGAGGTCCAATTGAGCAGGCCCCGTATCATGTTCCAAATGTAACGTGAGCAGGGGCGTTACGCAAGTTTTCTTTCGGACCCTGTGACGGAGGGTTGTATGGGAGTTCGATCAGTACCCGCGTTCCCGTCACTTCCCCCAGCGGCCCATGGACCTGTTCGGGACCCGTTATGCGGATATCGGTGACCTGCAATTTCCGTAGCACATCCGCGCGTCCCTTGGTGATCTCAATGCCACGGGAAATGTGGTCGCTTTCGTGGTTCCGGCTTGCCCGGCTCCTATCGATGCCCATGCCGTTGTCGCTGATCGTGATCACCACGGTCCGGGCGGAACCAGAGCGTACGTCAATGAGCACATGGCCAGGCCTTTCCGTGGGTAGTATGCCATGCCAGATGCTGTTCTCCACATAGGGTTGTAGCATCATGGCCGGCACCTGTACAAGCTGGCTCTCCACACTGGGGTCGATGCAGAGGGTATAGCTGAACTTGTCTTTGAACCGCATGTGCTCCAATACCAAGTACAGATCCAGCCGCTCAAGTTCTTCGGCCAATGTAGTTGTGTCGTTCTGGCTGGCATCCAGGTTCTTGCGGATGAGTTTCGCGAAACTCGTCAGATAGCGATTGGCAGTGCTGCGGTCCTGTCGATTGATATGATACTGGATACTGTTGAGCGCGTTGAAGACGAAGTGGCGGTTCATATTGGCGTTGAGGGCTTGTTGCTCGAGTTGTAACATGCGCGAACGGAGCATGAGCTGACGTGTCTTTTCCTTCCGTTCCCGCTGGACCGACCGGTACCTCAGGATACCGCCTATCACCGAAGCGACGAACAGGACCGCGAGGACGTAGAACCACCAGCGCGACCAGAACGGAGGGAGAACTTCGAAATGGAACTCGGTCGGAGCGCCCCAAACACCGTTCCTGCCCGCTGCCATGACCTGGAAGGTGTAATGACCGTGGGGCAAATTCGAGTAGCTCGCGAAACGGACATTGGTCGCTGGCAACCAATCCGGGTCCCAATCCAGCAACCGGTACCGATAACGCACTTGCTCGGGCGCACTGAGGTTGATCCCGGTATAGTCGAACGTAAGGTGGTTACGCTGGTAGGGTAAGCGGAGCCCGGTCGGCAGGCCCGTGATGGTATCGAGCCCATCTCTTTGTCCTTCCCAAGACGAGGGCCGTAGGAAGGACCTTAGGCCTGTGATGAACATCCTGGGTGGCGACCCACCGTCCAGTTCGCCTCCCAGAACCGGTAGGTGTATCACCATTCCACCTGCGGTGCCAAGGAAGATCCGGCCCCTTTCATCCTGGAACGATGCGTTCAGGTTGCATTCAAGGTCTCTTAGACCGTCGCTTCGGCCGATACGCAAGGTCGCGCCGCCAGCGAGCAGACTATCGGGGTGGAAGACATGAAGACCGTTGTTGGTGCCGGCCCAAAGCATGCCGTTGAGGTCGGGTTGCAACAAACTGATGTAGTTGGAGGCGAAATCCGTCCCGATAAGGACGGTCCGATAGCCACTGTCCGCGAAACAGGCCAAGCCGTTCGCGGTGCCCGCCCAGATCCTTCCGGAAGCATCCTCGGCGAGGCAATGAACGGCCACCGATGGTTTTCCAGGCACTACCGGGAGCATCGTCCATTCGTCGTGTTCTTGCCTAGCTACCCCTTGTTCGCAGGCGGCCCAAAGCCTGCCGCGTCGGTCGCGATGGAGGTCTCGGACCGAGCGCAACGCTCCCGTGCGGGGTGGCTTGACCGAAAGGATAGTACCACTCGGAAGACGCCGACTGATGCCTTCACGCGTACCGCACCAGATCCCTCCATCCAGGTCCTCCATGATGGAAAGCACGCGCTGACCCCGTAGTGCCATGCTGTCCTCCAGCGGTTCCACTGTACCGTTGCGCATCCTGCACAACCCATCGCTGGTTCCGAACCAAAGCGCTCCGTCCCGTGTGCGCAGCCCGCTCCAGATCGTATTGTTCGGAAGGCCGTCCAAGGTGGTGACCATGGCCATCCCATCCATTCGACAGATACCGTTGCCGTACGTCCCCAACCAAAGGTCACCTGCTTCATCGGAGGTGATGCACATCACTTGATCGCTGCACAAGCCGTCCTTCACCGTGTAGGTGACGAACCGGTCCCCGGCGTACCGCATTGCGCCTGCTCCGTCGGTGCCGAACCACAGATCACCTTCCGTATCCTGATAGGCGCACCATACGTTGTCATTCGGCATCCCTTGATGTATCGTGAACGCGCGCAACTTCCCGTTCGCGTAGAGGTTGAGACCGAATTTGGAACCGATCCAAAGTCGGCCCTCGGTGTCCATCAGCAAGGTGCGGACGTTGTTCTGAAGCAGGCCGTTGGTCTCATCATACTCTGTGATAGCTCCGCTCGATGAGACATGGTACAGACCTTCTCCATACGTGCCGACCCATAGTCCGCCATCCTGACCCTCCGCCAAGGCGCTAATGCTCTTCGGCGGACCTTCCCCAAGGGGTACGCGTTCGCATCGTCCGTTCTTCCAGCGCAACAAACCGTTGCGCAATCCGATCAGCAACCCCCCATCACGCAGGACCAGTAAAGCCCTGACGGTGTTCGCTGTATCAACAGGATAACCTGGAAGCAGGCCGCTGGTCCCTTCCGTAAAGACCAGAACACCACGCTCATCGGTCGCTGCGTACACCACGCCTCCTGGACCCTCCGCCAAGGCCATGATCCGGGGCGCGGGATCGGTAGCGAGCGGTACCGGCAGGAACTGGTTGCCGTTGATGGTGCGAACGATCCCCGAACCTGTACCCAACCAGAGACCACCATCCTGTGTTCTCAACAACGCGCTCACTTGTGCGTCGGGCAGCCCTTCTTGTAGCGCGTAGTTCACGAATTCGTGTCCATCGAAACGGCTCACTCCTCCAAGCGTGCCGAACCAGAGGAACCCCTGCGCGTCCTGAGCGATGCACCGTACCTGTGACTGCGCGAGGCCATCCTCGGTCGTGTATTGGACGAAGCCGTACTGCTGGGCATTGGCCCGTAGTCCAAGGAGCGCACCCAAGCATAGCACAGATGCATGCGCGGCGGACCGGGTAAGCACCATCAAAAGGTGGGGATCAGGGCAAGGAAATCGGGCAGCTTGCGACGCGAAACGGGGATCATCACGCCATTGTTCAGCACCGCCATGTTGCCTTCGGACCGGCTGAAAGCCTTTAAATGTTCGAGGTTGATGATATAGGACTTGTGTATTCTGAAGAAGCGCTTCGCGTCCAAATTGGTCTCGAACACCCGGATGTGCTTGCTGCTGATCTGCCGTTTGCCGTCCTTCAAGTGGATGGTGGTATAGCTGTCGCTGGCCTCGAGATAGAGGATGTCCTCATGCCTCAGCAACGTCAGCCCGTCCCTCCCCGGCACGGCCATGCGCTTGCTCAGGGGAGAATCAGGATCTTGTAGCAATGCGGCGATCGCGCCCGCCTGCCGCTGACCCGTTTCGGGGTCGACCACCGATCGACGCAGCTTGCCCACCGCGCGCTTCAGTTCTTCGGTGTCGATCGGCTTCTCCAAATAGTCGAGCGCGTTCTCCTTGAAGGCTTGCAACGCGTACTCATCATAAGCCGTGGTGAACACCACGGGAAGCTCTTCACCGGCCAGTGAACGCAACAGCGAGAACCCGTCCTCACCGGGCATCTTGATGTCCAGGAAGAGTCCCTGCGGGCGCAGTGCGGCGATGAGCGTGCGCGCTTCCTGGGCGCTACCCGCCTGGCCCGCCACTTCCACTTCAGGGCAATGGTCCGCCAGCATCAATTGGAGGTTCTCCCGGGCATCTGTCTCATCGTCGACGATCAGCACACGCATGGCAGCAGGGGGTTTGATCGGCAAGCTATCCGCTGCGCGGTGCCCGTGCGTGGCGATCGCGTGAGGGGAGCCACTGATCGAGCGGACCGCACCTCTGGGAGCGTGGATCGTTCATCGCACCTGATCGAGGAAATCGGAAAGCCGCTCCCGGGCGATCGGGATGCGCTCTCCGTTGCGCATGATCGCCCAATGACCATCGTCGCGCAGGTATTCGCGCAGATGGTCCAGGTGGATGATGTGCGATCGATGTACGCGCATGAACGCCGATGGATCGAGCAACTGTTCATAGACACGGAGGGTCCTGGTATCCAGGTAGCGCGTGCCATCGGTGAAGTGAAGCACGGTGCAATTGCCTTCCGCTTCCAGGTGCGCGATCGATCGGGGGTCGAAGAGTTTGAACCCACGCGCATGGTCGATGATGATCCTGCCGGAGTGGCCGGCCACCTGCCTCACCGCTTCACCGAGCGCGCGCCTGTATGCTTCCGCGTCGTTCGGTGCCCCACGCATTTGGTCCACCCGGGTCCGTGCCTTGGTCACCGCCGCCCGCAGCTCATCCTGGTCGATGGGTTTCAAGAGGTAGTCCACCGCATGCGTGTGGAAGGCCTGCACCGCATAGTCCTTGAACGCGGTAACGAAAACGATCAGCGCCTTCAACCCCTCCAGATCCGCAAGTAGATCGAGCCCCTCCGTGCCGCTCGGCATGCGGATATCCAGAAAAATGACCTCGGGATCGAGCTCGCCGATCATGCGGCGCGCGCTGGCTTGTCCGTCGGCGGTGCCTACCACCTGGACCTCCGGGCAAAGGTCCTCCAACATCAAGCGAAGGTTCTCGCGTGCGGGTTCCTCGTCGTCCACGATCAGGGCACGGAGCAGCGTACTCGGCATGGCGAGCGAATGTAGCGCGGCATGTCCGTATGGACCGCTGGTGCCATCGCTACGACCGTTGCTCGTGCGTGGCTATGCATCGGATCCGCCGTCGTATAGCTTGGACATCGAACAAACCCTTGCTGCCATGAACATCATCACCGCATCCGGTTCCCTCTGGATCTTCAACGATCAGGGAAGCTGACCATTTCGTGCTCATGTCTTGTTTTGGTGTAGAGGCCTGGTCCGCCGTTCGGCGGGCCGGGCCTCTGGGTTTTCCGGCGCAACCTTGGGGCTTTGGCGTGCGTAGGACGGACCGAAGATCCCGGTGCCATGAACAACCAGCCCACGCACCCCATCCACGTCCGCATCGACCAGATCGAGCGGCTGCTCATGTTCGACTACGACCCGTCCACGCAGGATGCCTTGTTCGACATCGTGGACCCCAACGGCCGCATTGTGAAGACCGGGGATGTGAACGGACCCGTCACCCGGGTGCGCATTACCGATCTCGACGGCGATGAGTACTTTCTAATGGTGCTGGATGGGGAACTCAGTACGGTGAAGCCCATCCATTTGCGCCGGGCGGTTTGATGGTCACCACCCGTCATTCCCTTATACCGACCTACCGGGCCATGACCGTGGTAGGTTCCGTCATTACTATCAATAGCGAAGGGGAGGTGCATGTAGCGTTGTGCACGGATACCACCGCCCCGATGCCCCTCGCGGTCCACTACACGATGCTTCCGAAAGCTCCCGGTAGCGGACGCTGAGCAACCGTCCCTTCCAGTACATCGGTACCTGACCGGTATATCCCGGCGGGCGATGCTCGTTCGGTTCCCGCCCTTCCTCGTACGTGATGTTCCACCCCGTATTGGCCGGGTATTTTCACGTCGTGCTCTGGTCACATCCATGGCGCATCACCGATGCTACCTCGCTACCCCCTGGCTTTAGGTGCTCTTACCCTCCTGTCAGCCAGGCCGTGCGCCCAGAATTTCTATGAATTGGACATCAACAATGTCCGCGCACGATTTTATTCACATGGGCTCATCGGCATGAACGTCGCCACCAGTTCACCTGAATTCGAGGTGCCCAACGGCGGTGGCGCCCATCCGCTGTTCTCCGCCGGCCTTTGGATCGGGGGCGTTGACGCCGGCAATTCACTGCGCCTGGCGGCCATGTGCTACGAACCGATCGGCTCCAGCGACTGGTACCCGGGCCCGTTGACCATTGATGGCACGGCCAGCACCACCACGGCCGTGCAAACAGCGTTCGATCAAGTCTGGCCGTTGAACAATGCGGATGTGGTGGTGCAACAAGCCTACTGCGATTGCTTGGGCGACCCCAACTGCGATCCGTCGGTCCAATTCCCGGGCTACCAAATGCCCTTGTGGTTCAACACGTGGCCAGCGATCGGCGATGTCGGTGCAGGTTTCGATCTCTACCAAGCACCGTTCAACGACTATGATGGCAACGGCGATTACGATCCCGCGGCTTGCGATGCACCCTGCGGCCCCGGCGACGGATCGATCTACTTCATCTTCAACGACAAAGGTGGTACACACCAGAACACCCAAGGTGTGCCCATCGGCATCGAAGTGCAGGCCACACCCTTCGCCTACGATGGTCCCAACGATGCGTTGGCGAATACCGTATTCGTGCAATACCGCATCATCAACCGCAGCAACGTCACTCTCACCGATGCGTACATCAGCTTGTTCACCGACTTCGACCTGGGTTGTTACACCGATGACTACGTGGGTTGCGACGTGGGCCGCAGCATGTGGTACGCCTATAACGCCGACAACCTCGATGAGAACAGTTGCGGTGTATCGCCCGGCTACGGGGCGCAACCGCCCGCTTTCGGTGCCACGATCCTCTGCGGGGCCTTCGCCGATGCCGATGGGTTGGACCACACCGCCGATTCCGCATTGGTGGCCTACAACGGCCATGGTGTGGGCGATGGGATCATCGACAACGAACGGCTCGGACTGTCGTACTTCAACTATTACGACAACAGCGGGAACGGCAACCCGGTACTCGCCAACCAATACTACAACTGCATGCGTGGGTTATCCGCTGTAGGCACCCCACAGACCTATGGTGGCAACGGGTTCACCGGCACCATCCCCACGCGCTTCGTTTTTCCGGATGCTTCGGATCCCCAGGGCTTGGGCATGGGCGGCGTTCCGCAAGCCCCATGGAGCGAAGCGTCGGCAGTGAATGCTCCCGGCGACCGGCGCGGCCTTGGGACCATGGGCCCCATCACCCTGGAGGCCGGGGCGATCAACCGGATCCTGGTAGCGTTCACTTATGCCCGCGCAACCACCGGCGGTCCATGGGCCAGCGTGGAAGCCTTGCAGGCCCGCGTGGACAGCATCCGCACGTTCGCCGAGGGTCAGGACTTCTGCGGTGGTGCCCGCGAAGAGATCCCGTGCTTCAGCCAGTCCGTCGGTATCAATACACCGATCAACGCGGAGGTCGAGGCCATTTTGGTACACCCCGTGCCGACATCGGGGGTGTTGAACATAACGTTGTCGACCGCATTGCAGCGCGCATCACTGCGCATCGTTGATGCGATCGGCCGCACGGTGCAGGTTGAGAACAAGTCGAGCGGCGTTACACACATCCTCGACGTGTCGCACTTGGCCGATGGACAGTACACGGTGGTCGCGGAGAACGATGGCTTGCGCCGATATGCGCGCTTCACCAAGGAGTAGGTTTTCTGGTCCGGTGGTGAGAGCAGGGAGCCCTTCGACCCGTCGAAGGGCTCCCTGCTTGCATACACCACAGGCACGGTGCGACAGACGCCAAGAAGCGCACGACAGGGTCGCAGTGGATCGTGGCGAACCGCTGCGTTCGTTGCGTCGTGGCGGTGAACAATGAACTAGGCCACCACCGCCTTCCTGTTCATCATCTCCTCCACCGCATCCGCCTCCACAGGGATGTCAGCGAACAGATCGATCGGCGCATCGCGCGTAACGAGGATGTTGTTCTCCAGGCGGATGCCCAGCTTCTCTTCGCGGATGTAGATGCCCGGCTCCACGGTGAACACCATGTCCGGCTGGATCATCTCGTTCCACAGGCCCACGTCGTGTACATCGAGACCAAGGAAGTGACTGGTGCCGTGCATGAAGTACTTCTTGTAGAGCGGCTTTTCGGGATCTTGCTTCGCCACGTCGTTCTTGTCGATAAGGCCGAGACCGATCAATTCGCTCTCCATGATCTTGCCCACTTGCTTGTGATAGTCAGCGAGCAGGGTGCCGGGGCGTAGCAATTGCGTGGCCTCGTTCTTCACGCGCAATACCGCGTTGTACACGTCCTTCTGGCGCTTGGTGAAACGGCCGTTCACCGGCACACAACGCGTGAGGTCGCTCGCATAGCCGCCGTACTCGCAGCCGAAGTCCATCAGGATCACATCGCCATCGTTGCACACCTGGTCGTTGGTGATGTAGTGCAGCACGCAGGCATTGTAGCCGCTGGCGATGATCGGCGTGTAGGCATGCCCGCGCGAGCCGTTGCGGAGGAATTCGTGCGTGATCTCCGCTTCGATGGCGTACTCCTTCACCCCCGGCTTCACGAACCCGCACACGCGCTCGAACGCCTTGCCCGTGATCGCGATCGCGCGTTGGATCTGCTGCACTTCCTCCTTCGTCTTGCGACTGCGGATGCGGTGCATGATCGGCGCACTGCGCTTCACGCTGTGCAGCGGGAATTGCGCGCGCGTCTCCTTGTTCTTGCGGTCCTCGCGCGTCTCCACCTCGTTGCCCTGGCGCAGGTGCTCGTTGCTGTTCAGGTAGATGTGCTCGCACTGCGGCACCAGTCGCTTGATGGTGGCTTCGTAGCTGCTCGTCCACAGCACGGTAGCGATGCCGCTCAGCTCCGTCGCTTCCTTCTGGCTGAATTTGGCGCCCTCCCAGATCGCGAGCAGCTCGCTCGTCTCACGCACGAAGAGGATCTCGCGGTCCTTCGCGTCCACCGCATCGGGGAAGAGCAGCAGGATCGTCTCCTCCTGGTCGATGCCGCTGAGGTAGAAGATGTCGCTGGCCTGCTTGAAGGGCATCGAGCCATCAGCACTGGTCGGCATGATATCGTTGCTGTGGAAGATGGCGAGGCCGCCTTTCTCCATGGCTTGGCGGAAACGGGCGCGGTGCTCGCGGTAGGTGGCGGCGGAAAGGGGGGCGTAACGCATGAGAAGGAAAGTTGAAAGGCGAAAGTAGAAAGGCGAAAGGGTGCGGGAGTGGGAAAGTGATGGTTTGGGCGTGCCGTCGCCCAATGCGCGCCGTCGGGCTATCCGCAGTAGTCCTCGCTACGCTCCGGGCTACTTGCTCGTATCCCTCACGCGGAAGGCATCGCTGCGCTAGCTCGATAGGCCGACATGCACCACTGCGCAGTAGGGACAAAAGGCAAGGCCGTCGACGGCGATTTCGCTACAGCCCTTCCATTGACATTGCTCTTGTCCTGTTCTTCCGCGCTTTTGAAAGAGATGTTGAACTATGCGCTGTTGTGAGACTGGAAGCAGCGTGATTCGCTTGTCCATGGCTAGGACCTCGGAAAGCGTGAAAGAGTCCCGGTTGAATTCGGAATGAGGAGAACGCCGTACCCAATCGACCACATCCGTTATGCCCTGCTCGTCGAGTTCAATGTTCCTAAGGATGTCGCGAAGAGTTGCAATGTCTTGTTTCCGCGCCGCATGATCGAACGCATCAACTAGCCCCTTGTGAAAGAGCCGTTCATTGACTGTCATTCCGCTCAATTCCGACATTGCAATACGAACATAGTTCATCCCATATTCGTCCTATGCCCTCCAAACCCAACAAGACCCACGCCATCACCGCCAGCGTCGATGCCTTTCGACAAGCACGCACGGCACATTCACTAGAATTGCCCCGCTAACCATAGCTGGATGAAACGGACCATGGTATCGATCTCGCTCTCGCCGGAAGGCATGGGGAAGATCAAGGCAACGCCCGAGTTGCAGCAGGCGGAGATGCAATTCATCAACGACTGGAAGGAGCAGAGGATCCTCGAGAGCTTCTTCATCACCACGAACCGCACGGGAGCCTTCCTCGTTTTCAACGGCGTGGATGGTGACCGGCTGCGCGAGTTGATCGGCAACCTGCCCTACTTCCCGTTCATGTCCAAGGTGGAGTACTTCGAGCTGGACAAGCAGTTCTGATCGATTGCTACCATGCCCAAACCCAACAAGACCCACGCCACCGCCGCCAGCGTCGATGCCTTCATAGACAAGCAGCCGAAGGCGGAGGTGCGTGACGATTGCCGCGCGTTGATGAAATTGATGCATGAGCTCACCGCCGCGGAACCATACATGTACGGGCCGAGCATCGTGGGCTACGGAACCTACCACTACAAATACGCCAGCGGCCATGAGGGCGATGCTCCTTTGGCGGCCTTCGGTCCGCGCAAGCCGGAGCTGGTGATCTATGCCATGGGCGGCCTATTCGAGCAGGAGCCCGAGTTGATGGAGAAACTGGGCAAGTGCAAGACCACCAAGGGCTGCCTCTACGTGAAGCGCCTCGCCGACATCGACCTGAAGGTGCTGAAGGTGCTGCTGAAGAAGTCGATCGCGTTGACCCGGAAGGCCTATCCGTAAGCCTAGGTCGCGAGTTGCGGGGAAAGACACACCGGTCGCTCATCTGGAACAATTCCAAACAGCCCGGCGTTCGCTTCTTGCTTCCGTGCTAACGACCCGGCCCGTAGGTTTGCGGTCAGAACGAACGCACCCTATCCGTTCACTGTTCCTCCAAGCATGGCCCGTACAGGACTCTTCGGTTCCTCCCTCGTCAAGAAGTACTGGATGGCCCTCACGGGCCTTTTCCTTATCACGTTCCTGGTGGTTCACTCCGCCGTGAACGCCATGATCTTCTGGAACGACGGCGGCGTCACCTTCAACATGGTGGCGCACTTCTTCGGCACCAACATCCTCATCCGCACCATGGAGATCGTGCTCTTCATCGGCCTCATTGCCCACGTTGTTGACGGCTTGATGCTCTGGAGCCAGAACCGTGCGGCCCGCCCGGTGAAGTACGCCATGGAGAAGGGCAGCGCCAACCGCAGTTGGTACAGCGCGAGCATGGGCATCCTTGGCACGCTCATCCTGCTCTTCCTCATCCTGCACCTGCTACACTTCTGGGTGAGGAGCCGCATCACCGGGCTGGAGCAGTGGGGCTTGGACGCAGAAGGACAGGAGAACCTCTATGGTGTGATGCAGGAAGTCTTCAGCTACGGCTGGGTGGTGGTGGTGTATGTGCTGGGCTGCTGCAGCCTGTTCTGGCACCTCCTGCACGGCTTCAAGAGCGCCTTCCAATCGCTCGGCCTCAACCACAAACGCTACAACGGTTTCATCGCGCTCTGCGGAACGGCGTTCAGCATCATCGTGCCGACTCTGTTCGCTTCGATGCCCATCAGCATGTACCTCGGTTGGATCGACTGATCCATTGAACCTCTTCGATCAATGAGCACCCTCGACAGCAAGATCCCTCCCGGCCCCATCGATAAGAAGTGGACCGACCACAAGGGGCACATCCGCATCGTCGCTCCCGCGAACAAGCGCCGCATCGACGTGATCGTGGTGGGCACGGGCCTCGCTGGCGGCGCGGCAGCCGCATCGCTCGCGGAGATGGGCTACAACGTGAAGGCCTTCTGCTTCCAGGACAGCGCTCGTCGCGCGCATAGCATCGCCGCGCAAGGCGGCATCAATGCGGCGAAGAACTACCAGAACGACGGCGACAGTACCTACCGCCTGTTCTACGATACGGTGAAGGGTGGTGACTACCGGGCGCGCGAAGCGAACGTGTACCGCTTGGCGGAAGTGAGCGCGAACATCATCGACCAGTGCGTGGCACAAGGGGTGCCCTTCGCTCGCGATTACGGTGGGCTGCTCGACAACCGCTCCTTCGGTGGCGTGCAAGTGAGCCGCACCTTCTATGCACGCGGACAGACCGGTCAGCAGTTGTTGCTCGGTGCCTACAGCGCGCTGATGCGCCAGGTCGGCAAGGGCGCGGTGGAGATGTTCGACCGCCACGAGATGCTCGATGTGGTTGTTGTGGACGGCAAGGCACGCGGCATCATCGCTCGCAACCTGATCACCGGCGAGATCGAAAGGCACGGCGCACACGCGGTGCTGCTCTGCACGGGCGGCTACGGCAACGTGTTCTTCTTGAGCACGAACGCCATGGGCAGCAACGTCACGGCGGCGTGGAAGGCGCACAAGCGCGGGGCCTACTTCGGCAATCCCTGCTACACGCAGATCCACCCGACGTGCATCCCCGTGAGCGGCACGCACCAGAGCAAGCTGACGTTGATGAGCGAGTCGCTCCGCAACGACGGCCGCATCTGGGTACCAAAGAGTCTGGAAGATGCCAAGGCGATCCGCGACGGCAAGAAGAAGGGCAGCGACATTGCAGAGGGTGACCGCGACTACTACTTGGAGCGTCGCTACCCGGCCTTCGGGAACCTGGTGCCACGTGACGTCGCCAGCCGCGCAGCGAAAGAGCGTTGTGATGCGGGTTACGGTGTGAACAAGACCGGCGAGGCCGTGTACCTCGATTTCAGTGCCGCCATCGAACGCTACGGCAAGCTCGAAGCGAACGTGAAGAAGATCGAGAACGTGAGCCAGGAGAAGATCCGTGAGTTGGGCACTGCCGTGGTGAGCGAGAAGTACGGCAACCTCTTCGAGATGTACGAGAACATCGTCGGCGAGGATCCCTACAAGCACGCGATGAAGATCTACCCGGCCGTACACTACACCATGGGCGGCCTGTGGGTGGATTACAACCTGCAGACCACCGTGCCGGGTCTCTTCTGCTTGGGCGAAGCCAACTTCAGCGATCACGGCGCGAACCGCCTTGGTGCATCAGCGTTGATGCAGGGCTTGGCCGATGGCTACTTCGTGATCCCCTACACCGTGGGCGATTACCTCGCGGATGATATCCGCACCGGACCTATCGATACCCAGCGTCCCGAATTCGACGCTGCTGAGAAGGAGCAGAAGGACCGCATCAACCACTTCCTCAACAACAAGGGCACCAAGCCCGTGGATGACTTCCACCGCCGTTTGGGCAAGGTGATGTGGGACAAGTGCGGCATGGCCCGCAACGAGCAAGGACTGAAGGAGGCGATCACAGAGATCCGCGCCATCCGCGATGAGTTCTACCGTGATGTGCGTGTTCCCGGAAAAGGCAGCGAGTTCAACCAGGAACTCGAGAAGGCCGGACGCGTGGCGGATTTCCTGGAACTAGGCGAACTCATGTGCGTGGATGCGCTTCATCGCAACGAAAGTTGTGGTGGTCACTTCCGTGAGGAATACGCAGAAACGGATGGGCCACAACAAGGCGAGGCCAAGCGCGACGATGACAACTATGCCTACGTCGCAGCTTGGGAATGGACAGGTGATTCCGGTAAGGCGAACCTGCACAAGGAAGCGCTTGAGTTCAACGAGGTGAAACTGACGCAACGCAGCTACAAGTGATGGGTAACATGAAGCTCACGCTGAAGGTTTGGCGCCAGAACGGGCCGAACGATAAAGGCAAGATCGTCGACTACCCGGTCAGCGATGTCTCCGAGGACATGTCATTCCTGGAGATGCTCGACATCCTCAACGACAACCTCGTGCGCAAGGGCGAGGACCCGATCGCGTTCGATCATGATTGCCGCGAAGGCATCTGCGGCATGTGCAGTCTCTTCATCAACGGCGAGGCGCATGGCCCGGGTCGGGGCATCACCACCTGCCAGTTGCACATGCGCAAGTTCAAGGACGGCGACACGATCTACGTGGAGCCATGGAAGAGCGCCGCGTTCCCCGTGATCAAGGATCTTGCAACGAACCGTGGCGCCTTCGATCGTATACAAGCGGCGGGCGGTTTCGTCAGCGTGAACACCAGCGGCAATCTCGTTGATGGCAACGCGGTGCCCATCCCGAAGGACGATGCCGACAAGGCCTTCGACGCGGCGACCTGTATCGGTTGCGGTGCGTGCGTCGCTACGTGCCCGAATGGTTCGGCGATGTTGTTCACGGCGGCGAAGGTCTCGCAGCTCTCCCTGTTGCCGCAAGGCAAGCCTGAGCGCAAGCGCCGTGCGCTGGCCATGGTGGAGCAGATGGACAAGGAGGGTTTTGGCAATTGCAGCAACACCGGTGCTTGCGAGATCGAGTGCCCGAAGAGCATCAGCCTGGAGCACATCGCGCGCTTGAACCGGGAGTACTTGGCGGCGACGGTGACGAAGGAGTGAGGCCATGGTCCTAAAACTCCTGCTAGGTGTTATTGTGGTGAGTACTTTGGGATGCACTACACAATCGGATCCTATGGGCCAATCAACTCTGACTAACAAGGTGATGCGTGACCGGGAGATCTTGGCGGACATGTACGCCGATGAGTATTTCCCCCGACACTTAGTAGACGAATGCAAAGCCATCCTGGTCCAAGTGTGCCACCGGATCGAAACCGAGCAGCCCAAGGACTTGGACGCCCTCTACGTCATTACGCACGAGGCAACTGAGCGATTGAATGGCCTCCAAGGGGCGTTTGAGGAGAATGACAGCGAATTGGAGACTGGCGCGCGAGAAGCCCTAGGTGAAGAGTTCGACGTGATAGCGAAGGCCTATGGTTTTGAAGCGGACGTGGAGGAATTGATCGCACCACGAGAGTGGTAGCGCCTTTGAGCGCTCAGTGAAGATGACCAGCAAGCTTCCACACGTCGGCACCACCATCTTCACGGTGATGAGCAAGTTGAACGAAGTGAAATCCCGCGAAGCGGGGTTGGCGGCCGAGTGCACCACCATCAACCTCAGCCAGGGCCTTCGGATCTCCCGATCGACGAGAGGTAAAATTCGACCGAAGGCTTAGTGCTTGTATGCCTTCGCGCCCTTTTCGAGGGCCATGTGGATGGCATTCACCCAGAAATTTCGGAAACCCTGTCCTACCGGGGTGCCATATTCTTCGTCGATCAATAGGACCGTGTGGTCAGCAAGGTCGAAGAACACAGTGTAGATGACCGCCTTGGTGTCGGTTTTGTTGAAGCTCTCCGCGAAGATCACACAGCCAACGCCAGAACCTTTCGCGCTGGAGTAAGCCTTTATCGCCTCTTCGAGCTCCCCTTCGCCGATCCGGTAGGATGACGATGCGAGGATACAGCCCTCCGTCACATAGGCCTTGTTGCGCTCGCTCACCGTGGCTTGGTCGATCGTGTAGTTCTTCACCCCGAAATAATCCGACAGGTTGAACTTCGCACGTTCGATCAGGAACATTTCGTTCCATTCCACGAAGTACTTGAAGGGAAGTGTTTTACACATCGGCTTCCCGTTCTTGTCCACGAAGCCGTCCTCATGGATCAACTTCAGGAAAGTGAAATCCAGTCCGAAGAATACCAGGTCCTTCGTCTTTGCGATGCTGGCCGGCGTGGTCTGCGCGCTGACCTGCAAGCCGAGGCAGAGGATGAGGAGTGCGATGCCTTGCTTCACTTGCCGGCGATGGTTTTCTGAACGAACTTGGCCATGTACCTGGCGCTATACACCACCGCATAGTTAACGGTCATTCCGAGCGTTGGGGTCATCATACTCCATTTCACACCCATCACCTCGGGTACATGGATAATGGCCACTTCTTCCTGTGAGGCCATGTCGATCACGTGGAGCTTCATCTCGATGGCGGAGTACCGCATTGGTGTCCCGGTCTTCATTTTCATCGGGCGCACGATCATCTTGTACTTGCTTTCAGGATCGTCACTGCTTACTTTCAACTTCGTCTTCTTCAGGTCGCGCGCGAGGCTTTCGACGTAGGCGTTCAGGAAGCCGGCCTTATCCTTCTTCCAGCCGTTCTCCCATTTTTCGGGGTCCTTCTCCTTGCCCTTGTAGTAGTCGATGAAGGCCTCCTCGGTGTCCAGGGCGTCGATCGAGGACAGGGACATGTCCCACTCTACGAGGAAAGATGCATCTCCTTTGAAGATGGACTTATCCCCCTTGATGAAGGTGATCGGCTTCCCAGCCATGGTGGTCAGCGATGCGCATAGCAGCGCGATCGTCAACAAAGAGCTCAGCCTCATAAGTGGGTGGTTTTGATGTGCGGTTGGGGTTCGGGGCCGCGAAAATAGGACCCTAAGCGTTACCCGTCACACGAGAACCCTAGATTTCGGCCGGATGCGTCCCGTCAGCAAACTCCCCAATGTCGGCACTACGATCTTCACGGTGATGAGCAAGCTGGCGCAGGAGTGCGGCGCCATCAATCTAAGCCAGGGCTTCCCGGATTTCCCCATCGACGAGAAGCTGAGTTCCCTGGTGTATACGGCCATGAAGACGGGCCATAACCAGTACGCACCCATGCCAGGCGTACTTTCCTTGCGGGAAGCGATCGCGGGGAAGGTGGATAGGCTCTACGCTCACACCTATGATCCGGATACGGAGGTCACGGTGACGGCCGGAGGTACGCAGGCCATCTTCACAGCGCTCGCTGCGGTGGTTCACCCCGGCGATGAGGTGATCATCGTGGACCCGGCCTACGACTGCTATGCGCCCACCGTGGAGTTGTTCGGCGGAACGCCGGTACACGTGCGCCTGGGCAGCGATATGAAGTTCGATGCGGATGCGGTGAAGGCGGCCATCACGCCCCGCACGCGGATGCTCATGATCAACACGCCGCATAACCCTGCGGGCACCATCCTGCGCGACGCCGATATGCAACGGATCGCCGCGATGGTCCGGGGCACGGATATCCTGCTCCTGAGCGACGAGGTCTATGAGCACTTGGTGTTCGACGGTGAAGTACACGCCTCCGCGATCAACTACCCCGAGCTCCGCGAGCGAGCGTTCGTGGTCTTCAGCTTCGGAAAGGTCTTCCACACCACCGGCTGGAAGATGGGCTATGTGCTCGCTCCGAAGGACATGATGGCCGAATTCCGCAAAGTGCACCAGTTCAACGTGTTCAGCGTGAACACACCAATACAACACGCACTGGCCGAGCACCTTCGTGACCCGGCCAACTATGAGCAGTTGCCCGGGTTCTTCCAGGAGAAACGCGATCGTTTCACCATAGGCCTGCGGGCTTCACGCTTCGAGCCCCTGACTTGCGAAGGCAGCTACTTCCAGCTCGCCGACTATGGCCGGATCAGCGATGAGGACGATATCACCTTTGCCAAGCGGATGACCCTGGAGCATGGCATCGCGGCAATTCCGCTGAGCCCATTCTATAAAGATCCACCGTTAGGAAGGAGGATCCTGCGTTTCTGTTTCGCCAAGCAGGGAGATACCCTGGACAACGCCATCGAGAAGCTATGCGCGATCTAAAGGTGACGCTCGTGCAGACGATGCTGCACTGGGAAGATGCCCCCGCGAACCGGGGCATGTTCGCGGAAAAGTTGGTCGCATTGAAGGGCACCACGGACCTCATCGTCCTCCCCGAGATGTTCACCACGGGTTTCAGTATGCGCAGCGCTGAAATGGCGGAAACAATGGATGGTGCTACGGTCGATTGGATGCGCGCACAGGCGAGGACAATGGATGCCGCGCTCTACGGAAGCGTGATCATCAAGGACGAGGGGAAGCACCTTAATCGTGGGCTGTTCGTGGAGCCCTCCGGCAAGGTCACCGTGTACGACAAGCGCCACCTGTTCCGCTTCGCGAGCGAGAACGACCACTATGCACCCGGCACGAAGCGCGTAGTGGTCGAATGGCGTGGCTGGCGTCTACTGCTCCAGGTCTGCTTCGACCTGCGTTTCCCGGTGTTCGCGCGCAACCGTGGCGACTACGATGCGATGCTCTATGTGGCCAACTGGCCCGAAGCCCGCCGTTATCCATGGAGCCAACTGCTCATCGCCCGAGCCCTGGAGAACCAATGCTATGTGGTCGGTGAGAACCGTGTGGGAATGGACGGCAAGGGCATCCACTACAGCGGGGATTCCGTGGTGATCGATCCGCGTGGCGCGGTGATCGGACAGGTGGAACCGTCCCAAGAAGGGATCTCGACCAGCGTATTGGATGGTGGAGCGCTGGAGGACTTCCGCGAAAAATTCCCAGTGGGGAAGGACGCGGATGATTTCTCGCTAAGCCTCTGACCAGGTCGGTTCCGGGCCTCGCCGATCAGCGCAGGATGGTGACGTGCCCCAGGCGTTCGTGCTGGCGCCCCACCTTGCCGTTCTCGTCCTCGAAGAAGCGGTACGATAATCGCCAAGCATACATGTGGTTCGCGGCTTCTTCGTTGCTCACGCTGCCGTCCCAGAAGGTACTGGGATCCGTGGTTTGGAACAGCACACCACCCCAGCGGTCGAAGACCACGAGCTCGATGCTCGCGATGTTCTTGCCCACCGCGCCCCAGGTATCATTGATACCGTCCCCATTGGGGGTGAATGTGTTCGGTATGTAGATGGACGCCGGGCAGAACTCGTTCACTACGACGGAGTCACGCATGCTGCAATCATGTGGGTTCGTCACCTCCACGAAATACCATCCGTAAGCGCCCGCCAAGATCACTTGCGCTGATTCGCCCGTGTTCCATTGGAAGGATGATCCCTCGTTGCCCGCGTCGATCACCACGTAGTGGGGCTCTTCGTCCAGGCATGCGAACAACTGATGCGCTGCCAGACGGGAAGGAGAGGGGTTAAAGGTGGCTCGTACCACGTCCGAGGCGGCGCAGAAGCCGTTGTCCACGTTCACCGAATAAGTTCCCGTGGAACTCACCAGCAGGGTTGATCCAGTGGAACCATTGCTCCACTGGTAGGTCGCCCCTGGATTCGTGACATCCAAAGAGAGCACGTCCCCTTCGCACATGGTGGTATCGGGCCCGAGATCCACCACCGGGTAGGCCACAAAGGTCACATCGGCGTCGAAGGTGCGCACGCATCCATCCGCGTTCTCCACGGTCACGCTGTACGTTCCGCCAGAGGTCGGGCTGAGGGTCTGGGTCACGGCGTTCGTGTTCCACACATAGGTACTACCCGGGTTCCCCGCGTCCAGGAGCACAGGTTCCCCGATGCAGGTGGTCACATCCTGGAGCATGTCCGATGGGGCCGGCAGGAAGACAACGTTCACCGAATCCCGGGTCGTGCAGGCCACGTTGCTCACGTCCACCCAGTAGATACCAGAGGTCTGTGGAGCGAGCGTTTGTGTCACAACGCCTGTGTTCCACGAGAAGGTGGCTCCTGGATTCGCTGCATCCAGTACCAGCGGATCACCGGTACAGACCGACGTATCCGGTCCCAGGTCCGCAATGGGCGGTGCGGCCAGGGTGACGAGCGCATCGAATTGCGCGCTGCATAGCTGCGGGGTGGTCACCATCACGGTGAAGGTGCCCGATATCGTCGCGAGGATCTGTTGGGTATCCGCGTTGGTGCTCCAGAGATAGGTGCAGCCCGGGTTCCCAGCATCCAGCGTGGGCAGCGCGGTGGTGCAGGAGATGACGTCCTGAAGCATGTCGGTGGGAAATGCAGCGAACGTCACCGTGATGGTGTCGCTGTTCACGCAGCTCTGCGGACTTGTCGCAGTGGCATAGTAGGTGGCCGAGGCGTTCACGAGGAGCGTTTGTCCGCTCGGGCCCGTGCTCCACACGATCGTGTTGCCCGGGGAGTGCGCGTCAAGGAGCAGGGAGGCCGCGCCGCAAACCGTGGTATCCGCCCCCAGGTCCACCGGCGGCAGTTGGTGGAACGTCACGTTGAATACCTTGGTTGTTTGGCAGCCTTGCACATCGGTGATCTCCACGGAATAGCTGGCGCTGCTGTTCACCAGTACCGTTTGCGAGGTGGGACCATGTGCCCAGACATAGTCGCTACCGGGGAATCCGGCGTCCAGCAAAAGGCTCTGCCCCTGGCACGCGCTCATGTTCACCGGATTGATCATGCTGTCAAAGGCATCGACCACATGTACGGAATCGTTAACGCTGCAACCGTTCCCGTCCGTCACGGCGACATTGAACGCCATAGTGGTGTCCGCCATGATGCTCGGCGAGGCGATCCCACCGGAGTTCAGCAGGTTGGAGGGGGTCCATGCGATGCTGAACGGAGCGGGTACGTTGTGTTGCACGTTCAGCTGAAAGCCCAAGGTGTTGCACAATGTGGTGTCCGGTGTGGCCACGATGGTATATGCGGTGGTAACGGCCACGGTCACCGAGGCCTGCACGGCACAACTGGTGATCGGGTCGGTAAGTGTGGCGATATAGGTGGTGGTACCCGTTGGGCTGGCGATGGGCGTAAGGCTCAAGGCATTGTTCAGCGAGCCCGCTGGTTGCCATTGCAACTGGGCGTTCGCGGGTCCTTGCACGGTGGCGGTCAATTGGCTGCTCTCGCCCTGGCACAGTTGTACGTCACTGGCGGACGCCGACACGCTCATCACCGGACCTACGGTGAGGGTGATCTGTTCCGTGTCCGTGCAGCCGATGTTGGTGGTCGCCGTAAGCGAATAGGTGGTAGTAGCGCTTGGTGTAGCGGTCGGAGAAGGCCCGGTGGTGGTGCTCAAGCTCCCGTTGTTCGGCGACCACTGCCACACGATCCCTTGCCCACTACTGGCGGTGGCGTGGAGCGGAATACCCACTGTGCTGCACAACGTCGTATCGCTTGGCAGGGTGATGGAGAAGGGCGACCGCACCTCGATGTACAACGAATCGGTGAAGACGCAGCCATTGCCGCCCGTCGCGCTGAAGGTGTACCAAGTGCTCCCAGTTGGCGTAGCGATCGGAGTGGCGCTGTTCGGGTTGTTCAGCGTGCTGGAAGGTGACCATTGCATTCCGCCCGGGGCATTGTCGATATGGGTGATGATCACGTTGTCCATCGCCCATACGTCCTGACCGGCGCCGCTGTTGGCCACTTGGCGCCAACGGAACATGGTCGCGGCCGTGCGCGCCAGAATGGGTACTTCCACCCTGCGGCTAGTGAAGGTGCTGAACTGCGATTCCAGCATTGTATCGAACGGGATCCAACTCCCCCCACCGTTGATGCTGTATTCCAGCACCACATCGTCACCCGGATCCGCGTTCTCGCAAGGCGCCGTACCCGTGGCGATGTATACCTGGAAATCCAACGCGCCGCCGTTCACAACGTCCAACGCGTTCGTGCGTGCTTCCCGCGTTCCACTGCCGGTGAACAACAAGGCGTTGCCTGTGGCCGATCCACAGGTATTGGCCACCGTTCCTCCGTTGATCGCGCTCCAGAACGTAGCTGGCGCCAGGTCCAATGGATCGAAGGCGATGGTCCGGTACACGTCACCCATCAATTGGCTGCTCTCGCCGCTACAGATCGCACTATCCGATGCGGAGACGCGGACAGAGTGGATATCGTTCGGCGTCACAGCCACGAACACGCTGTCCGCGATGCTGCCGCAACCCAGGGGGTTGGAGACCTGCAAGCGGAACCAGGTGTTGTTCATCGGAAAGGCCACCGGATCGTGGATCGTGGGATCGCTCACCAGCGCGGTCGGCGTCCAGGCCAGGTCGAACACTTGCGGATCCGGCACTGGCAGGGCCCCCAATTGTACCGCACCGAACTGGCACACGTTGGCGTTCGCCCCGCCGTTCGCTGTCGCCTGAAGGGTCAGTGGAACTTGAATGCCGACATGGAAGCTGTATTGTTCAGGACAAGCGCTGCCCGGCAATTCCCCATAGACGGTGTACGTGTCGTTCTGCGTAGGGGTGAAGGTCCAGGTCCAACCCGTTGCCAAGGTGGTTCCCGGGTCGCTGGCAGCTTCCCAAATGGCGTTGTCCAATGGATGGGGGGCGCTCAAGGTCACTGGTCCCGATACGCAGACCAGTGTATCTGTTACCGCGGGCGGTATATAGACCGCGTTGGCCGTGAAACCATAGCTCTCACCGGTACCCGAGCCGTAGGCATACACATGGATGCCTTGTGAGGAAAGAACACGATGTGTGCCTGGTGTGATCGTCAGGCTGGCATAGGACCACGTTGGGCACGCGGCAAAGGGAGTGAATTGTGAGGTCGGAACGGCGGTGCCATCGAGTTGCACCGCTGCCGTCGCCACGGTGGGCACCACCAGGTTCAGGCGGTGTCCGGTGATCTGGGGTGAGGCTACGGTGCTGAAGCGGGCTTCCAACGTGGTGCGATCGTCGGGCTCCAACAGGATCATGGACGGATCACCAGCTCCCGCGCAGCTATAGCCCTCACTGATCTGCGCCACTGATATCGGTGCGCTGGCGCTGATGCAGACCGGCGCGGTGCTGCCGTTCACCTCATGGATCTGGCCCGGGTTCAACACCACGGGCGGACCGCCGTTCACGGTTACCGCGGTGCCGTTCTGCGCGCATTGGATCCGATAGGTCTCCGACGTGGGCCCTCCGTTCTTGAAGGTGTGGAAGCTGGTCCCCCAGTGGTCGACCGGCACCAGTTGCTCGTACAGATGGTCGCAAGCTGCACAGGCCACGGGCACGTTGGCGCACATCGAGCCGCCGAACACCGCGAAGGGCCGGCAGGATCCGTTCTGGGTGGTGCCCCGCACCAGCGTGCCGGTGAGGTTGAGCGCCGCAAGAGCTGACTGCACCTGATAGGCTTCGCCTTGGTCCAATTGGACCGTGAACGGTACGCCGGCCGCATGACCGCCGAGCGTGCTCACCGTGGGGGTGATCTCCACCTGTGTGCCATCCTGGGTGGCTACGATGAGCAGTTCGCTCTTGTAGAATTCGTTGAAACCTGGAATGCCCCGGTAGGCTTCTGCCCTGTATTCCGTCCCAAGACCTTCCACGGGGAGCACTTGGGTGCCATCGTGTGTGTAGCTCTGGAAACTCACCGCCGAAACCGTGACAGGAGCCTGCGTTTGTATCCGCACACCTTTGTTCGTGACGGTTTCGGAACCGATGTGCTCGGCGGTATTGGGCACTAGCACAAAAGCCACACCGTTCGCGGGAACGGCGAAGGATTGGCTCCACCCGGCAAGGGGTATGCTCACCGTGCCGCTTGTGGCCGTTGGCGAGGCGATGTAGAGACGGAGTTCTTGGGCGCCGTAGGCGTTCTGCATGAAGCCGACCCAGAAGTCGGTACCCATGGTGGGGAGGGGTCCCGGAGCTTGTGCCGGAGCAGGGTGAACGCTCGCGAACATCAAGCCCAAGAGGGTGGCGCGGTGCGCGCGGCGAAGCATGGTCACGAGGGATCTCTGTGGATGGGCCACCGGCGAGCGGGTTCGATGCGGCCGTGCATACGCGATCCCGGGGTCCGATGTTCGCACGCCCACGAACGGACAAGGCCGGGAGCGCTCCCGGCCTTGTCCATGATGAGAGGACCTTCCTCAGCCCAAGCTCAGCGGATCACGGTCACATGGCCCACGGTTTCCCGTTCGGCGCCAAGGGTACCAAGGTGATCCTCGATGAAACGGTACTTCAGCTTCCAGACGTAGACACCGTCCTGCACATCCCCACCGTTGCGTTTTCCGTCCCAGGCCACGGCCTCGTCCTTGCCACTGAAGATGAGCTCACCCCAGCGATCGAACACGGACATCTCCACCGCACCGATGTTGTAGCCAGCGGGGGTGAACATATCGTTCAAGCCATCACCGTCCGGTGTGAAGGAGTTGGGTACGAAGCATTGCGGCGGGCAGTATTCCACGATGGCGATCGAATCTGTGATCGTGCAGTTCAGCGGCGTGGTGATGTCCACGAAGTACCACCCGTATTGGTCCACTTCGATGGTTTGGGTCACTTCATCCGTGCTCCACAAGAAGGTGCATCCCGCATTGCCCGCATCCAGCAACGTCTTGTAAGGTGGGTAGTCCAAGCAGAGCACCTGTTGCCATTCCTGGATCACATCGGGTAGCGGATTGAACACCACGATCACCGAATCGCGCGTGGTGCAATAGCCATTGAACACCTCCGCCCAAACGTCCATGGTGAAGGTGACGATGGTGGTCTGGTCCGTGCTCCCCGTATTCCACAAGTAGGCCTGCCCTGGATTGCCAGCGTCCAGATCGAGCGTGTCGGTATCGCAAAGCGCTGTATCCGGTCCGAGGTCCACTACCGGGAAGGGAACGATGGTGATCACCATATCGGCGGAATCGACGCAGATCGTCGGCGTGGTGACCACTACGGAATAGGTCGTCGAAACGCTATCCACCTGGATCGTCTGTGTTGTTTCGTTGGTGTTCCACAGATACGCGCTTCCCGGATTCTCCGCGTCAAGGGTAATGGTCTCACTGATGCAAACGGTCGTGTCGCGTAGGTCGATCACGGGTAGGGGGTCGAAGGTGACGTTGATCGTATCACTGTTCACGCAAGTATTGGCATCGGTCACTTGCACCCAATAGGCATCGTTGGTGGTCACGCTGATCGTTTGCCCCACTGCGGTAGTGCTCCATAGGAAGATGCTGCCAGCGTTGCCAGCGTCCAGTGTCCAGTTCTCTCCGATACAACGCGAGGTATCCGGGCCCAGCACGACGACCGGAAGAGGATCAACGGTCACTGTAGTAGTGAAAGTGGATTGGCAACCATTGCTGTCCTCCAGCACTACCGTGTAATCGTCGGCAGCGAAGACGGTAATGGTCTGCGTCACCTCGTTCGTGGGGCTCCAGAGATAGGTGCTGCCCGGGTATCCGGCGTCGATCACCATGCTATCTCCCGCGCAGAGCGACGAATCCGGGTAAAAGAACAGTTGATCGAAGGGTACGGTGATGTTCACCGTGTCGCGTGCGGAGCATCCAAGAGCATCCTGTACCACGACGATGTACTGCATGGTGGAATCCAAAGTGATCGTGGGCGTGGCCGTATTCGCCCCGAGCAGGTAAGCAGTAGGGGTCCAACTGATCGCTCCCCCCGGTACGTTATGCTGTACATCCAACTGGAAGCCGACCGGATCGCAAACGGTGGTATCCTGTGTGCCGGTCACCACATAGGCGGTGCTCACGGTGATCACAATGTTCTCCGTCAATTGGCAACCACTGATCGTATCGGTAACGGTAAGCACGTAATCCGTCGTTACCAAAGGTGTCGCTGTAGGATCCTGGATGGTGGCATCATCCAGACTTCCGGGCGAGGACCAGCTATAGGTCAGGTTCGTTGTCACCCCATTGATGGTGGCGTTCAACAAGGTGCTTTCGCCCTGGCAGAGGTCATCGTCCGTGGTGGTGATGGTAAGCCCGAGGAGCTGGTTCACAGTGATCGTGACACTATCGCTGGCCACGCACCCTTGTCCGGTGGTCACGGTAACGAAG
>JAGNSU010000135.1 GCA_017987895.1 Flavobacteriales bacterium | reverse complement strand
CCTTCCAGACCTTCCGTGGGGACGAAGAAGGCGTAGTCCAGGAACTTGACCTTCATCACCTCGTTGTTCGGGAGCTGTACATCCATCCAGCAGCCCTTTTTCTGGCAACTGGTGATGATCGGAACGACCACCTTGCCTTCGAACTTTTCCTTCACCTGCATGCTCTTGGCGAAGTCGGAGGTACTGATAGCGCCATCGGGCGTGATCTTGGCACCGTAGTTCTGCATCTGCACGGGTGCGCCGGACGCGTTGCGGGCAGGGGTTTGAGCGTTCGCGGTGGTGCAGGCGAAGGCGAGCAACGCGGTGCAACTGAGGGTAAGGACTTTGTTCATTGGGTAGGCGCCGCAGGCCCGGCGTAGGCGTTGGAATGGGTGGGCAAAGATCGGGTTTCTTTTCACTGGGACCGAAGACCGTACAAATGACGCCTCTTCCCAGCGGATCGGCGCCTTGGGCAAGATCCGGGCCGAGCGGTCAACAGCTCCTGCCGGAGAAATCGCAGGCCCTTGCCCTGCCTTTGCCATTGGGCTTCCGCACCTTTGAACACCCATGCCCACCCGTCCCAAGGTCACCATTGGCCGCCTGGAGTACATCGCCCTGCCGGGGCTGGGGATATCCCGTGTGCAAGCCAAGATCGATACCGGCGCTTACCGCAGCGCACTGCACTACCAGCGCGTTCGCAAGAAGGAAGCGGGCGGCGTGAAGATGCTCGTGGTCACCTTCCAGATGGGGGGCAAGCGCACTACGAAACTCTTCCGCAGCTACAAGCGGGTCACGGTGAAAAGCAGCACGGGACAGACCACGCGCCGCTATCTGATCACTACCCGGGTGCGCCTGGGTCGCGTGGCGGTGCGTACGCAGTTCACCCTCTTCGACCGCAGCGATATGAAGTACCAGGTGCTGCTGGGGCGGAAGTTCCTGCGGGGGCGGTTCGTGGTGGATGTGGGCGCGAAGGATGTGCTGTGAGCGCAACGCGCCTACGGCCGGTGGCGCAAGTTCAATTCCTTAGCTTTGGAATTCGGCCATTTAGAAACCGCCGCTCATGCATGCGCTGAAAATGCTTGGCTTGTCCTGCGCGCTATGTTCCGCGGCGAACGGCACGGCACAAACCGTGTACGCAGGGCAATGGGACACCACGATGTTCCATGTGGACCATGGAACCGGTCTTGAGGTCATTATTCCGGGGATGGGCAATGCGAACCATGGACAGGAGGATCTGGATCTGGACTACGATGGCGTCCTTGACGTTCGGTTCTATAGCTACCGGTATTTCTCGGGGGCCGGAACGGAGTACTATCACAGCGTTGAAGGTCTATCACCGGCGGTGACCATCGCTGCGTTCATCGATACGGTGCCTTGGACCTATCCGCCCGACACTTTGCCGGTGACCATCGCAGACTCTCTCGCTTTCGGTGCCGCGGTGGACAATACCCTGGAGTATGTAGACATTTTTGAACCCATCTTTTTCTACAGCTACGTCACGAGTGGCACATGGGGTCCACACCTTCCTGGCTGGCACAGCACCGGGCCCCATTTCGTAGGCGTTCGGATCGAGAACCAGGGTACCGTCCGTTATGGCTGGGTGAAGGTGGAGGTCAGCGGCAACGCATTGGGTGTATTGCGCATTTTGGAGCAAGGTTGCACCTACGCCGAGTGGACCATTCTGGTACCCTCTGTCGTACCGCATGCTACCGCAGTAGATCTTGTACCACAACCTTTCACCCACCAAGTGACCGTGACCACCGACGATCCCGAAGCGATGGAGCTCGTCCTCTTCGATCTCGCCGCGCGGCCCGTGCTCCGCAGCCTCATTGCGGGTACGACGACGATCGCCACCACACACCTCGCCGAGGGGATGTATGTGTACGAGTTAAAGAAGAACGGAACGCTGATGAAGCAGGGGCGGATCGTCAAGCACTGATGCGAATTCCGCGGGTATTCCCCGCGTCGTCCTGGCTACGCCTCCGACCGCTCCGAAAGCCCCGACCGCTTCTTCTCGGCAGGCGTGGGTGAGCGCACCCAACCCGGTGTGTAGGGCTTAAAAAGCCCCGAGGCGATCACCTCTTTCGGGCCGATCTTCCCATCCATGAAAGCGGCCAGTGTGTTCGTGGCTGGATGGTTTCGGTCCTGCATGACGAGTAGCGCGGTATTGGCCCCCGCGCGCACGGCGATGGGTACACCGCCGCCGAGTTCGGCCCAGTGGCTGCCGAGGTACAGGCCTTTCACCGGTGTGCGGTAATGGGCGATGCCCGCCTTGAAGTTCTCCTTGCCCGGCCGCGCGCCCATCATGCTGCCGTTGCGGTTGCCGGTGTAGCGCCAATGCGTGATCGGCGTGGCCACATCGCAATACACGACATGCTTGGAGAGGCCCGGTGCGAGCCGTTCTTCAATACGACGGATAAGCACGTCGGCGTAGTCTTTCTTCAGTTGTTCGTAGGCTGCGCCGCGATCCACCCCACCGTTCTTACCCGGGCCGGTGAACCATTGATCGTGCGCGGCGAACTCCGCGGGGATGTAGATGGTGAGCGTGCCCATGCCATCCGGCGCCATGCTGGGATCGCGCAAGGAGGGTGCGAGAATGCTCACGCCCACTTCTTCCGGGCCGCCGTCGCATTGGCGTTCGCGCGGTACATCGTCGTTGGAGAGATAGACCATCTCCTCGCCAAAACCGAAGTCCTGCGCGGGGCGGTCCAACGCGAGGGCTACTGTTACGGAACTCGGATAGAGCTTCGCCTCGTGCAACTTCTTCTTCAACGCGGCGGACACGGCATCGGCGGGGAGCATGCGTTCGTAGAGCGCTTCCACATCGCAGGCGCCCACCACTTGCTTCGCGCGCAGAGCGTGTGTGGTGTTGTTCTGTGAGAGACGCACGCCTGTGGCGCGGCCATCGGTCAGCAGCACTTCGTGTACCCGGCACTTGTAGTGGATCTCGTTGCCGTAACTGGCGATCACGTGCGCGAGCCATTCCGGGAAGACCTGGCTGCCGCCCACAGGGGGGAGCTGATAGTCCCCGTAGTAGGCCCAGCCGATAGGCACCAGGCAGGAGAGCAGGTCCATCTCCGAGGAGAAGATGCGGTGCAGCCGCTCATCTTTGAAATACTTCGAGAGCCCTTTCTTCATGCCTTCCGGACCGCTGTAGCGCAAATGCGGTATGAATGGCAACGCGAACTTCAATTTGGTGAACAGGTGCAACACTTTGCCGAGCGGGCCTTTGGATTCCTCCGTGCGGAAGAAGCTGCCCATACCCTCGAAGGCGCCGCCGATCTTCTTCGCGTCGCGGAAGAAACGTTCGATCCCCGCACGATCAGCCGGGAAATCGCGGATCCATTGCTCCTTCAGATCGTCCGGCGTGTCGGTGAGCAGGTAGTCGAAGCTGTCGCCCTTGTACCGTTTGATGCGTCGCTGCGTGCGGGCCGTGGGGTGGTCCGGACCGATCACATCGAAAACGCGCGTCACCAATCCGTCCGGGCCCAATTGGTTCAGCCAATGGATGGCGCTGTCGAAGCGGAAGTCCTTCCGCCGGAACCCGGCCAGATAGCCGCCGGGGCGGGCGTCCATCTCCAGTACGCACACGGAGAGGCCCGCGCGGGAAAGCAGCCCGGCAGCGGTGAGCCCGCTGATGCCGGCACCGATCACGATGACATCATACTCGGGACGGAAGATGGAGGTACGCATGCGGTGCCGCAGTGCGGTCCGGGGCAAAGTAACGGCGGTCAGCGCCGCCGGAAGCGCGGGAAGAAACGCGGCACGCGCCTTTTGTGTTCGCCGTAGCCCGGATATTTCTCCGTGGAAATGCCCTCGCTGAAGTCCGAACTGCCCTGGAACAGCAACACCAGTAGGATGGCACCACAGAGGCTCCAGTTCACCCAGCGGCCGGTGGAGGCCACGCTGAAAAAGTAGAACACGATCCACTGCGCCTGCTCCGCCGCGTAGTTGGGGTGCCGCGCCATGCCCCAAAGACCATCGCGAACGAACCCATCGGCATAGCGGCCGGTGAGCGGCTCCCCCGATGCCAGGCGGCGGTGCTTTTCCTTCTGAAAATCCCATTGCTGTTGATCGGCGATCGTCTCGAAGACCAGGAACAGGAGGAAGAGGGCGGCGAGCGCCACATCCATGACGCCCACTTCGCCGGGCGCAGCGATCACCAGCAGCATGGGCAGGGTGAACAATAGCACCAGCCCCATTTGGTAGAGCGAGATGAAGAACAGGTTGAAGAACCGCCAGGCCCACGGTTTCGCCAATACCGGGTTGCGCCGCAGCACCTCCCAGCGGTAGTCCTCCTCCCCTTCCCAGAACTTCCAACTGTAGCCCCCGCGACGGCCGAAGTTGTACGTGAGACGGACACCCCATGCGGTTACGAGAAAAGCCATCAGCAACGCGCGCGGGGTGAAGCCTGCGGCATCGGCCATCACCCAGGCATAGACCACGGGCATCACGCTCCAGAGCTTGTCCACCTGGCTGCAATTGCGGGTGAGCTCCGCCACCGCGTAGCAGGCCAGGGCTGTGGTCACATAGATGATGAGCAGCTTATGCAGCGTTGTTGCTTGCAGGGCGGCGAGCGGCGCATCGGCGAAGTAGGAGATGATGGGAATGAGGATCAGCGTGATCAGCAGCAGGGCGATGGTGCGGGTCATGGGGCGAAGGTCGATGGAAGTTCAACACCCCTCCCGGTCGCAGGAGGGGTGTTGAACCGCTCGAATTTCCGTTAGTTCGACCCATGCGATCCGCCCTCCTCATCGTGCTGCTCTTCACAGCGCTCCACGCGCTCGCCGGGCAAGCACTTACCGAGGTGGAGGCCTTCGGCGGGAACCCCGGCAACCTGCGCATGTTCTTTCATGTACCCGCGAACGCAGCGAAGAAAAAAATGTCGCTCGTCATCGTGCTACACGGCTGCACCCAAAGCGCCGAGCGTATCGCCACGCTGAGCGGCTGGAACGAGCTCGCCGATCACGCGGGCTTCTTCGTGCTCTATCCCGAACAGCGCAGAGCGAACAATGGTGCGAGCTGCTTCAACTGGTTCAAACCGGAGGACATCGTGCCCGGGCAAGGTGAGGTGGCTTCGATCCACAACATGGTCGTGCATGCATTGGCCCATTGGCCGGTGGACCCCGAGCGCATCTTCATCTACGGCGTTTCAGCAGGTGGCGGCATGGCGGCCGCCATGATGGCCTGCCATCCCGAACTGTTCCAAGCCGGGGCCATCATCGCTGGTGCGGCTTATCGCGCCGCGAAGGACACCGAATACGGCCGCCTCGCCATCCACGATCCGAAGGATCGAACGCCCGCGGAATGGGGCGCGCTCATCACTTCCATGCATCCTGCGGGTACGCACTACCCACGGGTGATAGTGATCCACGGTACTTCGGATGATGTCGTCGACATCCGCCATGCCGATGCCTTGATCGCCCAGTGGACGAGCGCGCATGGCTGCGATAGCGTGCCCGATAGCGTACACTTCGACCTTCATGGAACAAAGGGCTTGCGGCAGAGCACCTATCGGAACGAAGCAGGTACCGTGCTCACGTTCTATCGGATCGAAGGGCTCGGACACAAATTGCCCGTGGACCCCGGTCCACCACCCCGTCAGGGCGGCAAGACCACTTGGGTGAGCCCCAATATCGGCTGGTATTCCACCTATGCCGTGGCGCAGGACTTCGGGCTGGTGGAGTGAACGCTCACACCCGCCGCTCGATGAACTTCACCATTTCCCCGGCGATGTCCCGGATCGAGAGCGTCCTCAGGCACGTTGAGGTTTTGGAATGTTCCGAAATCACCACTTCCAGCACGCGGGAAAGCAAACATCGAATTTCTACCCATGGAATCGCGGCTGACAATTGGCCATCGACGATGGGCCAAGACTCACCAATGACACTGGAGCTATTCCACCATGTTAACCAGCACCGTCAGGTTCTTCCTTGGACTTGCGTCGGAGTTTTAGTTACCTACGCTGTTCCTTGCGCAATGCACCTTCGATCGCTGTGGATCGGCAGGCCTCCTCCTTTCCAGCTTCAGCCGCATTATTGCGCTTCTTTTGAGGCGCCATCCGATCGCGATTCGCGCTTCAAATCCAAGCCGCCAAGAGCATATCCTGCCACTGAGCCCAGGATACCGATGGCCCCTTCACCGAGATCACCAAGCACTTGCAGCATAACTGTTGCGAAAACGACCATCAGCACAGTGACTATTCGGAACGCCCCAGCCCTTTGGAACAATAGGCCAAGGGATTTTGCAGCGCCTTGCCTTTGGCTCGAAAAAGCCGCCCGAGAGATCATCATGAACGAGACCATGATGACAATAAGGACTACGGTAAAACAAATCAGGGCGAGATGCTCCAGCAACATGGCGAAACGGCGATCTAATCGTGATCCTAGTAATATATAGGGGAAAGATAAGCGCTGTCACCGATGAACAGCTTCACGACACGAGATCTTCTGTCCAGCGCCTGGCTCTCGGTGGTGGTGAACACCTTCATCATCTCGAACTGGCGCACCACGGCCGTGCCGTAGAAGGTGACGCTCGCCCCGATGCGCGGGATGATCGCGTCCACCTCCAGGAGCGGCTGGCCATTATAGATCACCTGTGGGTTCTTGCGCTCGATCAGGATGTCGCACTTCACGTGGTTCACCACGCGCGCCGTATGGCCCCGCGCCTCGCAGGCCTCCACCAAGCGCCGGGTGGAATACAGCTTGCTGTTCCGGGAAAGCACAACGATGTTCATGCGGCGGCGGAAGGAGGGCGCAAAGCTAGGGGGCTAGGGAACGGCAGCGTGATCGATGCATGAACGAACGTGGACGCGAGGGATCCCCCACGAACAACTCCCCTCCTGAACAGCGATCACTCGCTGCGAGTACATAAGCTTCCGAGTCCCGACCTGTCGGGGGAGGGGTTGGGGGTGGTCTCCGAGACGCATTCGCTTCCCGTCGTACCTGAATTGAAACCACCCCCTACCCCTCCTTGCCCTTGTCGATCGAGCGCTCGATCGACAGGAGGGGAGCTGATGAGAGATCCCCACATACCAATGAGATCGCTTCGCGTCGAAGACGAACGCTCGCGAACGCGGATACTGTAGTAGGATCCGCGGCATAGCCGCGGACCAATGCCGGGACCTTGCGACGCGTAATTTCGGCTTGACAACTAGACATGAAGCACTGAATGTGAAATGGCAAGCCGCACCCTGTCCCTGCCGATCCTCTACTTCCTGGTTTCTGGGTGTTCCATGGCTAGAGCACCATACACCTATGAGATCTGTGTGGCAAAACCAGCAGATACGAGTATGCTGATCAAGAATGAGAGAAGCGGCATTGCAGATACAACCATTGCTTTTTTGTCCGGGCTGGTAACCGAGAAGAGAAACAAAGCACCACTCCCATGCGGATATTTGGCTCTGACTGATGAGGCCACAGGTCAGACCTACGACCGTAGCATCAACGAGAATGGACACTATTCCATTGAAGCGCCATCCGGAACATACAGACTGAAAGTGGTCAACGTGAGCTTCGCGGACCTTGACACCAGTATAACCTTGGGCTCAGGCGAAATACGCGAGGTCGATGTAGCCATGGGACAGGGTCCCGGGTACGTGATGTTCAGCATATAGAGCAAGAAGAAATTAACCAGCGCCGAACTAGACAAAAGAGCGAAGGAACTCAGCAAAGAGAGATAAGTTCCATGGGGTCCTGAAGCCCTACGGCACCTGCTGGCTCCTCACCGCAGTGGGCACCGAGCCGCCCACGTTCAGTAGGATCAGGTCGCGGTCGTTCGCGCTGCCGGCGTACTTCACCTGGCCGTTCAGGTTCAGGTCGTGCGGGAGATAGCCGGAGACGGTGTTGGTGGGAATGAAGCCACCGATGAGGGTGAGGATGGGATCGCGGTCGTTACCCGCGCCGGCGTATTTCACCTGGCCATTGCCGGTGACATCCCCCGCCCAAAGCTGCGCGGTGTTGTTGGCGATGCGCAGGCCGGCCGTACCCCAACTGGCGGTGGCGGCCGGTGTGAGGTCAATCAAAGTCGGTGTTGGGCCCAAGGACCACGGTGTCGCCGTCATTACGCCCAGATGGTTGCGGTGGCGTAGCACGATGAAATAGCTGCCCGCAGCGATGGCGAGACGTACGGGCGAGGTACCGTCCACGTCCACCACGTCGCCATCGCGCTGGATGAGCGCAGGACGCGAACAAAGTATCTGCGTGGGATCGATGGTGGAGCGCACTTGCACCACCACCCAATCGACCAGGGCGTTCGCACCAGGCACGGCGAGAATGGCCGGATCCACGGTTTGGCCGCCCGTATGCCGCTCGAAGGTCCAGCCCAATGTTGAATACGGTTCTGTGAGCGGAAGGAGACCGGTTGTGCGCAGGTCATCGCGCATCATGCCTGTTCCAGTTTCGTACGGTCCTTGCAAGAAGGCGCGTAGCATCAGCGGCGCCCCGTTGAACACCTGGATGTCGTCGATGT
>JAGNSU010000030.1 GCA_017987895.1 Flavobacteriales bacterium | reverse complement strand
CGAAGAGCGTTTCCACGACGCGATCGTAGCGTACAAAGAGTGCATCGACCTGCACAACAGCACGCGCGTGTTCGGCCCGATCGGTTGGGCGCAGAACGGGATGGCCTACGCGTACATGCGCGTGGGGGAGCCCGAACGGGCGCGCCAGGTCTTCGGCGAAAGCCTGGAGACCGGCCGCATCTGCGGCAACCGCGCCATGGCGCTCAGCAACTGGGTGGGCTTCGCGGCGCTGGCCGCCGAAGCGGGCGATCTGCACCGCGCTGCACGCTTGATGGGCGCAGCGGATTCCATGCGACGCAAGACGCGCTACGTGCCATGGACCTCGAACCAAGGACCCTTCGCGCTGGCGCAACGCACCGTTTTGGAGAAGCTACCACCGGAAGAATTAGCAGCGGAACGATCCAAGGGGGAGAGACTGCCGCCCGAAGAAGTGAGCGCGATGGCGTTGGGAAATAAATGAGACAACAGCTCGCACACCGGATGATGAGCCGTGGCGCATTCGCCATGCTGATGACCGTGCTGATCGCGTGCGGTGGGCCGGAACCGATCGGCGACAAGGACCGCGCGGCGCTCCGTTACCTGAAGGAAGTGGAATGGTCCGCGGCATATCGCGAACAGGACACGGTGCTCCTGGACAGGATCCTGCATGCCGATTTCCAGATGATCGATGCGGAGGGCAACACCTTCTCGAAGTCCGATGAACTGGATTGGATCAAGAAGAACGAATGGAAGGTGGACTCGTTCCGTTACGAGATCAAGCGGTTGGAGACGTGGCCGAACGGAACAGCGATCGTCAGCGGCATGGGCCACATGTTATCGGACTCCACAGCGAGCTCGTACTGGTCGAGCAATGTGTTCATCAAGACCGATGGACTGTGGAGGGCGATCTCATCGCACGTTTCGGGGGTGAAGGAGACGAAGCGGTGAGGGCACTCTCTCCGGACCCTAGCTTTGCCCTGTTCCCGAACCCGATGCCCCGAATATGCGGCACCGGGTTTCGGGCATTTTGGTGTCCATGAAAGAGCGTCTTTTCATACATGATCAGAAGGTTGTTGAGGCAAGCCTCAAGAATCTACAAACTGTTGCGACCACTGGTTACAAGTCCACGGAGTTCATCGATCCAACAACAAGACTCCGATGGGAAAAATACCCGATTGGTTACAATGACGATGGGGATGATGAGTTCGGCCTTCGAAGGCTCCCGTATCCAACAACGGAGGACCTGATTCACATCGCTGTAACGAGTGATGTAGTGGACGAGATAGAGGGAGCCGCTATGTTGCTCAAAGACCAAGAGTGGAATCATCTCATCGAATTTCGGGAAGCACTGCTGAACGCAATCGAATTGCACTGGAAGCGAATCGAGTCCGAGCGGTTCAGCATCATCGAAGGTTGCACTGAACTTACATCGAAGGGGAATCGACGTGAAATCGTTGGAAAGTCTGACGCTGAAATCATTGCCGACGCAGACTACTTCAGGCACCTCGGTCAAATAGCGACTGAACTCGTAAGCCGCTTGAGCGCGAACAAAGAATGAACTTGACCTCCCTCCCCGACCTCCTATCCCTCTTCCGCAGTGACGCACGCGTAGCGCGTGTTGCTGAAGGACTGCAAGCCGCGAACGCACGCGTTCAGATAGCGGGCACCATCGGTTCATCGCAAGCGCTGATCGCGGCGTCGGTCATAGACCGGATGAAGGGCGTGCATGTGTTCGTGCTGACGGACAAGGAAGAAGCGGCGTACTTCATCAACGACCTCGAAGCACTGCGGAGCAAAGACAAGGAAGCACGCAACGCAAAGAAGGATGAAGACATGCTCTTCTATCCCGCACCATCGCGATCGCCATACGATCCGGAGGGTCACCATGACGGCGAGCGCGTGAGCCGAACGGAGGTACTGGAAGTGCTGATGAAGAAACCGGAGCATCTCATCATCGTCACGTATCCCGAGGCGCTGGTGCCGTTGGTGGTGGGCCAGGAGACGATGGTGAAGAACACGCTCACCATAAAGCGGAGCGAGGAACTGCCGATCGATACGCTCGAGGAGTGGCTGAACGAGACCGGCTTTACCCGCGTCGAGTTCGTTTACGAGCCGGGGCAGTTCAGCGTGCGCGGCGGGATCGTGGACGTGTTCAGCTACGGTAGTGACAAGCCTTACCGCATCGAGTTCTATGGCGATACGGTGGAGAGCTTGCGGCGTTTCGATCCGCAGGACCAATTGACAGTGGAGCGTTTGGCGGAAGCGGTGATCGTACCGGATCTCCAGGATGAGGATGCGGCGCGGCAACAGTTGTTCTTCGCGCAATTGCCGGAGAACGCGACGATCTGGTTGCGCGATCTGCAAGCCATCGGAGATGCGGCAACGAAGCAGTTGAAATTGTTGGGCGAGGCCTACGAGCGACTGTCCGAGAAGGAGAAGCATGCATTGCCAAGCGAGCTGCTGGCGACGGATGGGGCGTTGATCAAAGGGACCCTCGGATTCCGGAAGGTCTTCTGGAAGAGCGCCATCGCTCCGGAAACCATGAAGCAGGTCGCGGACGTCGTGGTCGACTTCCAACAGCGGCCACAGCCGACGTTCGCGAAAGAATTCAAGGTGTTGAGCGGCGACCTGCACAACAAGCAGAACGCGGGGTACACCAACCTCATCGCGTGCAACAGCGCGAAGCAGAGCGAGCGCCTCTACTCGATCTTCAACGACATGGAGCACGAGGTGGCCTTTACGCCGCTGGTGCTCGACCTGCACGAGGGCTTCATCGACCCGGAGCTTAAGCTGGCGCTCTATACCGACCACCAGATCTTCGAGCGCTACCACCGTTTCCGGCTGAAGGAAGGTTTCCGCAAGAACTCGCAGGCGCTCACGCTGAAGGAGCTGACGCAGTTGAAGCCCGGGGACCTGGTGGTACACATCGATCACGGCGTTGGCGTGTTCAGCGGGCTGGAGAAGATCGACGCGGGCGGTTCGATGCAGGAAGCGATCCGCCTGATCTACCGCGACAACGACATCCTCTACGTCGGCATCCACAGCCTGCACCGCGTGAGCAAGTACAGTGGCGAGGAAGCGGGCGCTGCACCGAACGTGAGCAAGCTGGGCAGTCCGGCGTGGAAGAACCTGAAGGAGCGCACCAAGGCGAAGGTCAAGGCGCTCGCGTTCGATCTGATCAAGCTCTATGCGCAGCGCAAGAGCAAGCCTGGCTTCGCCTTTCAGCCGGACAACTACTTGCAACACGAGTTGGAGGCGAGCTTCATCTACGAGGACACGCCCGACCAGCTGAAGGCCACGCAGGACGTGAAGCGGGACATGGAAAAGGCCACGCCCATGGACCGACTGGTCTGCGGCGACGTCGGCTTCGGCAAGACGGAGGTCGCGATACGGGCTGCCTTTAAATCGGTGTGCGACAGCAAGCAAGTGGCGGTGCTGGTGCCGACGACGATCCTTGCACTACAACACGCGAAGAGCTTCGCGGCACGGATGAAAGGGCTGCCCTGCCGGATCGATTACCTGAACCGTTTCCGCAGCCAGAAGGACCAGACACAGATCCTGAAAGACCTGAAAGAAGGAAAGATCGACATCATCATCGGCACTCACCGGCTGGTGAGCAAGGACGTGGTGTACAAGGACCTCGGCCTGTTGATCATCGATGAGGAGCAGAAGTTCGGTGTGAACGTGAAGGACAAGTTGAAGACGCTGCGCGCGACGGTGGATACGCTCACGCTCACCGCCACACCGATCCCACGGACCTTACAATTCAGCCTGATGGGCGCGCGCGACCTGAGCATCATCAGCACGCCGCCGCCGAACCGCTATCCGGTGGCGACGATGTTGCAGCCCTACGATGAAGTGACGATCCGCGGCGCCATCGAGTACGAGCTCTCACGCGGCGGTCAGGTATACTTCCTGCACGACAAGGTGAAGAACATCGAGTTCATCGCCGGCATGATCCGCAAGCTGGTGCCCGGCGCGCGCGTGGGCGTGGGCCACGGTCAGCTCGAAGGCCACAAGCTCGAAGAGGTGATGCTCGACTTCATCGAGGGCAACACCGACGTGCTCGTCTGCACCACCATCGTGGAGAACGGCCTGGACATCCCGAACGCGAACACGATCATCGTGAACGAGGCGCAGAACTTCGGGCTCAGCGATCTGCACCAACTGCGCGGTCGCGTGGGCCGCAGCAACAAGAAGGCGTACTGCTATTTGCTTGCACCGAGCCCGCACCTGCTGCCTGACCTGTCGCGCAAGCGCCTACAGGCCATCGAACAGTTCAGCGACCTCGGCAGCGGGATCCACATCGCCATGAAGGACCTGGACATCCGCGGCGCGGGCGACCTGCTCGGCGCGGAGCAGAGCGGTTTCATCAATGACATCGGTTTTGAGACCTACCACAAGATCCTGGAAGAAGCCGTGCGCGAATTGAAGTCCGAGCACTTCGCAGAGCTCTTCGAGGACCGCCAGCTCGCACGCGGCGGCACACGCGACCAGAGCGACGATTGCATCATCGAGACCGACCTCACGATGCTGATCCCGAACAGCTATGTGAGCGAAACCGCCGAACGCCTCGCGCTCTACCGCAAACTGGACGACATCAAGGACGAGAACGAACTGCAGAAGTTCACGACGGAGGTCACGGACCGTTTCGGGCCGATCCCGCAACAAGTGATCGAGCTGATGGAAGCGATCCGCCTGCGCTGGTTGGGCCAACAGATGGGCCTGGAGAAGATGGTGCTGAAGAAGGGCACGCTCATCGGCACCTTCATCGCCGACCAGAAGCACCGCTTCTTTGCGAGCGACACCTTCAACGCGGTACTACGCTCCGTTCAGGCGCAGCCGAGAAAGTTCAAGGTGTACGAGAAGGGCGGGACCTTACGCGTGAGCGTGCAGGATGTAAAGACCATCGCAGAGGCGAAAATGGCATTGGAGGGCGTTGTTGGTGTTACTGCATGAACCACATCCGTCCTGATAGGAGAACCGATCTGGTTCGTATGATGACCTGGCCGGTCATGCTTTCGGCAGTGCTCTATCTGACGGGCTTCATCTCAAAGACGCTTGACACGTCAAATCTCTGCGCGGTAGTGCTTCGAACGCCGCTCATCCAGGAACATGATCTCCGAACGGACCTTCTGGCGACTCCGATCGACACGAATTGGACGCGCCTGGATCCGAACGCATTTCGCCAATTGTTCACTAGGGACATGATGAAAAGCGATACCGCTTGGGCCATAGGCAAGGTCGGCATCGACGGAAACCGCATGGGATTGTTCGTTTTGACCGGCACGACCGAGTGTGACCATCCCATCAGGTACGTTACTATGCACCTGTTGGATGGGTGCACACTTCTGCCGCACGCGTTCTACCTCGTTGTCAATGATGATCATGGAGGCATTTACGCAAGAGGTGGACGCTTCACTGCGAACAACGACACATTGATATTGTCGATCCGCGAAGGCGAGGCGGGTGCCGAAGGTGTTGACACGGTCTTCACCCGAACGGATTGGATCCGTCTTGCCCCAACGATAGACACTGTGTGGACCGAGACCGGTTTCGAGGTCCAACCTTGAGCCACTTAAGTGGCGAAGGCGGCACTGGAGCGTATGCTGGGTGTGGCCGCTTGAGGGCTACCTCCATCCTCCACCCAACGCCTTGTACACGTCCACCATCGCGTTCATTTGTTGCATGCGCGTCTCCACCAGTTCGAAGCGCGATTCGAGGGCATCGCGTTGGGTGAGGAGCACCTCCATATAGTCGGCGCGCGCCGAGCGGAACAGGTTGGTGGAGATGGTGATGGAACTGGAGAGGGCCTCCACCTGTTGCGCGCGCAGCTCGTAGCTACTGCGGAGGTTTTGGATGTTCGAGAGCTGGTTCACCACCTCCACGTAAGCGTTGAGCACGGTGCGCTCATAGTCGTACACGGCCTGTAGCTGTCGCGCGTTGGCGCTCTGGTAGGCCGCCTTGATCGCGTTCCGGTTGATCAGCGGTGCGACCAGATCGCCGGCCACACTGTATAGCAGGGATTGTGGCGCCTGTATCAGTTTCGAGGGATCGAAGGCGTTCAAACCCACACCGGCCGTGAGGCGCAACTGCGGATAGAAGCTCGCCCGGGCGGACCTCACGTCGAGCTTCGCTGCGGCCAGTTCCATTTCCGCCTGGCGGATGTCAGGACGATAATTCAGCAGTTGCGATGGCAACCCAGCGTAGATGGTATCGGGTACGAGTGTAGAGAAGGCCGCCGAGTTGCGCCTCACCGCCCGTGGATAGCGCCCCACCAGGAAGTTGAGCCGGTTCTCGGTCTCCACGATCTGCTGCTGGATGTTGAACTGCAGGCTCCGGTTCTTCAGCACCTCCGCCTCGAAGCGGCGCACAGCGAGTTCGGTGACCTTCGCCGCTTGCTTCTCCAGCTTCACGATCGCCAACGCGTCCTGTTGAATGGCGATGTTGGAGCGCAGGATCTCCAGCTGATTGTCCAGCGCCATCAGCTCGTAGTAGGCGTTGGCGATCTCCGCGACGAGATGGGTGACCATGAAGTTCTTCCCCTCCACCGATCCGAGGTAACGCATCGTGGCCGCCTTCCTGGCGTTCCGCAGTTTCTTCCAGATATCGATCTCCCACGAGGCTCGAGCGCCCACAATGAAGTCCGGTAAGGGTTCGGGGAACTTTGTGTCCTCGGCGATCTGCAGGTTGTGCTCCACGGCACCGTTCCTGGTGAACTCACCCACCTTCTCCACACCCGCGGCAGCACCGATGTCCACGAACGGCAGGTACTCGCCCTTCCGCGCGCGCACCTCGCTCTGCGCGATGGCGATCTCCTGCAGCATGATGTTCAGTTCCTGGTTGTTGGCCAGGGCGCTGTCTATGAGGGCACGGAGGTCCGGGTCGGTGAAGAACCGCTGCCAGCTCTTCGTTGCAGCGTTCGTGGTGTCGGTGGAACCGGCATAGGTCGCTGGCTCGGACTTCCGCACTTCGCGGACCTTCAGTGACGGCACGCAGGACGATAGAGACAGCAGTGCCGGCAGGCACGCAATGGCGACACGCTTGATCGATCGGCCCATGGCTATGGTCTTCATTCAGTCCTTCTTGCGTTTCAGGATCTCCCGAAGACGCGCGTTCAGCATCCTGTATGTCTCACGGGTCTTGCTCCCCTCTTCGCCCGCGCGCACGAACTCTTCCGATACCGGCTCGTCGCGTTCATCGCTGATGAGCTTGCGCCCCTTGATCATGGTAGCGAAGACGTAGTAGAGGCCGGGGATCACAAGCACGCCGACCACCGTACCCACGAGCATGCCGCCCAGCGACGATGAACCGATCGTGCGGTTGCCGATGGCGCCTGCGCCCGATGCGAGCACCAACGGAATGAGACCTGCGATGAAGGCGAAGGAGGTCATGAGGATCGGACGGAAACGGGCCTTCGCCCCTTCGATGGCGGCTTCCAGTACGGTCGCGCCGACGCGCTGTTTCTGCACCGCGAACTCCACGATCAGGACCGCGTTCTTGCCGAGCAGTCCGATGAGCATGATGATGCCGATCTGCGCGTACACATCGTTGGCCAGGCCCATGGCCTTCAGCATGAGGAAGGAGCCCAGCACACCAACGGGCAGCGACAGGAGGACGACCAGCGGCAGAACGAAGCTCTCATACTGGGCAGCGAGCACCAGGTACACGAAGATCAGCACCACGATGAAGATGTAGATGGCCTCGTTCCCGCGCTTGGCCTCATCGTACGAAAGGCCTTCCCATGCGATGTCGTAGCCACGTGGCAAGGTCTCCTTCGCCACTTCCTGGATCGCTTTGATGGCATCGCCGCTGGTATAACCTTCCACGGAAAGTCCGCGGATGGTGGCCGAGTTGTAGAGGTTGTAGCGCGTGATCTCGTTCGGTCCGAGGCGCTTCTCGAAGTGCATGAACGAGGAGTAAGGAACCATCTCGCCCTCCTCGTTCTTCACGAACAGGCCCGTGAGATCGGTGGGATACCTCCGATACTCCGGCGCGGCCTGCGCATACACCTTGAAGAAGCGACCGAAGCGGATGAAGCCCTGCTCGTAGGTGCTGCCGATGAGGATGTTCAGGTTCTCCACCGCCTTGCCGATGGACACGCCCTTTTGCATCGCGAGGTCGTTATCGATGATCATCTCGTACTGCGGGAAGTTGGCCGCGTAGAAGGTGAACAGGCCAGTGAGCTCCTTCCGCTTGGCCAGCGCGGCCATGAATTCGTTGTTGATCCGCTCGAACTCGTGGTAGTCGGTGCCGTTGGTCTTGTCGAGCATGCGCAACGAAAATCCGGCCGATGAGCCGAAGCCCGGCACCGCTGGCGGTTCGAAGTACTCGATCACAGCACCGAGATCCTTGGTCCTCCGCTCCAACTCCTCCATCACCTCGTGTACGTCCTTGTCGCGCTCCTGCCAGGGCTTCAGGTCGATGAGGCATGTGCCCGCGTTCGATCCGCGGCCTTCGGTCATGATCTCGTAGCCGGCGAGGGAAGAGACCGACTCCACCTCGGGGATCTCCTCGCAGATCTTCTGCAGGTCGTGCGCCACCTTGTTCGTCGTCTCCAGCGTGGAGCCGGGTGGCGTCTGGACGATCGCGTAGATGGTGCCTTGGTCCTCGCTGGGGATGAAGCCCGCCGGGAGCACTTGGTTGGTGAGGTAGATGGCCACGCAGAACCCGGCCAATGCACCGAAGGTGAGCACGCGCCGCACGACGATCTTGTTGAGGATGGCCACGTAGTGCCCGGTCGCTCGCTCGAATCCGCGGTTGAAGCCATTGATGAAGCGGTCCATGATCGACCTCTTCCGTCCGCCGTTATGGGGCTTCATCAGCATGGCGCAGAGCACCGGCGTGAGCGTGAGCGCCACGATGGCCGAGATGATGATGGAGCCCGCCATGGTGATGGAGAACTGGCGATAGAACACGCCGACCGGACCGGTCATGAAGGAAATGGGGATGAACACGGAGACCATCACCAACGTGATGGCGATGATGGCGCCACCGATCTCGCCCATCACCTCCTTTACCGCCGCATAGGGGTTGAGCTGATGGTTGCCCTCCATCTTGGCATGCACGGCCTCCACCACCACGATGGCGTTGTCCACCACGATGCCGATGGCGAGCACCAGCGCGAACAGCGTGATCAGGTTGATGGACAGTCCGAAGAGCTGCATGACGAAGAAGGCGCCGATCAACGACACCGGCACGGCGATGATCGGGATCAGGGTGGAGCGCCAGTCGCCCAAGAAGAGGAAGACCACCAGCGCTACCAGGATGAAGGCATCGCGCAGCGTGTGCAACACCTGCTCAATGGACGCATCGAGGAAGGTGGAAACATCGTAGCTCACCTTGTAGTCGATGCCGGGCGGCATGAACTCGGCCTGCTCCTTCAGCTTCTCCTTCACCTGCGCGATCACCTCGCTGGCGTTGCTGCCCAGCGTTTGCTTCAATACGATGGAGGCTGAAGGTTTCCCGTCCAGGTTCGAATAGATATCGAAGAACTCGCTGCCCAGTTCCACATCGGCCACATCGCGCAACTTGATCATCTCGCCTTCCTCGTTCGCGCGAATGATGATGTTCCTGTACTGTTCCGGCTCGTTGAACTGGCCCTGGTAGACAAGCACATATTCGAGCGATTGCGCGTTGATGCCGGAACTCTGGCCCAAGCGGCCGGGCCTTGCGATGAGGCTCTGTTCCTCCATGGCCTTCATCACCTCCTCGGCGGAGATGTTGTAGGCCCGCATGCGATCGGGCTTCATCCACACGCGCATGGCGTACTTGCGACTGCCGAGGATCTGCGCTTGCGCAACACCGGGGATCCGCTGGATCTCCGGGATCAATTGCGTGAAGGCGTAGTTGTACAGGAAGAGCTCGTCCGCATCCTCGCCGTTGCCGAAGAGGTTCACATACATGAGCATACTGGGCTGCACCGGCGTGATGATGACCCCCTCGCGCTGTACCAGTAAAGGCAGGTTGGGCATCACCTGGTCCACGCGTGTCTTCACGCGCACCACGGCCTCGTTGGGATCGGTGCCCGGTTCGAAGATCACGCGGATCGTCCCCTCACCGGCGCTGGTCGCATCCGAAGCGATGTAACGCATGCCCTGCACACCGTTGATCGCCGTTTCCAATTGGATGATGGTGGACTTCGTGAGCACGTCCGCACTGGAGCCCGGGTACGCGATGAATATGTTGACCGTGGTGGGCGCGATCTCCGGGAACTGCGCCGTGGGCAGTTGCTTCATGGCGAGACCGCCCACGAAGAGGATCAGCACCGAGATGACGATGGCCAAGACCGGCCGTTGGATGAAATTCCTGAACATGGCTGAGCTGTTTTGCCGTTGTTACTCAGCGTACAGGTCCAAGTGCTTCACCACGGAATCTGGAGCGATGAACGCGTAGTCCACCTTCTCCCCGTCCTTCACCTTGCGAAGGCCTTCAAGCAGAATGCGATCATCCTTGTTCAACCCTTCGTTCACCACGAAGAGGTGTTGCAGTTCAGGACCGATCCCGATGCGTGTCGTGCGCAGCACGCTGTCCTTGCCGATCACGTACACATAGCGATGGTCGAGCACTTCGAAGGTGGCCTTCTGTGGGATCAGCAGAACACCCTTCAGATCGGAATCCATCAGGATGTTGCCCGTCTCGCCGTGTCGCAACAATCTTTGGGGATTCGGGAAGGTGGCGCGAAAGGCGATGTTGCCGGTGGTGTTGTTGAAGTCGGATTCGATGGCTGTGATCTCGCCCTGTCGATCGAAGTCTTCCCCATTGGCCATCTTCAGCTTCACCTTGGTACCGTTGCCGGCCAGCGCGTTCCTCTGGTAGGCCAGGTACTCGGCTTCGGGCACGTTGAAGTAGATCCACATGGTGCTGTTGTCCGACAGCTCCGTGAGCAATTCTCCCTCATCCAACAAGGATCCCTTCCGCACATGGAAGCGGCCCACGATGCCATCGAACGGCGCGTGGATCTCCGTGAAGCCCAGATGCGCCTGCGCCACGCTCAATTCGGCCTGCGCCTTATCGAGGCGCGCCTTGGCAAGCGCGAGTTCGTTCGGCGAGACCACGTTGCTATCAGCCAGGCTCTTGGTGTTGCGGTATTCGATCTCGGCGAACTCCGCCTCTGCTTTAGCACGTTGCACCTCGGCTTGGTAGAGCACCGGCCTTATCCGGAACAGCAGTTGGCCTTCCTTCACCTGCTGGCCCTCGTCCACCAGAACATCTTGCAGGTAGCCCTTCTCCAAGGCGCGCAGTTCGATGTGCTGCACCGAGTGGATCTGGCACACGTAGTCGCGTTGAACCATGGTGTCCGCCAAAAGCGGAATGGTCGCGGGGTAGCGACCGTGCTCATGCCCCTCGTGCTCCTCGTGGTGACCGGCGCATCCGCTGAACAGTAGGCCAAGGACGAAGACGAGGAGTAGGTGCTGGCAAAGGAGTGATGCGTCGCGGGTGATCGCGCTGCGGAAAGAGATCGAATGCGAGTGAAGCATGGGATGTGAGAACTGCTCTTCTTCGAAGGAGATCGGGAACATGGTGGTCAAAAGACCGGCGGATCAGCCCCCGCAGGAGGGTGGCGGCCAAGGCGATACCTGTCAGGTCCGAACGGACCACACAGCATCAAAACGGGGACGACACGCGTCACCCCGCTTCGCCCGGAAACAGGTCCGGGACTTTACGCGACTTAAGGAGCGGACGGTTGAAGCCCTGCGACAGGCAGCAGCGATATGCCGCACCGGTCGTGATCGGATTCATAGGGCTTGGGTGCCGCGATCCGCCAAAAGGCGCACCGCAACGACCAACCCTGCAACGCACTTATTCCGAAACCCGGATCATGGTCTGGTCCTTCGTGCTGATCCTCCACCTCCGATGGTAGAGCGCCGAGCTCGAAGAGCGGGGTAGGGAGGTGCGCCGCATGAAGACCAGCGAGCCAATGCTGCGTTCCCAACAAGAGCAGGCTCGCCAGAAGCCTGATCAGTACGGTATTCTTCGTTCGCTTGGGCATAGGCACCTTTCGGGCGGCGAACGTAGCACCTGAAGACGCCCCCCGGCAAGGAATTAACAGATCCTTAGAGAAATGATGAGGCACTCACCTTCGGCCTAGCTCGCGGTCTTCCCTCCCTCCAACTCCTCGATCGTCCGCCGTGCCGCCTCCAAGCGGACCCGGTTGTTCTTGCTCACGAGCATGTTGGTGATGAGCTTCTCCATGCGGTGGTGCAGCGGGATCAGCAGCCCCGCGATGGCGGCCATACACAAGAGCATCAGGATCGGCGAATGGTTCGTAATGCGATCGAGGAACGGGTGCAGCAACAGGTTGATGAACTCGAAGAAGAGCAGCAGCGCGATGAGCGAGAGGTTCTTGATGGCCTTGGCACCCACGACCGCCGTGCGACTGAAGATGAGCAGGAAGATGCCGAGGGTGATCACGATGAGCGCGATGATGCCGAACTGGATGTTGCGGGAACGCGCGGCGACTTCCTCAGCCTTCAGCTTCGCATCCTCTTGTTCCTTCAGCTCCTGCTCGAAGGCCATGTTCTGGAGCCTGTTCAGGTTGGTAGCGCTCTTCAAGCTGTCATCATAAACGGCTTTCAACTCGAAGTAGTGGAAGGCACTGTCCAACTGTCCGCCACGCTTGAAGGCATCGCGCAAGAGCTCCGCGGATTCGATCAACCCGTTCAGGTCATCTCCTTCCTGGCTCACCTCGCTTCCTCTTCGTCCATCCGCGATCGCACCCGCAAGATCGCCCGCCTCCAAGTTCATCCGTCCGCGTGCCAACAGCGCACCATAGAGCGGGATCATCACATGGAAGGAATCGGCCACTTCGATGCACCGCTTGAAATGCACCTCGGCCAGCTCGCGATCGCCTCTGGCCGCGTAAGCTGCGCCAAGCATGTAGTACGAACGGGCATAGCCGTAATCGTCGTCCGCAGGGTCGGAAATGATGTTCGATCGCTGTGCCCAGTAGAGCGCTGAATCCGGCTGCCCCATCAGGCGGTAGCAATCGCTCAGGTGGCAACACGTGCGGTTGGTCTGCATCTGCGAGCGAACATTCGTGATGGCGCGCTTCAACAGATCGAGCGCACGCGGAAGGTCACCCAGTGGCTTATACACAGTGGCAAGCCCCTTCTGCGCCGTGCCGATATGTTCCGGACTTCCAGAAGCTTTTGCGTATTCCAAGGCTCGAAAGGCGTACTTCAATTGGAGTGCAGCATCGGCCGAACCACTGAAGGCGCTGCTCAGATCGTCGTAGGCAATAGAGAGCAAGCTGTCAACCCCAATCTGTTCGGCCAAGTCCAGTTGTTCCTTGCACGTCGCCCTCCCCTCCTCCTTCAGCCCTCTGTTGAAACAGGCCCACCCATGGTTGGCGGTGAGGAAGAAACGCTCCACCAATGAGCGCGACTTGTCGTGTCGCGTGTTCAGTGTATCATACCTCGGTTCATTCTTGTATTGCTGGGCGGAAGCCATGCATTGCGCTGCCATCGCGAGCACGAACACGAAAGGACGGAACATTGCGAATGTCTTGATCATTGCATCTGGTCGGTGTTGCTCTCCAACTCCTCGATCGTCCGCCGCGCCGCCTCCAACCGCACCCGGTTGTTCTTGCTCACGAGCATGTTGGTGATCAGCGTCTCCATGCGGTGGTGCAGCGGGATCAGCAGTCCGGCGATGGCCGCCATACAGAGCAGCATCAGGATCGGCGAGTGGTTCGTAATGCGATCAAGGAAGGGATGCAGCAATAGGTTGATGAACTCGAAGAACAACAGCAGCGCGATGAGCGAGAGGTTCTTGATGGCCTTGGCACCGACGACGGAAGTCCTGCTGAAGATGAGCAGGAAGATGCCGAGGGTGATCACGATGAGCGCGATGATGCCGAACTGGATGTTGCGGGAACGCGCGGCGACTTCCTCAGCCTTCAGCTTCGCATCCTCTTGTTCCTTCAGCTCCTGCGCGAAGGCCATGTTCTGCAGTTTGTTCAGGTTGGTGGCGTTGATCAGGCTGTCGGCGTACAGTACGCGCAGCTCGAAGTAGTGGTAGGCGCTGTCGGCCTGGCCCATGGCCTTGAAGGACCGACGCAAAAGATCAGATGCGCCGACCAAACCCTCTAGGTTGCCACCCTCACCGCTCACATGCATCGCTCGACGGCCGTCGGCGATGGCGGCGGCCAGGTCGCCCTCCTCCAGTTCCATCCGCCCCCGCGCCACGAGCGATCCGTACAACGGGATCATCACATGAAAGGAATCCGCAACCTCGATCGCCCGCGCGAAGTGGACTTCGGCCAGTTGCTTTTCGCCCTTGGCCGCGTATGCCGCACCCAGCATGTAGTAGGAGCGCGCGTAGCCATAGTTGTCCACTTCGGGCCGCGGAACAACGTTGGAGCGCTGTGCCCAATACAGCGCGGAATCCGGCTGTCCCATCAGGCGGTAGGTGTCGCTCAGGTGGCAGCAAGTGCGATTGATCTGGTAGTCCGACGTCACGTTGGCGAGGGCGAGCTTCAGCCATCCCAGCGCGCGCGGTAGATCGCCCAAGGTCTTGTACACCGTGGCGATCTGCTTCTGTGCGGTGCCGATGAAGTTCGCGTTTCCGGAGCGTTGCGCGTAGTCCAACCCTTGGTAGAAGTACTTCAGTTGCAAGGCCGCTTCCGCCGAACCGTTGAGGGCATCGCCCACGTGATTGGAAGCCGTGGAGAGCAACGTGTCGATACCGAGCTGCTCGGCCAGGGCGATCTCCTCCTTGGCGTTGACCCTGATCTCGTCCATCAGCCCCAGGTTGAAACAGGCCGCACCGTGATTGGCGGTGATGAAGTAGCGCTCGATCAGTGGCCGCGACAGGTCGTGGCGGGTGTCGAGCGAATCGTATCGGGCCTTGTACGTGTACTGCTGGGCGGAAACAAAGCATGGCGCCGCGACCACCAGCAGCAGCAGGATGGACCGGACGAACTGGAGCGTCCTCATCATTATGTCTTGTCGGTTGTGGATTCCAACTCCTCGATCGTTCTCCGCGCCGCCTCCAACCGCACCCGGTTGTTCTTGCTCACAAGCATGTTGGTGATGAGCTTCTCCATGCGGTGGTGCAGCGGGATCAAGAGCCCTGCAATTGCGGCCATGGCCAACAGCATTAATATCGGTGAGTGGTTCGTGATGCGATCAAGGAAGGGATGCAGGAGCAGGTTGATGAACTCGAAGAAAAGCAGCAGCGCGATGAGCGAGAGGTTCTTGATGGCCTTCGCCCCCACCATGGAAGTCCTGCTGAAGATGAGCAGGAAGATGCCCAGCGTGATCACGATGAGGGCGATGATGCCGAACTGTATGTTGCGGGAGCGCTCCTGCGCCTCCTCCTCCCTGGCCTTTGCATCCTCGCGGTCCTTCAGTTCCTGTGTGAACAACTGGTTCTGCAACTGGCTCCTGTTCTGCAGGCTCGTGAGCGAATCGCGCCAGGCGTGGGCGAGCTTCGAGTACACCAACGCGCTATCGGTCATGCCATTGGCGGCAAAGGCATCGGACATGGCTGTGGTGGATTTTACCATGATCAGCGGCTGCCGCACGTCTTCTGTAGCCTCGAACCCCTTCCGCGCACAAGCGAGCGCCTCGGCAGCACGACCCTGCCCGATGAGCAGCCTCGCGTAACCGGCCGAGGCGCCGATGAGCGGCTCGGGCAATTGGAATGAATCCGCTACGGCCAATGCCCGTTTGAAGTAGGGCTCGGCAAGGTCCTGTTCGGCGCGTGCAGCATGCACGGTGGCCAGGGTCAGTTGAAAGTTGGCGTAGCCATACGGATCCGTGCCGGGTACCTTCATGACATCCCCCTGGCGGGCATAGTAGAGCGCCGAGTCCAGATCACCACGCTCCATGTAGCACTTCGCGAGCATCGACATCGAGCGACCATAGATACCTTGGGACAAGCCGTAGCTCTGTGCCTTCCGCATGTAGCGCAAAGTCCCCTCCATATCACCGACCCGTTGGTACACGACCGCGATCTCCTTGCACACCCAGCCCATCCCTAGACTATCTCCGGTTTGCTGGTAATGCTCCAAGGCCATATTGAAATGCTTCAAGGCACCTTTCACATCGCTCAGCAGGGTGAACGCTGCACCGATGCCGAAGTGGGCCCGGCCGATCAGCGTGTCGTTCCCGGTCGGCTCAGCCACCTCCAGTCCAAGTATTGCCGACTTCATGCAGTCCTCTGGGCGACCGAGAAAGAGGTACTGGCCGGTGAGCCTGGCGATGATCATGACCTTTGCCCGCGGGTCGGTCGCTTCCCGCTCACGTTGGATCAGGGCCTCGACCGAAAGGCCTCTGGTCCTTGCGTAAAGCGTGTCCAATGGCTGCGAGCATAGCTGTCCGATACCGACCAGTGCAAGGACCAAAGCCAGCGTTCGAAGCATGAAGAACATTGGAACGGTCCGGTATTGAAGGGTGCTCACGTGCATGGCGATCAGCTTGCATTGGTGTCACTTGGCTGTGCTTCGAGCTCCTCGATCGTCCGCCGCGCCGCCTCCAACCGCACCCGGTTGTTCTTGCTCACCAGCATGTTGGTAATGAGCTTCTCCATGCGGTGGTGCAAGGGGATCAACAACCCGGCGATCGCGGCCATGCACAGCAACATCAGGATCGGCGAGTGACCCGTGATGCGATCTAGGAACGGATGCAAAAGCAGGTTGATGAACTCGAAGAACAGCAGCAGCGCGATGAGCGAGAGGTTCTTGATGGTCTTCGCACCCACCACGGAAGTCCTGCTGAAGATCAAAAGGAAGATGCCCAATGTGATGACGATGAGGGCGATGATGCCGAACTGGATGTTGCGGGAGCGGGCGGCGGCTTCCTCGGCCTTCAGCTTCGCATCCTCAATGTCTTTGATCTGCTGAGCGAACAGTTGGCTCTTCAGCTGGCTGCGGTTCTGGGTCACGGTCACGCTATCGCGGTAAACGATACAGCGCTTCGCGTACACGAACGCACTATCGGCCATGCCGTTCGCATAGTATGCATCGGCCAAAGCATCAGCGGCCTTCTCCAAAAGGCTTGGTGTGCGGATCCCTTCTGCGGCGCGGAAACCCATCTGCGCGAGGGTCAGTGCCTCCACCGTTCTGCCCTGTTCAGTGAGCAAGGTCGAATACCCGGTTGCATACTGAATGAAGGGCACGGGTAGTTGGAAGGAATCAGCCACAGCGATGGTGCGCTTGAAATGCAGTTCGGCCAGATCCAGTTCACGGCGAGCCGCATACACGGTGGCAAGCGCACCATTGGAATTTGCGTAGCCCCAAGGATCGTCGCCGGGCGATCCGACCATGTCCACTTGCTTGACATAGTAGAGGGCGGAATCAAGATCACCTTGGACCAGGTAGTATTTGGCGAGCATACCCATGCCGCGCGAGCGGATCCCCGGAGGCATTCCATAGATCAAGGCCTTCCGCATATAGCGCATGGCGCCATCATTGTCCCCGACCCGCTGGTACAGAACCGCGATCTCTTTGCACGAGGCGCCCATCCAAAGCGAGTCACCAGCTCTTGCGTAATGCTCGAACGAGAGGTTGTGGTGCTTCAGCGCGGCATTGATGTCATTGCCGATCGTGAAGGCAACCCCGATCCCGTAATGCGCCAGGCCCAACATCGTATCGTTCTTCGCAGCATCGGCAAGTTCAAAGGCGCTCAGGGCCGCTGACATGCAGTCCTCTTGGCGATCGAGGTAGAGGTACTGGCGCAAGAGGCTGGAGAGCAGCACGAACTTCACACGCGGGTCGGTGGTGGCCTTTTCGCGCAGGAGCAACGTGTCTATTGGAAGGACGTTGAACCGGGCATAGAGCGTATCGAGCGGCTGGGCGTGCAAATGCGCGATACCGATCACACTCAGGAACATGCAGAGCAGCCGGATCATTCTCCTGATCGATCGTCCTTGAAGCGTATTCCGCATCATTTCCATCAGCTCGGGTTGGTGTCACTTGGCCTTGCTTCGAGTTCCTCGATCGTCCTCCTTGCCGCCTCCAAGCGCACCCGGTTGTTCTTGCTCACGAGCATGTTGGTGATCAGCTTCTCCATGCGGTGGTGCAGCGGGATCAGCAGCCCAGCGATGGCGGCCATGGCCAAGAGCATCAAGATCGGCGAGTGGTTCGTGATGCGATCAAGGAAGGGGTGCAGCAGCAGGTTAATGAATTCGAAGAAGAGCAGCAGCGCGATGAGCGAGAGGTTCTTGATGGCCTTCGCTCCAACCACCGCTGTACGACTGAAGATGAGCAGGAAGATGCCCAGCGTGATGACGATAAGGGCGATGATGCCGAACTGGATGTTGCGGGAGCGGGCGGCGACTTCCTCGGCCTTTATCCGCTCCTCTTCCTTGTCCTTCAACTGTGCACTGAAGCGCATGTTCTCCACCTTGCTCAACGCCACCGAATTGAACACACTGTCCTGAAGCGCTGCATGCAATTTCAAACACATGTAGGCACTGTCTGCGTTCCCGGTCGCGTGGTATGCTTGTTCCAACAGACCCGTCGCCTCCAGCGAAGAAGGCAGGTCCTTCGAGCGCTCCGAAACTTCCAAGGCCCGGACGCCAAGACCGACCGCCCCCGCCGCATCGTGAGCTGAGAGCCGCGCACGGCCAAGGCCCACCAGTGCTTGGGGCATGACACGGGCCACATTGAACGAATCACAGACAGCGATGGCCTTTTTGAAGAAGAGCTCTGCCATGTCCATTTCGCCCTTTGCCGCGTATGCCTTTCCTAGAATGTGCTGTGAGCGGGCATATCCGTAAGGGTCGCTGGCCGCCGTGGTGATCACGTTGGAGCGTTGCGCATAGAACAAGGCGGAATCGAGCAGGCCCAACGCACTATATGACTCGCTCATATGGCAGGCCATGCGGTTCACCTCCCCTATCCGCGTGATCTTTCCTTCGGCCCGCTTCAGGAAACCGATCGCCTCGCGGTATTGCCGGGTCTGCTTGAACAGGACCCCGATCTCCTTCTCCACCCATCCGATCTGGTCCGGATCACCCCCACGCTCGGCGTGATCCAGTGCCTTGTACAAATACTGAAGACCCGTACCTGGATCGCTCTCCCTGCATGAATAGGACACTGTGGTATTGGCCACCGCCAGGAGCGTGTCCAGCTTCAGTTCTGTGGCCAGATCCAACAGCAGGAGCGCCGTGCTGCGCTGGTCATCCGCACGCCCGGCATACATGCATGCGATGGCATGGAAACGCGCCGCTTGAAAACGCGCGACCGCGCTCTTGGACAGGTCATGCCGGACATCGAGCGTGTCGAAAACGGCCGTGGCGGTCTGCGCATCGCTTACGGACCAGGATGAGCTAAGCGCCATCACCAGAAGCAGCTGAAGGACCAGCGGACGCACGAACGGCACTTTCGGCATGATCGATATCCGCCTACAGCAGGGTCCAGCGTGATGTGGCATGAGTGCGATGGTGGTGCGGTAAAGATGGGCGAAGTGGACCAGCCGGGAACTTGCAGGGACATAAGACGCAACAAAGTCAGTGCAGGCAGCGCCGGAAGCGGGTCCCTTGTCATGTCCACGTACCTTCACCTCTAACCCGGACCCCATGCGTACACTTCTCCTCGCCGCTGCCCTCCTCCCGCTCTCGCTCATCGCCCAAACCACCTTCGCCCCCATCGGCGCCAAGTGGAGCTACAAGGTCAACTATGCCTTCATCAACGATAGCGCATTGCTCCAGTTGGAGAGCATCGGCGACACCGTGCTCCAGGGAACCACTTGCCGCGTGCTGGAGATCAACATGCCGACCTTTTGCATCCAGAAGTACCGCTATGTGCGCGCGTCGAACGACACGGTCTTCTTCTGGGAGCCGATGACATCCTCGTTCTCCACGCTGTTCATCGCCGACGCCGTCCCCGGCCAGCAATGGACCACCGCTATCTCGGACCTCACCTTCCAAGTAACGGGCAGCGCAACGGTGACGGTGACCGACACCTTCACCACAGTGATCGATGGACTGCCCCTGCGCTCCATGGAGGTGGATGTCGCGGCGACCAGCCCGTTCTATTACTTCGGAGCCACCATCACCGAGCGGCTGGGTGGCTCGGGCTATTTGTTCCCCTGGCTAGGTGCCATCTGCGATGGCGACTACATCAGCTCCTTCCGCTGCTACGAGGATCCGGATATCAGCTGGCTGAACGCGAACGCGCCCGAGTGCGATCTGATCACCGGTTTTGCTGAAGCGAGCGAACCGATGCGATGGTCGTTGACCCCGAACTTGATCGAACAGAACACAGCCGCTTCACTGCGCTGTATCGAACCCGGGCTGGAGTGGGATCTGCTCGATGCGCAAGGACGTATCGTTGCATCAGGCATCGCTGTTGTGGGGCGGACGGAGATCCCCATCACGCAGCCGGGCGGCTACCTGCTCTTGCTGTCGCGAGAAGGAGCGATCCTAGGGCGGGAGCGGATCACCGTGCACTGACATCCAATGGTATGAAGATTATTCTCCTAGCCGCGCTTCTGACCCCGGTGGCCTTGTCGGCACAAACGACGTTCGCGCCGATCGGAGCGATATGGGCCTACTCCCAATATTTCGCCTGGGGTCCTGACTCCAGCCTGTTTACGCTAACCTGTACCAAAGACACGGTGCTCATGGGCCGCGTGTGCTCTGTTCTGAACGGGACCGTGCTTGACTGCTACTTTCCCCATAGCGGAGAAGAAGCGTATACATATGCGAGCGGGGATAGCGTTTTCCTTTTCGATCAGGACCAGCAGAACTTCGACCTGCTTTACGCCTTCAACGCTACCGTTGGTGATTCCTGGGATATTCCCCGGCTCATCTGGAACCCCTTGGATACGATCCACGTCGAGGTGATCGGTACCTCTAGCACGGTCATCGACGGATATCCGTTGCGCGTTCTCGAGGTGGAGATCACCACCATCTATGAAGGCATTGGTGCCATGTGGCCCGTGCCTGCGACGATCACTGAACGACTAGGACACAGCATCTATCACTTTCTCTGGGGATATGAAGCCTGCGACATGGACATTCTCGCCGGCCTCCGTTGCTACCAGGACTCGGCGATAGGCTGGCTGAACCCGCAGTTCCCACAATGCGATCTAGGTACGAGCATCGCCGAGACCAATGGGCACCGCAGCTGGTCGCTCCTACCGAACGTGATTGAACGGAACGCATCGGCCACGCTGATCTGCGAGCCGGGCTCCGACTGGACGCTGTTCGATACGCAAGGGCGCATCATTTCATCGGGCACTGCTTCCTACGGCCACAATGCGATCAACATCGCACAGCCCGGCGGCTACGTGTTGGTCCTTTCGCAGCGCGAAAGGAACCTCGGCCGCGCGCGGATCACGGTGTACTAGCCTACTGGATCGGCACCGCAACGCGCATCGCCTCGAACCCGTTCGCATGATGCAGGCGCACGGTATAGATGCCAGGCTGTACGGGTGCGGTAAGAACGTTCATAGATCCGGCAACGAGCGACCCTTGCCCCACCACCTGACCGTTCGCTGCGATGATGTCGTAACGCGGCATCGCGAACGCGGCTGCGCTCAGATCCACCACCAAGCCCTGTGCGTTGATGTAGATGCGTGAGCGTCCGCTCGAGATCTGTTGTAGCCCAGTGGACAGTTCCACCACGATCCCCGAATCCACCGGTGCGTAGTACGGCGAAGGCGTGTTCACGCGAATGCGGTAGCCGGTGCCTGGTACGGTGCCCGCAGGAATGGTGCATGCGATGCTGCCGCTGGACGAAGTGCTGTTGAGCGTACCGATCGCCACAGCATTGGTGAAGTCACCGTTCAAATCCGAGAGTTCCGCAGTAAAGTCCACGGCGCCCACGGGTTCGCCGCCTGTGGCATAGGCCACATTGAGATCAAAACCATCGATCGCGGTGACGTAGGCGATCGCTGCATCGGGCGTGGCGTAGACGTTGTAGATCAATCCCAGATCATCGAACCAGGCTTCGGTGCCCACCTGGCTGTTGGTGCTATCGCCGGTGGTCATGATCATAAGCAGGTACTCCGGCGCGCGGTTGTCGATGTAGTAGAACGGGACGGAGATGCGCTCCCATGTGGCCACCGTGGCGCTCGCCGATTCCCAATCCGCGCCACCGACCCAATTCGGTTCGGTGCCAAAGCCGGGGAGTTTGCCATCATCCACATGCAACAGCACACCGATCACCGCCTTGTCACCAGGCAACGGCGCGTACTTGAACCAACCGATCAAACTGTCCGGCCGCGATGCGCAGGCGGTGTTCCAATCGCTGTTGGTGCTGTCGGTGAACACATAGCTGTTCTCGATCTGTAGTTCGGCATGCACCCGCCCGTTGGTGAGCAAGCCCGTGGCCGCGCCAAGGATGGAGGACACGGTGCGCAGGTTCGCCGACCACGATCCGCTGTGCGCGTCGGCGCTCTGCCATACCATCTGCGGGGCGAGGTTGTTGATGAGGGTGCCGCCATCACTGGTCTTCACCGAGCTCCATTGCTCCGGCTCTTCAGTGGCCGTGCCCACGTTCTGCCAGGTCTCGAAGCCAGGGTTGTCCAATTGCGGTTGGGCGGTGGCGATGGCAGCGAAAGCGAAAAATGGAAGCAGGGTAGCGTGGCGCATGGATGTCGTTTGAGGCGGCGAACTTACCACATCACGCCGCCGGTGACGTTTACCTTCGGCGGCTTTCCGAAGCCGCATGCCGCCGACCGATCCGCAACATATCGACCTCCGCTTCCTCGCGGGGCCGCGCCCGCGCTGGAAGGAGCTCCTGAGCGTGGTGAGCATCTCCCGGGAGTTCATCTACGGTTTTCGCAAACTGCACTTCGTGGGGCCTTGCGTCACTTTCTTCGGCAGTGCGCGCTTCAAGGAGGACCATCCCTACTATGCGGTGACCCGGGAGTTGGCACGGCGCATCGGGCGGGTGGGGTTCACCATCATGACTGGTGGTGGGCCGGGGCTGATGGAGGCCGCCAACCGCGGCGCACGGGATGTGGGTGCGAAGAGCATCGGATGCAACATCGTGCTGCCCCATGAACAGGAGGCGAACCCCTACCTCGACCTGAGCCTCACCTTCGAACGCTTCTTCGTGCGCAAGGTGCTCCTGCTGAAGTACAGCATGACCTTCGTGGTGATGCCCGGTGGTGCGGGCACCTTGGATGAGCTCTTCGAAACGATCACCCTGATCCAGACGGGAAAGGTCAAGGACTTCCCCATCCTGCTCTATGGCAGGGAATACTGGGCACCGATGTTGGAGCAGATCGACCACATGGTCGCTGCGGGCACCCTGGGCCAGAAGGAACTGGAATTCGTGTTCGTGGCCGATAGTGTGGAGGAGGCGACCACGCTGTTGCAGGACCGGCTGGTGGCGATGTGGCAGGCGGCGAAACGGCGGGGGGACCGGCCGAAATGGTGGTTCCTGGAGCCACCAGCCCCGCCTGAGAAAAAAACGACCACGCCTACCGGCTGAAGAAGCCGAGCACCGAGAGTATCACGATCGCATAGCGTACCGCCTTACCCACGAACATCAGCAACGAGGCCGGGACCCACGGCACGCGGAACACACCGAGCGCCACCGCGATCGGATCACCGATCACCGGCAACCAGGTGAGCAATGCCGACCAAGGTCCCCATCGCCGCACACGTTCGGCGATGCGCTCGACCCTTTCCTGCGGCGTGCCGGACCATTTCGCGATCCGTTCCCAGTCGGCCAGGCGTCCCAAGCCGTAGCTGCTCATGCCACCCAACCAATTGCCGACGCTCGCACATACCCATAGGGCCATGGGCGACCACGGACCGAACAACATGGCGAGCAGTACGGCTTCCGAACTGAACGGCAGCACGGTCGCCGCCAGGAACGAGGCCAGGAACAAACCCAACAGCCCGAGATCCTGCCATCCTTCGCCCAGTTCCATTGTGACACTTGTTCACGAAATGCGATCCGCTATCAGCACTGCATGTGAAAAAGCAAAAGACCCCGACAACGCGGGGTCCATGCCTTGTGCGTAGGACGGCGCTCAGGCCTTGCCCATGATCTTGAACATGCCCGTGCCGCACGTGGGGCAGGTGCCCTTCATCGCCTTGCGGCCATTGGCCATGATGTTCTCTTTGGGATCCTTCATGTCGCGCTTCGCTTTGCACTTCACGCAATAGGCTTCAACTGCTGCTGCCATGGGTCGTATCGGTTGGTTGGACGGGCAAGGTAGGGGCGGACACTTGGATCGCCACTTCGGATTATCAACAGGTGTTGTTCGGATCTGCCGTTGGGATCGATACGAGGAGCGGCCCGAAGGCACCGGAACGGCCGAGCTACCTTCGACGCACATGCCCACCGTATCCCCATGAAACAGCTCGCGCCCTTCCTCCTTTGGCCGCTCCCCTTCCTTCCCTGCACCGCGCAAGTGCTGGTGGACAGCATTCCCTATCCAGGCCAGGGCACGGGCGTCTGGGGGATCCACGTCACTGCGGACACCATCTTCCTTGGCAGCGACTTCACAGGCAATATCCGCTTCAGCGACCACAACGGCACGATCCTGAGCGAACTGGTGACCGGCCATGATCTCAACCACGGGCTCATCCGCAAGCCCGGCTCTTTCCTCATCGCCGAGGATTACACCACCAACGGCGCGCATCTCTATGAGGTCGACAACGCGGGGAACACGATCAACACATGGACCTTCCCGGATGTGATCGGCGGTCACTCCTCCGGCATCGGCGATATCTGCGCGGATGGCACCGCCGTGTGGTACACCATGTACTACCCGGACTTCCCCACCGACCCCTATGCCTATGCCTACAAATGGGTCCCGGGCGACGCGACCGCGATCGACACGGTGCCATTGCATGGCGAGCAGCCTTACGGCATCGCCTTGAAAGGTGACACGCTTTACTATGTCACCGATAACCTGAACGGCGACCAGGAGCGGATCTATGCCTATAACCTCACCACCGAGCAGGACCTGGGATGGATCGAACTGCCCGACACCCCGATCGACAATGACCAGCGGCCACAGGGCATGTTCTACGACGGCGAGTTCCTCTACCTCGTCGCCAACCGGCAGGGTAACAATATCAACGCGTACCAGACGGTGTTCATCTATGCCTTCGACAGCAACGTGGGCTTCTCGGAACAGCAGAACGCTTCGCTGGAGATCTTCCCCGTACCGGCGAACGATCGGATCACGATCCGACTTCCGAACGGTGTTGCAGGGCCTGCGGACGTGCAGGTGATCGATGCCTCAGGTCGTTCGGTGCGCAGCGCGTCCATCAGCAACGGCCGAACGGTTCTTGAGATGAACGGACTGGACGACGGACCCTACGTGGTGATCGTGACCAGCGAGCGCGGTCGGTCCACCGGTCGTTTCGTGGTGCGGCATTGAGCGACCCTGCTAAGGTCGCTGCGCGCCGGATCACCGGATAAAGGGATCCGAGTACCGCACATCGTTGATGAGCGGCACATCGGTCAACGTTTGTAGGAAGGCGACGAGTGCGGCTTTGTCATAGGCACTGAGCCCGAGCTGCACTGGGGTGCCTCCGGTAAGTCCTTCCACCGTGAGCCGGTCATCCAGATTGGGATGCGCTCGCACGCCGCTGTTGTAGTGCTCCACCACTTCGTCCAAGGTGTTGAAACGGCCGTCGTGCATGTAAGGCGCGGTGAGCGCCACGTTGCGCAAGCTGGGCACCTTGAACTTGCCGTTGTCCGCCGCATCACCCGTGAATTCGCCGAACCCATTGTCGGCGTAAAGCGTGTCCAGGCCGTTGTGCCGTGCTTCGCGGTTGTGGAAGTTGGCCGTCATGTGGCAGTGATTGCATTTGGTGGCCCCGTTGAAAAAAAGGTTCTTCCCGTCGAGTTCCAGCGTGGTGAGGTCCGCGAAGCCGTTCACCTCCCCTTCGTCGTATCGTGTGCGGTAGCTCACGATCGAACGCACGAACTGCGCCAGGGCCCGCGCGATGCGATCATGCGTGATGGTGTCATCGCCGAACGCGTCCGAGAAGAGGTCACCATAATAGGGGATCGCCCGTAAGCGTCCCTCCAACTCCTCCAAGGTCAAACCCATTTCCACCGGATCCTGGACCGGCATCAGCACCTGTACCTCAAGCGTGGGTGCACGGAAGTCCCAGAAGTGCCGGCCCGAGTAGAACTGGTTCACGAGGTGCATGGCATTGCGACGCGTTTGTAGTCCACTGTGACCGGTGCTACGTGCGCGGGGTTCGGCGAAGCCCCTTTCCTGAAGGTGGCAGCTCCCACAACTCACCGTCCGGTTCGCGCTCAGGGCACGTTCATAGAACAGCACCCGGCCGAGCGTAGCCCCGGCGTCGGTGATCGGGTTGTCCTCCGGAGTGCTTTCCCAAAGTTGGAGGAGGATGTTGTCGAAATGCGCCGGCATCGCGGGCAAGGCATAACTGTACAGGTCGGCCGGCAAATGCAACATGGGCTCCGACCCGTTCTCGTATAGCGAAGGGTCCTTCCCACACCCCTCGACCACGGCCAGCAGTGCCACCAGCGACAATGCTGTGATCGGTGCGCGCCATTCAACCCTCATGCCGCCAAGCTAAGGACCGCAGGCTCTTGGGCCGATCCGATATCGAGGTCCCAGGATCAGGATACGCCCATCCGCCGCTTGTACTCGGCATCCAGAACGGCGTGCCTGCCCCAGAAGGCGGGCGCGGTGCGTCCATGCAAATGCTCCACGAGCGTGTCCAAGTGCGCGTGCCAGCCTCCGGATACACCCAGCAGATCGTTCTGATCGGGCAGGCGATGGTGTGTGAGGACGAGCAGCACGTCGTTGCCGCGCACGGAGAGTTCGAACACTACTTCCGACAGGGCGTCGGCCCGAGCACCCCACGAATAGCCCAGCACATGCGGCGGTTCGCAGCGCGTGATCTTCGCCTTCATGTGGTGGCCGTTCTTGTACTTCTCTGGTGGTTCATCCGGCTTTGCCGTATCCAAATTGGTGTGCAGCCAGAAGAGCTCCACATCCCCACCCACATGCACGTCCATGGCACCACCGGCCAGCCACTTCGCGCGCTTTTCCGATTCGGTGAGATACGCCCATACGCGTTCGATGGGGCCGGGCAACAAACGTTCGAACCGGATCGTGTTCGGTGCGATCACTTTTCCGTACTTCTCTGATCGTTCCATACTGTTCAGTTGTTGATCATGCCTTTGAGCTTCGTGTTCTTGTTCCGCAGGTCCAGCCCGCCTTCGTAGACCGACTTCAGGTTCAACAGGAAGAGCGACCAGCCCGTGTGACAACCCAGACGGATGTTCTGCTTGGAGTCATCGTCGGTCGGGATCTTGCTCTGGGTAAGTTCCACGATCACGTCCTTCCCCTGCTTCTTCAGCCGCACATCCACCGGACATTCACCCGCGAAAGTGAACTGAAGGTGGTCCTTGCCATTGGCCTTGGTGATGCGCCCGTGGTCCGTATGCTCCCAGCCGAACCATTCCCAGGTCCAGGTGCCACCTTTCACGACATTGGCGTTGCGAGCAACACGCTTCTGGTCGGGGCCGGTGAAAATGGACTTGCTAAGGAACCAGCGCTCGATATCCGCTGAGCGGGTCCATGCGTTGTACATATCCGTGAGGCTGGCGCGCACCGCGATCTTCACGGTGAAGGTGGTCCAATCGAAGTTCTTCATGTGTGATGGTATTATCGGTTGGCCGCGTCCTCGTCGCGGAGCAGTTGTTCCAATGCATCCAGGCGGGTTGCCCAGAACGTGCGTGTTTCAGCGATCCACTTCGCTGCGGCCTCCAATGGCTCTGGGCGATAACTGAGGAAGTGATCGCGCCCTACCCTCCTGCGCTTCACCAGCTTAGCGCGCTCGAGCACCAGGATGTGCTTGCTCACCGCGTTCAGCGATATGCTGAATGGTCGCGCGACTTCCGTCACGCGCGCTTCGCCGGAAGAAAGGCGTTGCAGGATCGCGCGACGGGTGGGGTCGGCGAGCGCGAGCAAGGTGCGATCAAGTGTTTGGGGCGTGGACATGGCCGATGGTATCCATATGTGAGCGCTGCGTGGTATCGGGCAAGCCAGCGCCTTCGGTGATCAGCTTGAAAAGACTGGTGCCGATGAAGTAGTCCCAGCCCTTCTGGCATTGTTCGAAGCACTCCACATCCGGTGTGAGGCCGATGTGCGTGAAGGCGAGCTGTGCGCCCTCTGGCGTCGCCGAGATCTCGAAGATGATCTCGGTGCCCTTCCATTCCTCCACGTCCTTCAGCCAAGGCAGGAGGCTCGCGATCACTTGCCATACGATGCGCTTGCCGGGAACGGCTCCGGTGATGCGCTGCGTGGTGCGGTGTGCATCGCCGAACTCGACAGTGAACTCATCGCCCACAGCTTTGGTGCGGCCCTCGGTGTTGATCGTCCACCAGTCGCTGACGCGGTTGATGGCTTCGAAGACCTGCTCCGGCGTGGTATGCACAGTGAAGCGATGTTGGTAGTTCGTGGCGGTCATGGGGGCAAATATATTCAACCATTTGGTTGAATATATGCATCGCGTAAAGATCCTTGGTTGAGTGTCAGGACTTGCGCAACGAGGCCGTTTTCCTTGCGCGCGTCGTGGCCTTGGGCTTGAGCGTTTGCGCGTAGGCCCAGCTTTCCGCGAAGTATTTCTTCAACTCCGCCGTTTTGTGCAACAGGACAACTGGCACCTTGACATACTCCTTCAGCACAATGCCATGGGCGATGACCAGTTCTGTGCTGTACTTCTTCAGGAACTCCGCGCGTGCTGCCGGTGGAAGTCGAAGGCCCATGACTCCTTCGGCATCCAGGAAGCTGAACATGTTCCCTTTCACGGCAGTGAAGGGCATGCTGCGCCCTTTTCGTTCCACCTCCGGGAAGAACTCAATGAGCTTCGCATAGAGCGCGAGCTGGTCGGCAGGCGGCAATTTTGCGGGCTTCATTGTGGCCATGGTTTCAAACCTAAGCAGGGTCTTCCGTCCGCGGAGACCCTGCTGTTCTCTTGAACGAAGCCATGCGGCTGCAGATCGCTTCGATATGCTCATGCCGACACCAGGCGGTGAGCTCCACGTTCACGCTGTTCACAAGAACATCGTTCTCGAATAAGTCGAAGACCCGCTGCTTGCCGAACAAGTAGTGGTTCCGGGTCCAAGGCAGAACCAGGAAGTCCCGATAAGCGATGGTCTTGAACACCTGTTTTCCATTGATGGTGTTGAGCAGGCACAAGCTCACCTTCCCGTTCCCTTCGTCGAACGCGATGGAGGTCAACAGACCAAGCTTGTACTTCTTCATTGCGCGCCAACCGAAGAAAAGGACAACGCCCAAGGCCAGCACGGCACTTGTGATCTCCGCATGATCCAGGAGCACACCCGCCAGGCCGGACCCGCTGCTGCGCCTGCGTGCCGAAATGAACAGGACGAACACCCATGAGGCCAGCCACCCGACAATGAAAAGTGTCACGTACTTCAGGCCCAATACGAAATACCCCTCCGTCAACTCGGCGGTGGGCTCGTCGATGCCATAGCGCACATCGCCGTTCACCGCACCCGGGCTTTCAGTGGTCGTTGGTTCCACTTCTCAAACCTAAGCAGGGTCTTCCGTCTCGGAGACGCTGCGGAAGGTGAGATCATGGCACACCAAGAAGGAGACCGGCGTTCAACGGACGTCTGCCGGCCCCTTTGTCTCGATCGGCTCCAAGCTGCCTACAGAGAATGTGGCTTCACCGCCGCCAGCCTTCGGGTCGTAACGGAAACCGAAGGGTTTGTCTTCGCTCAAGTTGTCGGTCTCCGCAGTACCCATGCCCTTCTTCGTCTTCAACACGAACGCGAGGGAGGTGATGCGCCCGTTGTCCCGGTTCAGGTGTGTGTAGCTCAGCTCCAATCCGTTCGCCTTGGCTTCATCTTGGATGCTCGTAAGCCGGGCCTCGTCCATCTCCGGAGTGAAGATGACCTCCATCCATCGTCCCTGTGCCGATGCGCCGAAGGAGAGGAGCAGAAGGAAAGCGAAGCCGACGGTTCGAAGGATGGTGTGCTTCATGGAACAGGTGGGTTAGGGAATGAAGATAGGGTGCTCCATTTCGGTTCACGCCTAAGCTGATCGTACAAAAGGCTTCATGCAGTGACGAAGCACGGCGATACATCACCGTTCGTCACATGGCATTCGCTTCAATACCCCCCGCCCCCACCCTGCCCCTTCTCGATCGGGTGCCAGGTGGTCTTCACCTCTTGTGTGTCGAGGATGAAGTACGGTGACTGGCCTTCTTCGCTGTTCCAGTCGGAGACTTTCGGATAAACCACGCGCTTCAGGTTGCAGGTGGCCTCGGTCTCCAGCATCACGCGCTCCTCCCTGGTGGCGCTGTCCACCACAATGGCGTTAATGTCCATGTGCGTTACCAACGGCTTCAATAGTTCGCTGCGGTAGCCAGTGAGCAGGTTCACCACGCCGCCGGGCAGATCGCTGGTGGCGAGCACTTCGGTGAAGGTGACGGCTGGTAGCGGCATGCTCTCGCTCGCGACCACGATGCAAGTGTTGCCGCCCGCGATCACGGGAGCGATCATGCTGACGAGACCGAGCAACGCGCTGCCTGCGGGCGCCATGATGCCCACCACACCGGTGGGTTCGTACACGCTGAAGTTGAAGTGCGAACTGTTGGTGGGGTTCACGCTGCTGAAGACCGCTTGGTATTTGTCGCACCAGCCGGCGTAGTAGAGCCAGCGATCGATGGCCGCTGATACGCGGGCCTCGGCATGTTCGCGCGTACCTCCATGCAGCATGATCTCGTGTACGAACTGCGCGCGCCTTCCTTCAAGCATCTCGCCGATGCGGTAGAGGATCTGCCCGCGATTGAACGCGCTGCGACCAGCCCAACCACTCACGGCACCGCGCGCGGCGATCACGGCATCGCGCACATCCTTGCGACTGCTGCGGCAGATGTTAGCGAGGGGCTTGCCATCCGCGCCCTTGGGTTGGTAGAAACGTCCGCTCTCGGTGCGCGGGAACTTGCCGCCGATGAAGATCTTGTAGGTCTTCATCACAGGCAGGCGCTCGGTTCTCTTCGCGACGCCGTTGGAACTATGGCCATTGAGTTCGGCCTTTGCGGCGGCGGGCTTGGTCAGTGTCTTGCTCATAAGCGGTGGCTGTGCGTAGCCAAAACTACGACCCTCCCAGCGGTCACCTACTTCGCTGGCGTGATCCTGATGTTCGCGAAGTCGCCACCCGAGGTATCCGCGACGTAGAACCCAACACGGCCCGTGTGCAGCTTCGTCAGCTTCTTCACAACCAGGCTCGGTTCCTTGGCTCCGTTTATGAAGGTGGAAACGGTATCGCCCTGCAGAACGATGCGCATGTGCACCCATGCGTTCGGGTCGGGGGCCGGGGCGATCGAATGCTCATAGACCCTGGGCGACCGTGCGCGCAACTCCCGCCACGTATACACGGGCAGGGAGATGTACTGGATCATCCGCATCCGCAACGAATCGGCCGTGGCCTTGAACTGGAACGGACGCAGGTAGATCGCATCGAAGGTGGAATCGTTCGCGCCGTGGAAGGCGATGCCCACGAAGCTGTGCTGCTTCACATCCTCGCCGCGTACATCGAACTCGATCACGCCGTTGTAGAACTCCACGCCCTCCAGCCAAGCGACGCCCTCGCCATAGGCCTTGCTCAAGCGGATGCCTGCGTGCGCGGATTCATCGATGAGGCTCAATTCCCGGTTGTACACCTCGATGCTGCCCCGCAAGACGGCTGCGTGCAGATCGATCGCTCCTTGCGAGAAGCAAGAATGACCGGCCACTATGAAGAGTGCGGCTACGACTTGTCGGACACTCATTCCACCAAGGTGGTAGAATGAACAGTGCCAGGCTTGAACGCGGGGGCCATCGGTTGAAGGGTGTGCGAATGGCGTCGCGGTGAACAGGCTGACTTGCTCGCTTACCTTGGCGCTAACGATCCCAAAACCATGTCACGACACGTCACCGGCATCGGCGGATTCTTCTTCCGCGCGGACGACCACAAGGCCCTCGCGCGCTGGTACAACCAGCACTTTGGCATCAACAACGAGGAGAACGGTTTCATCTGGCAGCAGGATGCCGGACCCACGGTGTTCTCGCCCTTCAAGCGCGACAGCGA
>JAGNSU010000134.1:5219-8713 GCA_017987895.1 Flavobacteriales bacterium | reverse complement strand
CATGAACACGCCGGCGGTACCGAAGTCCGGGTCCGGCGTGCCGTCGGGGAGGTAGCGGAACACATAGGCACGGGCCGTGTAGCCGGCATCCCAGCTCATGCCGATGGAGAGGATCTTCTGGTCGGGCTGCACCAGGATCTTTTGCACCCCGTCCTTCCCGTTCACCGGTTGGATCACATAGCCGCTGTTGTTGAAGGAGGGATCGAGCGCGCCAGGCTGTGCCTGGATCGGGGCGCTGAGCAGCAGACAGAGTCCGCCGAGGAGGGAGAGTTGTTTTGTTCTCATGTGGATGGCTTTTCGGGTTCGGTGGTTTCGGGTTTTTTCTTCTTCAGGTCTTCCATGCTCTCCAGCAGCTTGCGCCAGGCCTCCTGCTTGTCCTTTACGCGCTGATGGACCTGCTCGAGACGATCGAGCTCGTCCGACGGAAGGGGTTCTTGTTCGGGGCTGGACACGGTATGGGGCATTGAGGCGGCGAAGGTGCCAGCGCCCTGGTTCCATTGATCCCGAAGAAGGCCCTACATCGGCTGCACAGAAGCGGCGAGCCGACCTTACATCAGCATTACAAGCGCAGCTAACTGGCTGATGCGCCGTGGATTGATAGCGCGGAGTTGTGCGTTGTCAATTGTCCGGCTGGCTCATGAGGCAGCGGTGTCGGAAGCCTGACAACTGAGAACCGACAACTGAGAACCGACAACTGAGAACCGACATCTGAGAACCGGCAACCGAGAACCGACAACTGAGTACTGAGTACTGACAACCGCCCCCTCAGATCGACTGGAGGAAGTCCACCAGGTTCACCTCCTCGCCCTCGATCTCCAGCTTCTTGCGCAGCCGCGATCGGGCGACGGTGATGCTGTTGAGCGTCTGCTGGGTGATGGCCGAAATATCCTTGGTGGACATGTTGAGGCGGAGGAAGGCGCAGAGTTTCCGCTCGTTGGGGGTGAGCGCGGGGAACCGCTCCTGCAAGGTCTGGTAGAAGTTGGTGTGTACCCGGGTGAAGTGCGCCTCGAACTCCTTCCAGTTATGCTCATCGTGGCTGGACTGCAGGTCGCGCACGATCTCCTGGATCACCTGCTGGTTCTCCTGCCGGAAGGTGGGTTTCGCCTTCAGCAGCCGCTCGGCGATATGCCCGATCAGCTCGTTCTTCTTCAGCAGGAACAAGGCGTTGGCCGTGAGCTCCCGGTCCTTGAACTCCAGGCTGTCCTTCAGTATGGTCTGTTCCGCGGCCAGGATCTCGCGCTCCAGCCGGAGCTTCTCCTGCGCGAGCGCGCTGTTGCGTACCCGGGCACGCATGATCTTGAAAAGGAGGAAGGCGGTGAGCAGCAGGAAGAACAGCGCGCCGCCGAGCGCGATGTTCCAGACCCGCCGCCGCGCGCTCTCCGCGTTCTTGCGTTCCGCCTCGGCGGCGAACACCTCCCGCTCCTTATCGCGACGGTATTCCTCTTCCAATCGCGCGATGGTGAGCCGGGTGCCCGCGTTGTACAGGGTGTCGTTCAATGTCTTGAACTCGCGGTGGGCCTCCAGTGCGGCCTCGTAGTTCCGCAGCGTGTCGTGTATCAAAGCCAGCGATTCCAAGGAGATCACCATCGACTCGCGGCTGCCGATCTCCCGTCCGATCGCCAGGGCCTGTTCGAACCGTTCCCGCGCCGCTTCGAAGTGCCCGAAGTTCACCTGGTTCTTGCCCAGGTTGTTCAGCACCTGCGCCTGCCCGCGCGCATCGCCGTTTTCCTTGCGCACCGCGAGCGACTTCAGGAAGTATTCGTTGGCCAGCGCATGCTGGCCCGTTTCCATCAGGCAGATGCCGATGTTGTTGTTCAAGGAGCTTTCGTTGCGCAGGTCGTTCAGCGCCCGGTTGATCTCCACGGCCTGTTGATAATAGGGCAGGGCCGTGGCGTAGTCCTCGCGCTGGATATAGACGCCGGCGATGTTGTTGAACAGCCGCACCTTGCGCATGGCGAGCTCCGCCGTGTCCAGGTCCTGCGCCTGGTCGAGGATGCGCATCGCCTCGTTGTAGCCGGCAATGCTCTTGTCGTAGTCGCGCAGGTAGAAATGCAACAGGCCGATCTTCGCTTGCACGTCCGAGCGGGACAATAGGAGCGGGGGCGAGACGCCCTCCTTTTCCAGCGCCTCTTCCACCACCCGTTGCGCCCGTTGATAAACGCTCAAAGCAGCAGGCAGGTCCCTTACACCCAGGTGCGCGTCACCGATCAGGAGCAGCGCGCGGGCCTTCTCATCGCTGCCGTGCAGTTCACCGAGTTGTTCTTCGGCCGCCAGCGCCTGCACCAGCGCGGAATCCGGATCGAGGGTGAGCAGCTCCTTTGCCCGCGCGAGATTTTGTTCGCAGGAAACCGCCGGTGCCGCCGCCGCAGGCTGGGAGGCTTGCGCGTGGGCTGCCAACGGCGCTGCCAACAGCAGGGCTGCAAAACACGCCGCAGCATGTCGGTTCGTCACGCGCATCAAGGTCAATACTACGGGAGGCTGCCGAAATTCTAACCGGAAGTCCCCTCCTGTTCGGTATTTAGCGGCAGCGGACTTCCGCAGGCCGAGCAGCGGCCGAGGAAGCGCTCCGCCGAACGGGTAAGGAGGGGAGTTACCAACGCGAAGTCCCCTCCTGCTGCGCCTTCGCGTAGCCTTCGGCGAAGCGAGGTTCGGCGGTGCGCTCCGCCGAACGTCTAAGGAGGGGTGTAGGGGTGGTTTCAGATTGGCTTTTCAGAACGCAGGCCTGGAAACCACCCCCAACCCCTCCTTAAGTAGTGCGATCGAGCGGTCGATCGCGGAGGGGAGTTGCCACCGTGAAGTCCCCTCCTGCTGCGTCTTCGCGAAGCCTTCGGCGAAGCGAGGTTCGGTGGATCGCTCCGCCGAACGGGTAAGGAGGGGTAGGGGTGGTTTCAACTTCTCTCTTGACGTGGCTGATCGCTTTTCAGAACGCAGACCTGGAAACCACCCCCGGCCCCTCCTTATGTATTGCGATCGAGCGATCGATCGCGGAGGGGAGTTTAGCACGTAAGTCGGGGTGGCTCTTACCTTTCATTCAATGGGATTCTTCCATAACCGGCCAGGACTGAAGTCCATCCGCAAAGGTTTGCGAAGTGAGGCGACATCCGCGGAAGCGACGTTGTGGTCCTGTCTCAAGAACAAGCAGTTGGATGGTTTGAAGTTCAGACGACAGCACAGCTTCGGCGAGCATGTGATCGTGGATCTCTACTGCCCGGAAATTCGACTGGCCATTGAACTGGACGGAAGCGCGCATTCCGATCCCATTGGATCCGCGAACGATGGGGTGCGCGATGAATACCTGCACGAGCGAGGTATTCGGGTCTTACGTTTTGATAACCGGGAGGTCCTGGAAGATCCCGAACGTGTGCTCGAAGCGATCCGATCCTACGCGAAGTCCCCTCCTGTTCGGCGGTACGCACCGCCGAACCTATAAGGAGGGGTGTAGGGGTGGTTTCGTTTTGTCTTCTGCCGTGATGCCCAGCATTCAGAACGCAGGC
>JAGNSU010000134.1:0-5119 GCA_017987895.1 Flavobacteriales bacterium | reverse complement strand
GCGTCCAGCACACGTACCAACCCCCGCGGACATGCGCCCCACACTACGGTCCTTCTGCCTGCAGCTAGCCGTCATCTCGGCGACGCTGCACGCGCAGCAGTGGCAATGGGCCGAACCGGGTGCCGGCGCCGCGAACGCTGAAGGGCGCGCCGTCGCGGTGGATGCGCAGGGCAACAGCGTTGTCGTGGGCACCTATTCCAGCACCATCGGATTCGGTGGCCAGCTATTGTCCTCGCCCAATGAGGACGGGATCTTCATCGCCAAGTTCGATCCCTCCGGCGCGGTGCTATGGGCGCACATCGCCGCGAACGGCCCGGGCATATCCGTGCATGGCGTCACCATCGATGATGGGGGTGCCATCGCGATGGTGGGCATGTTCCAGGGATCGGTGGTCTTCATTCCCGGAGTGAACGGCATCACGCTCACCTCGGCGGGGTCCTTCGATGTGTTCGTGGCCAAGTACGGCGCGGATGGTTCTCCGATCTGGGCGCATTCCATCGGTGGCCCCGGTTATGACTATGGCGCGAGCATCTGCCATGATGGCTATTTCAACTTCTTCGTTACAGGCGACCTGCACTTGACAGCCTATGAGCACTCCAGTTCGAAGGTCTTCGTTTCGAAGTTCGCGTACAACGGAACGGAGTTCTGGACCAACACGTCCGCGGACTATGGCGTGTCGCACCTGGGCGATGGCATTTGCGCCAACGATGCCGGTGAACTCTGCATCACCGGGGAGTTCTTTGTTTCGATCACCTTCGGTGGGGTCACCCTGGATGCCGGAACGCCCGAAGCCACCATCTACGTGGCCAAGCTCAACAGCGACGGCGAACCCCTGTGGGCGCAGAAGGCCGGGGCGGGTGGTTACGCCATTGGCGAAAGCGTGGGCATGGATGCGCAGGGCAACGCGTACGTCACGGGTTTCTACCGGGGCACCATCGCCATGGGCGGCCTTTCACTTCCCGGCCCGAGCGACATGAGCTACGATGTGTTCGTGGCCAGGTGCGCGAGCGCGGATGGCGCCTTCCAATGGGCCACACGCGGCGTTGGTCCCGCCAGCGACAGGGCCGTGGGCATTGGTGTGGACCCTGTGGGCAACAGCTACATCACCGGTGCATACGCTGATTCATGGACTTTCGGGAACACCACCTTGGTGACGAACGGAGGTGTTGACGGCTACGTGGCGAAGGTCTCCCCGAACGGGGATGCTTTGTGGGCCAAGGGCTACGGTGGGCCCACCGGGGAGACGATCCGCGGCATGGCGCTGCACGGCACGGACGTGTTCGTAACCGGCGGCTTCCAAGTGTCCATGGCTTTCGACCCCGGCCCCACGCTCACGGGCCAGCCGGTGGTGCGCGATGTGTTCGTGGCTCAACTCGCCGACAACGCCAACGGCATCCAGGAAACGCGGCGACCGCCCTTAGTGCTCTACCCGGATCCCGCCACCGATCATCTCCAAGTGCGCGGCTTTGTCGGTGTACACACGTATACCGTGTTGGACCAGCAGGGCAGGACGGTGCTTGCCGGTGGGATCACCGGGGAAGGGCGCCTTGATGTTACGCCGCTGGCGAAAGGCAGCTACGTGCTTTGCCTGGTTCCCCTGGTCCGGGCACAGGGGCAACAACTGAAATTCGTGAAGGAGTAGCGAGGGTAGAGGGCTCGGGCGCATTTGTCTTCAGGGCAGATCGGCCCGTAGTTCTAGGTACCGCCGCGGTGGGGTAGGCACGCACCATGGAGTGGGCACGGATGGACGGCCCTGCCCCACACTGTCCGCCGCACGTCTAGCATCCGCGCCAGCGAGGGGGTGGCGGGCGTGGTGGTCGGCATCCTGCTGATCCGCGCCGGTCAACCAGGCTGGGCGTCGCTCGCGGCGTTCGCGCCGACCGTTATTTTCGGGACCATCCTGCTCATCGCTCTCCCCGGATCGTGAAAATGAATCCTTCCACCTCCCAACAGATCATCGGCAGCATCAGCGCCGGCCTCGCCACCCTCCTTTTCCTGCTGCGCCTGCAACCGTTCCTGTGGGACTGGGCGCGCAAGGAGACGAGCAGCGACCAATGGGTGACACCCGCGCTGTACATCCTGGCGCCCATTTGGGTGCTGATGATGATCGCGCTGCTCTGCATGACCGCCAGTGGCGGCTTCGACTGGATCCGACTGAGCCGTACCAAGCTCTACTTGCTCACCGTGGCTGCTGCGTTCGCGCTGGCGACGGCTTCCTACCTGTTCATCGGACTGTACCTCCGCCCCGGCTTCACGCCGCGCGGCCTCTACAGTCCGTTCCTCTACCTCATCCTGTTCTCCACCGTGCTGATCATGGTCGTGAGCTTGAACCAGAAGCTCGTGCCCGGAGTGTCCGTACAGTGGCTGCTTCGCCCATGGTCATGGTTCACCGCCTTGAGCCTCGTGGGCAGCCTGATCTTTTCCGGCCATTGGATCGCGACCCACGGTGTTCGAGGTCTTTCCGGCGTCGCCCTACGGATCATCGTCCTCTTGCCAGCATACGAAGAAGAGCTTGCGCAGATCGCACAGCTCGATCTGAAGAACGATTTCGAAAAGCTGCTCTGGCGGGCGAACCGTGATGAGAAACGGGCCGTGTGCGAGGCTGCCACTGCACGCCTGCGTTCGGATCCGGCATTCCTGGAGCGCATGGCTGCCATGCTGGATTCCGGCTATGCGGAACCTGCGCTGTCGTTCGTGCGCGATGCTGAGCTGACCCCCGCCGAAAAAGCCCGCTTCGCCCGCCCCGCGCTCAACGCCCTGGGGCGTTGGGTGAACAGTGCACCCGCACCCAACTTCACGACGTCGGAGCACCTGAAGCGTACGCGGCGTTTTGGCGATGAGCTGTTCCGCGTTCTCCCGGAGAAATTCGCCGGTACCGGCGTTGACTTCTCCGAGCAGCAGGCGTGGTATGAGGAGAAGATGAAGTGAGCACGGTGGATCCACGAACGGACCGATGACGACCGCCGATCCCAACAGCCAGAAGCTCGCGGAGTTCCCCGCGCCCTTGCGCGCGCTCATTGAAGCCGAGCTCGAAGCCGGCAACACCATCGTGGCCATCGAGAACGGTTTTCCCGCTGCGCCCTGCGGCGCCTCGGTGAAGCTGGCGAAAGCGGTCCACGATGAACGGCGGCGATCCACCGCAGAAGTGAGCTTCTACGTGCGCAACAACTCCTCTTATGCGGGCGAGTTCACTACCGCGCAGCGGCACTACTTCGTGCTGGAACCGCCCTTGCCGCCCGAACCCCCGCCCGATATGGACGCCATCCGTCGATCGCTCGAGCCGAAGCCGGATGTATTGTCCCGGCTCGCTCAGCGCGAAGCCCGTTCAGGTCCGGAGGTCGTCCGGTCGATGATGCAGGAGCGCGTTGCTGTGGAGCAAGCGCAGCCCGCCCGCATTCCGAAAGGCGCGATGACCACCACGGAAACCGCTACCAGCGCGGAACGCCTGCTGCACTTTCGCGACCATCGTCCGCCGCATGAGATCCAGTTCGCGCTGGAGCGCGACCTGATGAGCCTGTTCGCGGCCACTATGCAGAACGATCGGCTTGTCCTCACGGCCAGCGCCAAGGTGGTCGGCGCGCAGTATCAGTTCGAGCTGCGCTTCGAGGCGGCCATGCCCCATACCAACTGCTACTCGCTGCATGTGGGGACGTCGTGGGCGGACTCGGCGGCGACGCATCACGACTATTACCGCAAGACCGCGAATAGTTGGTTCGGTCTCTGGACGCGCGATCTCATGCCCGCCGAACCGCCCGCCGCTGACGCGGGTGCGCCCGAACAGTACCAGGCGATCTGCGCTGCGGCGTTGAATGCCGAAGCGCATCTCGATACCGTGCCCGCGCTGCAACAAACCATCGTCGCGGCGATGAAACGCGGCGCACGGTTCACCACGTCGAACAAGGAAGGCGACACCAACATGAGCTGGAACGGTTCGCGGTTCGTGCGCATCGATCAAGGCGATTATCCCGATACGGTTGTATTTCCCAGTGAGGTGGAATTCCTGGAAGCGCTGCGGAAGTTCTACGACTGGGAGACCTCGAAGAACGTGTATCCCGAAAAGGTCTCCGACCTGGTGGCGTGGAAGCTGATGCTGCGGTTGATGCGGAGGTAGTGGGGCGAACCTGATGCTTGAGGCATTGAGCTGCCGGACCTAACTCTCAAAGCTCCGGAAGAACTCCGGCAGGCTCGTACACGGTCTTCGGCTTCAGGCCCAGTTCGTACTTCTCGAACAGGCTCACCAAGCGCTCGCCATCGATCAGTTCCATAGCTGGGACGCCATCATTCGGCCTGCTTCCGTCACATCACATGAACCTGAAGAAGCGTGGCCACGAACAGGCATGCATCCGATCCTACATTACGCAATGATCCAATTCCTCCGCCATCCGCTCTGGGCTGCGCTTGCCTTGGTCGCCGCATCCGCCATCGCTCAACAGGGTGCGCGCAAGCAGATCCTCGTGCTCGGCACCTTTCATTTCGCATCGAACCAGGACGCGATCAAGCACGGTGAGATCGACATCCTGAGCAGCCAGCGGCAAGCGGAGATCCAGGAGTTGAACGACAAGCTGGCCGGCTTTGCGCCGGATAGGATCATGGTGGAATGGAAGGTGGTCGAGGATCAACCGTTCGTGGACAGTGCGTATGCCGAGTACCTGGCCGATCGCTTCAAGCTGCGGGCGAACGAGGTGTACCAGATCGGGTTCCGCCAGGCGCGTCGCTTCGATACCGGCCCCCCGCAGTGCATCGATGCCGATGGGCTCTTCCTGTATGATACGCTGAATTACGCAGCCGGGAAGTGCGGAAGCACCGCATGGTTCGAGGCCTACATGGACAGTGTGGTGCAACTGGTGGTGGATGAGGATTCGATGCACATGCACCAGCCCATCATCGAGGCCTTGCGGCAACTGAACTCGGCGGAGGGGACCCAATTGGCGTTGGCGGTGAACAGTGTGTTCGCCGCTGCACGACTTGGCCCGCTCGGTGACGATGCCGGTGCGGAGTTCATCGGCCAATGGTACCTGCGCAACATCCGGATGTACGCGAACATCTGCCGCTCCACGCGGGATGCCGACCAGCGCGTCCTCGTCATTGTGGGCAATGGCCACCGCCCGATCATCGAACA
>JAGNSU010000133.1 GCA_017987895.1 Flavobacteriales bacterium | reverse complement strand
TTCAAGCTGGAGGAGGCGCGAAGGTTCGGGCTGGAGATGACAAGGCCGTTGATCACGTGGTGGAAGTAAAGTATACCGCAAAGGACACGAAGGGCGCAAAGAATGCAGCGGATGATCCAGTGGAATTGAATGCTCCACCACCCCGTCCTTCGTCGGGGCAGGCTCCGGCACAGAGGCACGGAAGGAACGCAATGCCAAGGGGGGTTGGGACGCTGGAAATGACGTGGCCGGTGATCCCGACACCGCAACGACCCGTGCAGCTAAGAGATCTGGGAGCGGGCATGTTCGAACTGCCCCGATGTCGACTTACTTCGGCCCGCAAGGCATGAAAACCAAGATCGCGTCGGACACCCAGCTATTGCGGCTGCTCACCAAGTACTTCGGCGAAAGTGAGGCTTGGCGCAGCGAACCGGACGACCTGCGGATACTCGTGCGTTTGGTGGATGCCCTTCGCAAGGACACAGGCCCCACGATCGAACCTTTCCTTGCGTTATTGCGGCAGAACGAGGAACACCGCAAAGGCCTGGGCGCGTACATCACGCAACTCCTCAAAGGCCGCCGCATTCGGCATTCCCTCACGGACAACGGCATTCTGGCCGACACCGATTTTTTCCGCGAAGTGGTGCGCAGGTTGGTGTTGAAGCTATTGCCGGACCAGCCCGATGAAGGCACGATGGGGCACGTGTTGATCAACGTGTTCTACCGCAAGGGCGATGCGCGGTGGATCGGCGCGTTGCCGGAAGAGGAACTCCTGGAACTGTTCCACCTATTGGGCTTTCGGCCGATCAGCGCGACCAAGAACGGAGAAGGGCCCTATGCCGACCTCCTTTTCGCGGCCAGTGTGCTGGCACATCGCATAAGCGGTCGTGCTTTGGAAGCGGCGGTGCTGCAAATGGTGCCCGAGCAGGAACGCCTGGAGAACCCTTTCCTTGCCTTCCAGCGCGAACTGGACGATGTGGTGCAGTACTTTCTGGAACATGGCGGATCGGTGGATGAGCTGGACCAGGGGGCTCACCGGAAACTGCGGATACAACATGCGCAGTGCGTGGAGTTCGTGACCAAGGCCTTTGCGAACAGCGAGCACTACGGCATCAGTATCCGCGTGAACCAGAACCTGTTGCGGATACAGCAACAACTCGAACGTTTGCGTATCGTGCTCGATCTGTTGGTGGTGGATGGTACACGCACCGCGGAACGGAACACCGTTGATCTGGCGCGACGGCTCATCGCTTTCAACCGCGAAAAAACCAATGTGCGTGGGCTGGTGGAAGAGAGCACACGGCTTACCGCATATGAGATCACCCAGCACACGGGAAGGACCGGTGAGCATTACATCACCAGTACCTCCAAGGAGTACCGGAGGATGTTCACCAGTGCCGCTGCCGGCGGGGCCATCGTGGCGGTGATGTGCATCCTGAAAGTGCTGCTATCCTACCTGCATCCGAGCCTTTTCGGCAAAGCCTTCCTCTACAGCATGAACTATGCGTGGGGCTTCATCGCGATCTACATGCTGGGCGCCACCCTGGCCACCAAACAACCGGCGATGACCGCGGCCACCCTGGTGAAAAGTCTTCAGCACGCGGTGGGCGATAAGCATTCGTACAGCGCGTTCGCGCAGTTGTTCGCACGGCTGTTCCGCTCGCAGTTCGTGGCGTTCATGGGCAATATTCTGCTGGCGTTCCCCGTGGCGTTGGGGTTGAGCCTGTTGGTGACCTACCTCACCGGCTTCAACATATCGGCCACCAAGTGGGAAGACCTGCTCACCGACCTGAGCCCAGTGCATTCGTTGGCCGTGCTGCACGCGGCGATCGCCGGGGTGTTCCTCTTCCTCAGCGGCATCATCGCCGGCAGCGTCGCCAACCGCGGCAGGCATGAACGCATCCCGTTGCGCATTGAAAAGCACCCGCTGTTACGCACCACGCTGGGAGTGCGGAACGCCGCGAGGTTGGCACATTTCTATGAAAAGAGGTGGGCGGGCATCCTCAGCAACTTCTGGTTCGGGGTGTTCATGGGCAGCACGGTGGTGCTGGGCACCATACTCGGGTTGCCGCTGGACATAAGGCATATCACCTTCGCGGCCGGCAACCTGGGGATCGCGCTGCATGGGGCCAACTTCGTGCTGGGGCCTGGAGCATTGGTATGGGGCTTCATCGGCGTCGGGGTCATCGGGTTCGTCAATTTCGCGGTGAGTTTTGGGCTTTCGCTCAGCCTGGCCATGCGCTCCAGGGGGATCCCCGTTCGCGATCTGGACGAATTGGTAGTGGCCGTGTGGCAACACTTCCGCAGGCATCCCGCACAGTTCTTCTTCCCGCCCCGAGGTCACGAAAGCACTTCCGCGCATGAGGACGCTACGGTGCAACATCACCGAAATTCGCACTCATGAAGAAGCGCACGCTCACCTCTTTCGGTGGCCTGGTTTACTCCAGCGGACCGAAAGGCTCTGGCCAGCCGACCGCTGCTCCCGGCCAGCAGGACCTCCGCATCCACCTGGACCGCTTGAAAGGGAACAAGGAGGTGACGCGCATTGTGGGCTTTGTCGGCAAGGAGGCTGACCTGGATGACCTGGGCCGCACGCTGAAGAGCAAGTGCGGCGTCGGTGGCAACACAAAGGATGGCGTGATCCTGCTGCAAGGCGACCACCGCGACAAGGTCCTGGCCTACTTGTCGGAGAAGGGCTACAAAGCGAAGAAGGCCGGGGGGTGAGCACGATCGGTCCAAAGGCTACATTCGAGTTCTTTACGAACCAACTCCCATCCCATGCGAACCCTGTTGCGTCCTTTCGTTCTGCTGAGCCTTGCCCTGTGCACCGCGCCCCTGCTTATCGCCCAGGACGACAACCCCTTCAAGGAAGGCCCTGTGTACACCGTGGCCATGATCCGCACCGAAGCGAACTCGCAGGAGGGCTACCTGAAGAAGTTGAACGAATACTGGTACCCGATGATGACCACCGCCAAGGAGCAGGGCCTCATCTCCTCCTTCTCCCTGCTCGCCGGTGAGTTCGCCAACCAGGACGATTACGACGTGATGATGCTGGTGGAATACCCGAACCTCGCCGCCATGGACCCGGATCCCGCCCGCGAAGCGAAGTGGAAGGCCATCCGCGATGCGCTGGACGCCAAGCTCGGGGGCAAGGACAAGGTGAACGCCATGACCGAGCAGTTCGGGCAGATGCGCGAGTACATGGGCAACAAGGTGATGCGCGCGATGCTGCCGAAGTAGAGGACGGACCACCGTATCCATCCCTTGATGCATGGCGAAGCCGGAGCGAACGTTCGTCTTCACCGCCCCGATGGAGAAAATGTCCGGGCAATTCGCATGGAGCTACCTGGAGTTCCCCCATGATGTGGAGCAGCTCTTCGGGCGACGAGGGAACGTGCGCGTGAAAGGCACCATTAACGGCGTGCCGGTGGACCGTGCGCTGATGCCGACCAAAAGCGGCTATCACATCATCATCCTGGGGGGTGACATCCGCCGGGCGGCCAAACTGAAGAAGGCCGGTGACCTGGCGCAGGTGGAGGTCTGGCTCAACACCGAGCCCGCCAAGTTGGACCTCCCCGAAGAACTGGCCGAGACACTGGACTTCCTACCCGAAATGAAGACCGCCTGGGACCAGCTCAGCCCAGGCATGCAGCGCAGCATGTGCTATTGGGTGGGTAGCGCGAAAACCGTGGCCACCCGTGCCAAACGCGTGGCCGAGTTGCTTCGACGCCTGGAAACGGGCCACTTCATCAAAAGGTCATTGCGCCAGGATCCCGATCGGAGGAAATAATGGCCTGACGTTCACGCGGCCATCCCGGCTTACCTTGGCGATCCCTGTTGAACGACCCCATGCTTCGTACCACCCATCTCCTTGCAATGGCAGCGATCACGCTGCCCATGTTCCTCTCCGCCCAGATCCAGGTCCAAGAAAACAGGACCGTCGTGAATGCCCTTGGGCAGACGATCAAGGTCAGTTCATCCCCCATGGTGCGCACCGGACCATTGCGCGACAAACCCGCACTGGAGGAGAGCGACTTGCCCCCCGCCGTGCGCAGACATTCGCGCAATGAGGCGTTGATGCACACCTATCTGGTCCCCGACGGCAGAACGAAGGTGGAAGACCCCGCCCTCCAGAGGTCCGCACCAAGCCGGATGGATCGGGCACCGATCGAGGAATGGCAGGCCCAGACGGGCAATGGCGCGCCCCCCGACCCTACTGGCGCCGCGGGCCCGAACCACTACGTGCAATGCGTGAACTCCTCCTGCCGGGTGTACACCAAGACCGGCACCGGAATGGGTGGCGCCTTCAGTTTGAACAGCCTCTTCCCTGGGCAATCCGGGCTGGGTGACCCCATTGTGCTCTACGACCGCCATGCCGACCGCTGGTTCATCTCCCAGATGAAGAACAATGGTGTTTCCATCGCCATCTCGGAGACGAACGATCCCACCGGTGACTACTTCGCCTACAACTTCACGCTCGATGCATTTCCGGACTACCCCAAGTTCTCGATCTGGTGGGACGGCTACTACATGACCTCCAATTCGTCGAATACCGCGCTGGTGTTCGAGCGGGAGAAGATGTTGCTCGGGCAGACCGCGCAGATGGAGGATCTGAGCGCCCCGAGCCTCATCGCCGGGTTCCGAAGTGTGCTGCCTGCCGATGCGGACGGCGATCTGCCTCCGGCCGGCACCCCCTGCTACTTCTTCAACCTGGAGGACAACGGCTGGGGCGCCCCCGCCGACCGCATCAAGATCTACGAGATGCACACCGATTGGGTGAACATCGCCAATACGGAGATCACGGTTTCGATGACCCTGAACACCGTTCCCTTCGATACCAACTTCGGGTCCGGCTTCTCCAACATCAGCCAGCCAGGCACCACCCAGAAGCTGGACGCGGTGGCGCAGATCTTCTACTTCCGCGCCCCTCATTTGCGCTTTGTGGGCCATAGCAGCGTGGTGCTCTGCCATGTGGTGGATGTGAACGGCGCGAACCGGGCCGGTGTGCGCTGGTACGAACTGCGCGACGCGAACGACGGCAACTGGTACATCTACCAGCAAGGCACATGGGCCCCCGATGCGGCCCACCGATGGATGGCGAGCATCGCTATGGACAACCAGGGCAACATCGGTCTGGGCTACAGCCATACGGATCCCGCCGCCACCCTCTACCCAGGACTACGCTTCACCGGCCGTTATGCCAGCGATCCACTGGGCTATATGACCTTGCCGGAGCAAGTCATCATCGCTGGCGGTGGTGCACAAACGGGCTTCGATCGCTACGGGGATTATTCCCACATGTCGCTCGATCCCAACGGCACCACCTTCTGGCATACGGGCGAATACCTGACCAGTGGCGGCGCACAGCGCACACGGATCGCCTCGTTCGACCTGGTGCAGACCGTCGGCTTGGATGAGGTTTCGCGCGTGTCGACGATCGGCACAGAGCTACAAGCCATCATCCAAGGCGACCAATTGTTGGTGAGCGCAATGGGCCTGCCGGAAGACGGTGCTTTGGCGCTGGACCTGATCGCGATGGATGGACGTACCCTGCTCAGCCAAGCCGTACAGCCTACTTCAACACACTGGAACGGTGCGTTCGATATCGCCGCACTGCCGCCTTCCGCCTACTTCGTAAGACTGGGCCGGGCCGGCTTCCAAAAGGTGCAACGCATCGTGCTTACCCGATGAACGGATACCTGGCAAGTGCCTTGACCATCGGCCTGTTGGCCGCGTGCAACGGCAGTAAGACCACGGCCGCCGTGGAAAGCACCGGGTCCGCTGTGGAAGGTATTTTGACCGGCACCATGACCACGGCCTTCGCCAACGAAGGCTGCGCTTTTCTCGTGGTGCTGGACCAGCCCACGGAGTTCACCCACCTGCTACCGATCGCCTTGGACGAGCAATACCTCAAGGACGGGGTGAAGCTCAGTTTCACTTACCGCCTGTCGCGGGCCTCATCAGGGAACTGCGCCAAGGGCCAACCTGCGATCCTGGAGAACATCAGCGTGCGCTGAACGCGCTACCTACAGCTTGCGGAAGTACCCGTTCGAGTACTCGTTCGCGTAGAGCAGGGAGATCTTCTCGGGCTTGTCCTTGAAGAACTCGTCCGTAGCGCGCTTCACGCCGGGCGACATATAGCCACCGGAAACGCCCTTGCGCGGGAAGATCTTCTCATCGTAGTACACGGCGATCATGCCGATGGCACCCGGGGCCATGCGTGCGTACAGATGCGGCAGTACGTGTTTGGTCGATTCGTACAGGTCGCCATCGATGAGCGCGAAGCTGATGCGCTCCGGCAACTCGCTGGGTATGGTGGCCTCGAACCAGCCCTTGTGCGTGTGCGGCATCTTCAAGTTGAGCGCCTTGAACTTCCGGGTGAAGAGGTCGAGCCCGGCCGCCATGTAACCCTTGCCATAGACGCCATCCTTCGCGTCGTTCTCGGTGAGTTCGGGCAACCCCTCGAAACTGTCGTAGGCATGGACCTGCTTCTCGGGTGCCAGGGTGGTGATCACCCGTTGCATCACGATGGTACTATCGCCCGCGTTGCACCCCACATCCACCACATCGCCGGGTACCTTGTTCGCGACGGTCTGCTCCAGCAGGTGGAAGAGGTTCATGCGTGCTTCCACATTGGCCATATCCGACGGTGCCGGAGTAAGCCGGACAGGTAGGTGGAACTTCCGCATCACCTTGTTCACGAACATCTGCCAGCCCGTGGGCGTGCGGTGGTCCCAATCGAAGGTGGTGGCGATGAAGGCGTTGTCCATGGAACGAGGATGGGGGTGGAACGACCGCTTTACGGATGCGAACATAGAAGGTTCATACGCTGAGCAATGGCGCATTGACGGCATTGTGTCCACAGGACTCGGTGATAGTACCAAAGACGCGTTTACTTCGCGGATCCATGCGCACGCTCCTTCGCTGGACCGGCCTTGTCTTCGTGACGGTCCTCGTGCTGTTCACGGCCAGCCTGGCCTGGCCGCAATGGATGCTCCACGAACACATGCAACGGGGTCAGTTCGAGATCTGGTCGGCGGTGGAACCGGACCCGCGCATTTTCGCCATCCTCGACTCCGCGGGAGCACGGATCATAGGATCGGAACTCCATGATCCGACCGTCCGCTACAAGGTGTTCCTCTGCGGCGACCTGGCGACGTTCACCCTGTTCGCACCGTTCTCCCGCGACGCCTTCGCCGTGGCCTATCCGGTGATCGATCACATCTTCGTGGCCCACACCGATGTGGCGAACGACCGGGTCTTCCGCCCGGCGGATGAGCACAGTACCCGAACGCTGAGCGGCGTGCTGGCCCACGAAGCGACGCATCTGATGGTGGAGCACGGGCTCGGACTTTGGAAATTCCAAAGCATGCCCGTATGGCAGCATGAAGGCTATTGTGACCATATCGCGCGGGAGAGTTCGATCGAGCATGGAGAAGGTCTGAACCAACTCTGCGCGGGGACCCTTGATCATCCCTACTTCGAAGGGCGTCTGATGGTGGAATATCTGCTCGAGCAGGGGTCTACCTTCCGCGAAGTGGCGCACGAACATTTCCATGCCGAAGAGCTTCTCAGGAAGGTGAAAGTGGAAAAGTGTCAAGAGCCTTGATCACCGTGCGCACATTGGAACCGATCGACCTGTGGGATGCGAATGATCACCTCCCGACCACACGCACCTTTTTATCTTGCCCGCACCATCGCCTTGGACGCGGAGCGAACCAGAACCACCGAGGCCTCGCATGAAGACCATTCGTACCGTTGCCATCGTTGGCGGAGGACCCTCGGGCTGCGCCCTGGCCACCTTGTTGAAGCGCAAGGGCTTCAAGGTCGCTGTGTTCTATTTGGAGAAACGCCCGGAGATCATCGTGGGCGAATCCCTGGTACCAGCGATCATCCCCATGTTGCGGGAGCTGGGTGTGGAGGACGAGGTGAAGAGCTACAGCACCTACAAACCCGGTGCATCCGTGTGGGTGAACAAGGATGAAGAGGCGACCTCCCCCTTCGCCATGGGCGGAGGCAGCCTGCCACCCTATGCCTACAATGTGCCCCGCCGCGATTTCGACAAGACCATTTTCGACCTCGCCGTGCGCGAAGGCGTGACCATGTTCCACCAGGCCGCCAAGCTGGAGCGTACCGGCAAGGGGGACGAGCTGAAGCTGAGCGACGACACACGGGCCGCCATCGGTGACTTTTTCCAGGGCCAACCCGATCTGATCGTGGATGCCAGCGGCCGCGCCCGCCACATCAGCCGGTTGCTCAATATCCCCACGAAGACCGGAAAGCGCAAGGACATCGCCCTCTTCAGCCATATGAGCGGTACCGAACCGATCGCCCCTTTCAATATCCACCTGCACCGCTTGGAGAAGGGATGGAGTTGGCGCATCCCCTTGCCGGGCCGCACGTCCATCGGTGTGGTGATCAACGCCGACCATGTGAAGGACTTGGGCAGCACACGCGAAGAACGCTACGACAACTACCTGAAGAGCGAGCCCACGCTGCGCAAGTTCACTTCCAACGGCAAGCGCGAGACCGGCGTGGTGCAGTACGACAACTACCAGTTGATCAGCCAGCGTATGTACGGGCGCAACTGGGTGCTCACCGGCGATGCGGGCGGATTCCTCGACCCCATCTTCTCCTCCGGATTGTTCCTCGCTATCAAGGGCGCTTTCCGCCTGGCGCGCTTCCTGGGCGACGGCAACGCGCCGAATTGGAAGCGCTACGAGAAGGAACAGATGCGCGA
>JAGNSU010000132.1 GCA_017987895.1 Flavobacteriales bacterium | reverse complement strand
CTTGCGGGTCATAGAGGATCACGCGCAATGGTTTCGTCTCTGACGGCTGCACGGTGATGGTCTCAGCGAAGGGGTTGGGGTAGACGGTGATGCCTGTCTTGTCGGCGAGTTCATCGACATCCGTGCTGCCGGTCACGTCAACCGTGTCACAGATATTGGTCAAGCCCCAGCGGCCACGGCTATCCCGGGATCGAACGAACAACAGGTGATCCGCAAGGCCGATCCCAAGGGGCACTGTGGCCACCAGCGTACCTGACCAGTCGGCTGCCGGGTTGGCGAGCACCGTGTCCAAGGGCGAAAGCCCGAAGCCGGGATCCGTATCCCAGAAGTACTCGACGCGCACGATGGCACCGGAAGAACTATCGGCCACGTACAGCGGACGATGGTTCGTGTGGCTCCAACGGCCGCTCGCATCTTGCGAACGGTAGAACAGTGTGTTCATGCCCACGTTCGCACTGGCCAAGTCCACCGTTGTGTTGGCATCGGCTACTTCCGGTGCGCCATCCACGTTGGCATCAGTACCTCCACCCCAGCCGGGATCACTGTTCAAGAAGTACACCGTGCGCACGATGTTCGAATTGGCCGGTGGCGCCGCAGCCACATACAGCGGCCTGTGGTTGGTGTGGCTCCAGGTGCCGTTCGCCTGCTTGGTGCGGTAAATGATGGTATGCATGCCCGGTGAAAGGGTCGTGGTGGGTATGTTGAACGCATAGTCCACATCGGCTCCGGTGGGTTGTCCGGTGATCGGCGTGGCCTGACCGAAGCCGGGGTCGCTGTCGATCCAGTATTCGCCGGTTACGATGTTCTGTGCGGCCAGTTGGGTGACGAGCCCGCACGCCAAGAGAAGTGCTGTGCGTGTCATGACCTTAGTTGTTGCTGCGGGTGCTCAACGTCACGTTGATGGTCTCGCCTTGGATGGCTGTGCCGGGCGTGGCGAGTTCGTAGATGGTGGGGATCTCTGCGATGCCCCCTTCCACGTATGGCGTCGAACCGCCGTACATTCCGATGTCCGTGCCGAAGGTGCCTGCACCCAGTGCCGGCGAACCGACCATCAGACGCCATTGGCCGTCGGTGGAACCGGTGTAAGCGAACACATCGGTCATCACCTCGCTTTCCAGGTTGCCGTTGCCAGTGATGAAGGCCAGGTTGTTCCAGAAGATATTGTTGGTGAAGGTGTTGCCCGTACCCTGTGTCACCACTCCGGATACGAACACGTTGTTGGAGCAATCCAGATTGTTCATACTGGCGTTGCCCAACACCACGTTGTGGGTGAAGGTCCCTGCATTCGTGGGGCCGATGATGATCGTACCGATGTAATTATTCGTAATCGTCAGGTCCGGCACGAAGACCGAACTGGCGCCAATGTCCACGATCGCGATGTAATTCTGCGCGATCACCCGGCCTGTGCCTGAGTTCATGGAGAATAGGCCGTCCACCCGGTTGTGCGCGAAGGTGACATCGGACGAGAGGATGCTGACGTTGGCCACGGAATGGATGCCCATCACCACCGTGCCCTCGGTGCCGGCGCTCAGTATGAGATTCCCGACCGCGGTCTCCACCTCGTAGGCTTGCAGGCCGGTGTTCTCCGCACCGCCCAGGAAATACCCGTTGCCGATGATCACCAGCGGCCAGGTGCTGTTGATGGTGAGGTTGCCATAACCCTGGGGCGAGCCTTCAATGTGGATGGTATCCCCCGGATTAGAGGCCGCTACGGCAGTGGCCACGCTCGTGTAGTTGGCGCCGAAACCGAGATTGTTCACGCGGATGATGTCAGCCTGAGCTATCATCGGCAGGAGTGTCACCGCAAGAAGGAGAGTCGTTGTTTTCATGGTCGTAGAGTTTGAAGGTCAAAACATTCGTTGCGTGAGGCACATGCCTCGTTGGTGTCAAAAGTGTAGGGAAGAACGGGGGCCTGATCAGGTGATCGAGGATCCGGCGGGCTTGATCGAGGATCCGGCGAACTGGTTCACATACGTTCCAGCGCTTCCAGTAATTCCTGCTTTTTGCGGCGGCTGACAGGCAAGTGGGTGCCGTCGGCCAGCACCACTTCGCCGCCTTCGCCTTTGATGTACCGGCGCACATGCTTGCGGTTCACCAAGTGGCTCTGATGGACACGCAGGAATCCCTGGCCTTCCAGGAAGTGATCGAACTCACTGAGCGGGCGCGAGATCACCAAGCGTTTGCCGTCGCGCGGATGGACCTCCGTGTAATTGTTGTCGCTGGAAAGGTGCAGGATGTCGTCCAAGTGAACGATCACCAACCCATCGCTCACGGGGAGCGCGATCTGTCGTTCGCTCACCACGGAGCCGAGCAGCGCGTTGAACCGGTCGGACGCGGGTGGCGCAACGCCCCGGTCCAGCACCTTGGCCACGGCGGCATCCAGTTCCTCTGGCACGATCGGCTTCAATAGGAAGTCCAACGCGTTGAATTTGATGGCGCGCACCGCGTAGTTCACATGGGCCGTGGTGAAGATCACTTGCGCACGCACCGGAGCTAATGCTTTCAGCAGATCGAAGCCGGTGAGCTCGCCCATCTCCACATCCAGGAAGATGAGATCGGGATCCAAGCTGCGCACCAACGCGATCCCCTCCGGAACATCTTTGGCCATGCCCACGAGCCGGATATCCGCATGGCGCTCCTGCAAGAGGTCACGCATTGTGGTGCGGCTCATGGCTTCGTCGTCCACGATGAGGGCGGTGATGGGCATGGTCGTGGATCGGCCCTCGAAACTAGGAACTATCGCACGGAAAGGTGGCGGCTATCAGATGGGCAGGACGAGTTGTACCCGCGTACCGATGGCCTGCTCGATGTACTTGAAGCTCGCCGGCCGTCCCTTTTGTTTCTGTACCAGATCCAGACGCGCTTTGGTGATCAGGGTACCGAGCGAGGTTTTGCCCGCGTCTTTCAGCGGCTGGGGCCGCGCCGCGTTCCTTCCCACACCATCATCGCTGATGTCCATGGTGAGCACATCCCCATTGCGGCTTATGTTCAGAACGATCAACCCGCGCCCTTCTTTGCCGGCCATGCCGTGCCAGATGGAATTCTCCAGGAAGGGCTGCATCACCAGCGGCGGTACGCAGACTTCAGTGGGATCGATCCCGGGATCCAGCTCAATGCGGAAATCGAACTTGTTCTCGGTGCGTGCTTGCTCCAGTTCCAGGTAGAGCTTTAGCGCTTCCAGATCACTGGCCAGGGGTACTTCGGTCTGGCGGCTGTTCTCCAGTACGAGACGCATCAGTTTACCGAAGCGTGCGATGAACCCATGCGCCTTCTCCGGCTGCTGCTGGCGGATATACGCACTGATGCTGTTGAGCGCGTTGAAGATGAAGTGCGGGTTCATCTGGCTGCGCAAGGCTTGCGTTTCAAGGCGGGCGGCCTCTTTCTCGAAGCGCTCACGGCGACGTTTGCGGTCCAACGCGAACGCCGCACCACCGCCCAATAGGAGCAATGCCCCGCCTCCCGCGATGGCCTGGGTGCGGGCACGTTGCCGTTGCACTTGCTGGCGCGATGATGCTTGCTCCACAGCGAGTTGTTGGGCGTGGGCGAGGCTGTCAGCTAGGTGCTTTTTCGCGGAACTGTAAAGGATCTCTTGTTGGGCCAGCTTCGCGGTCACCTCTGTGCTTTCCAAGGAATCCTGGATCAAGTCCCGCTGTTCCAGATAGCTCAATGCTTCTGTGGTGCGTCCAAGGTTCTTGTAAACGAAATAGAGCCGGTTCAGCGCGAATTGTTTGCTGCGGACAAAGCCGCCTTCCTCCGCTTGACGGAGCGCCTCGTGAAGCACCGGGAGCGCTTCTTGCCAATGCTCATCGCGGATGTGACTGGAAGCCATGTCGATCAAGGACGTCGCCATCCAGGCACGGTCACCTTCCTCCTTGAATATCTCGTACGCCCGTTGTGACGCTTCCACGCCATCCTTCGCTCGCCCAGTTCGATTGAGAATGGCGCTTTCCACTTTGATCGTTTGTGCAAGTAGCACCCGGTCGCCGATACTTTCCGCAAGATCCCTGACCGAACGGAGCAATGCGAAGGAGGAATCACTTCGTTCCCTGAAAGGGATCCCGAGCGCGGCGCAGGCGATGCTGTCGGCATCCGCCACGAACCGGGCTTGGTTGCATCGGATCCTCGCTGCCTCGACCGTCATGCCCAGGGAATCCGCCATGCGAAAGGCCCTCTTCCAGTGGCTATCCACGATCCCCACGTCCAGGACCCCCCACAACGTGAAGGCAAGGGCGTCGAGCACGATCGGGATATCGCGTACGGCCCGCATTGCCTCGAAGATCTTAAGCGCGTTTGTCAAGTGCTCGCCCGCATCATCCCAACTTCCTACGTCCGCATGGCTCCATCCTATGGCCAGGTGGCACGCTCCCATTTCATGTTCGGCCCTGCTGGCCTCGGCCAGGGATAGTGCTTTCAGGAAATACAAGCGCGCTTGTTCCGGTCGGCCAGCGTTCAATTGGGCCATGCCTTGCATGCGCAGGAGTTCCGCGTGCAGCGCAGGGTGCTCGTTGTCACCGATCCTGATCCCAATGGACGCCAGTGAATCCGCCAGCCGCGTGTTCCGCTGATCCGCAGCGATCCGTGTTCGAGCTATCCGGCTCCGCAAGAGAAGTTCTTCATCACCCTGTGTTCCGGGTTCGAGCGCGATCGATCGGAGCAAGCTGTCCGCCTTGCTTTGCTCTCCGCTGTCCATGTACCATGCGACCCAGTGGAGCCTGGCCAGTGCGGCGCTACGCCCCCCTTGTCCGATCATCCCGTCCAGGCAGGTGATCGCGCCGGTGTCGTGATGAATAATGCACGCTTCACACAACGTGTTCTCCAAAGCGCGGTACGCTGCGGTGTCACCGCGTTGTAAGGCGATCGCTCGACCGCTATCCACCACCATCCGCACTGCGGCCAGCGAAGTGTACATCCGTTCTCTAGCCCGGGCCTCCCATCCGGCCATGTCGACACGTGGAGTAGAGGGCTCCGGTAGATCACTACAACCAACGAGCGCTACCACAACGATCCCGGTGATGGAAAGAACGGGTCTGGACATTTCAACAGCACTTGAGATGCCGAAAGCTAGACGACCATGCCGCGTGTTGAAAAAAACCTTCCCCTACGGGGAAGTACATATAAGGTATAGGAGCACCTGCCGGACGCATACGGGTCGCCCCTTTCTTTGCCGCCCTGAAAACCGTCCCTCATGGCCAAGAAGAAGTCCGCTGGAAGTGGTGATCTGGTGATCGTGGAGAGCCCGGCGAAGGCGAAGACCATCGAGAAATACCTCGGGGAGGGTTATACCGTGCTGAGCAGCTATGGCCATGTGCGCGATCTGCCGGAACGCGATCTGAGCGTGGATGTGGAGAACGGCTTCGAGCCCACCTACATCATCCCGGACGACAAAAAGGACCGCCTGAGCGCCTTGAAGAAGGAAGCGGACAAGGCGGCGATGGTCTGGCTCGCAACGGATGAGGACCGCGAAGGAGAGGCCATCAGTTGGCACCTTAAGGAAGCTCTCAAGCTACCCGATGACAAGGTGAGGCGCATCACCTTCAACGAGATCACGAAGTCGGCCGTGCTCAAGGCCATAGAGAACCCGCGCGAGATCGACATCCATCTTGTCGACGCGCAACAGGCCCGTCGCGTGCTGGATCGTTTGGTGGGCTACGAATTGAGCCCCATCCTATGGCGCAAAGTGAAGCCCAGCCTGAGCGCGGGGCGTGTGCAAAGTGTCGCCGTGCGGTTGATCGTCGAACGCGAACGCGAGATCCTGGGGTTCGCCGAGAAGAGCGCTTTCCGCATCACCGCGCAATTGATCACCGGCACCCAGGCTACGGTGAAGGCCGAACTTCCCAAACGCTTCGCCACCGAGGCGGAGGCTCTGGCTTTTTTGCAAGGGTGCGTGGGTTCCAGCTTTACGGTGAACGCCGTGGAGAAGAAGCCGGGGAAGCGGACACCAGCGGCCCCGTTCACTACCTCCACCTTGCAACAGGAGGCCAGCCGCAAGCTGGGCTACGGCGTGGACCGCACCATGCGCATCGCCCAAGGTCTCTACGAGCAAGGGCACATAACCTACATGCGTACCGATTCGGTGAACCTGAGCGAACAGGCCATAGCCGCCGCTGAATCCGCCGTTACAGAGCAATATGGTGCACGCTACTGCAAAACCCGCCGCTACGCCAGCAAGAGCAAGGGGGCACAAGAGGCGCACGAGGCCATCCGTCCCACCGACTTCATGGTGCGTTCTGCCGGTGCGGACCGCGATGCGGAGCGCCTGTACGATCTGATCAGCAAGCGGACCCTGGCCAGTCAGATGGCCGATGCGGAACTTGAGAAGACCGTGGTGAACATCGCGGTCAGTGGGCATCCGGACGAGTCCCTTACCGCGCAAGGGGAGGTGATCCTGTTCGATGGTTTCCTGAAGGTCTATATGGAAGGCCGTGATGAAGAGGATGGGGACGAGCAGGAGGGTTTGCTACCGGACATGAAGCAGGGCGAAGCGCTCCAGTTGCAGGAAATGACCGCCACGCAACGCTATGATCGGCCCGCACCGCGCTATACCGAGGCCAGTTTGGTGAAGAAATTGGAAGAACTCGGCATCGGTCGTCCGAGCACCTACGCGCCTACGATCAGCACCGTACAGAAGCGCGGCTACGTGGTGAAGGAGAACCGCGATGGCACGCAGCGGCCCTACCGCTTGCTCACCTTGGCGAACGATGCCATCAGCGAGAACACCGCCATGGAGAACGTTGGCGCGGAGAAGCAAAAGCTCTTCCCCACGGATATCGGAATGGTGGTGAACGACTTTCTCGTGGAGCATTTCCCCACCATCGTGGACCTGAACTTCACCGCCTACGTGGAAGGGGAGTTCGACCAGATCGCGGAGGGTACCATGAACTGGCGCGATATGTTGAAGGAGTTCTACACGCCGTTCCACGCTACTATCGGAACGGTGAAGGAGACCGCGGAGCGGGCCACCGGATCGCGCGAATTGGGGGTCGACCCCACCTCGGGCCGCAAGGTGTATGCACGGATCGGCCGCTTCGGTCCCATGATCCAGATAGGTGAAGTGGAGAACGAGGAGAAGCCCAAATTCGCCAGCCTTCGCAAGGACCAGAGCATTGCCAGCATCTCCTTCGAGGATGCCATGGACCTGTTCAAACTGCCGCGCACACTCGGCGAACGGGATGGCGAAGTGGTGAGCGTGGGCATCGGCCGCTTTGGTCCCTATGTGCGCCTTGGAACCACCTATGCCAGTCTGACCCCGGAGGATGACCCGCTCGCGATCGACCTGACGCGTGCCATTGAACTGGTCGACTTGAAGAAGCTCGCGAGCGCGACACGCGATCTCGGTGAGTACGACGGAGAAACGCTCGTGGTCGGGCGCGGCCGCTTCGGACCCTACGTGAAACATGGGAAGACTTATGCCAACATTCCCAAAGGAGAGGACCCGGCCTCGATCACCTTGGAGCGCGGTATCGAACTTGTGAAGGACAAAGTAGCCGGGGCAAAGGCCAAGATCCTCAAGAAGTTCGAGGGAACCGAGATCGAGATCCTGGATGGGCGCTATGGTCCCTACATCACCGACGGGAAGAAGAACGCCAATCTGCCCAAGGGGAAGAGCCCCGAAGAGATCTCGCTGGAGGAGTGTGTGGCCCTGGTCGCCGCCGCGCCTGCCAAGAAGAAGGCGGCTGGCCGGAAAGGTGGCTTCCGCAAGAAGAAGGCGTGAGCAGGGAATAGCCTTGCCAACAATGATGTGTGGAAGGTCTGATCGACGCGCGTAGCGCCCAGGCCTTGGAGAACGTCACCTTCGCTGCGGTCGCCGGGTTGTTCTTCCAGCAGGCCTGTTCCGGAGACGCACCATGGACTTCAGCATTTACTTCCAGCCGAGCGCGCGCTTCGGGAAGGACCGCCCCGAATGGCTGGCGCATAGTTTGGGCGATGGCACGCGGTTCCATACACCCCAGGGCTTCCCCGATCTTGAGGGAGCGCAAGTAGCGCTTCTGGGTGTGTTGGACGACCCTGGACACGCCCGCCCGCGAAGTTGCGTTCATGCTGCGGATGCCATCCGCGAGCAGTTCTACAAGTTGTATCGGCCGAACGGACACGTGCATTTGGTCGATCTGGGCGATCTGTACCCTGGCGCCACCTTGCAGGACACGCAGCACGCTTTGGCGGAGACGTTGGCGGAACTGATCCGCCGGAATATCGTACCCATCATTCTGGGCGGCGGACAGGGCCATACGTACACCCAATACCTGGCCTATGAGCGGCTGGAACGCACGGCCAACCTCGTGTGCATCGACCCGCGGTTCGACCTGGGCGAACCCGGGCAAGGGTTGGCGGAGTCCAGTTACCTCAGCCATATCGTTCTGCGCCAGCCCAACTTCCTCTTCAATTATAGCAATCTGGGGTACCAGACCTACCTCGTGGACCAGCCAGGGGTCGAACTCATGGACAAGCTCTTCTTCGACGCTCACCGCCTGGGTGAGCTCCGCAGTTCCATGGCCGATGCGGAACCCGTCCTACGGAACGGCGATACGTTGAGCGTGGACTTGAACGCCGTGAGGCGTAGTGACGCGCCTGGCACCACCAACCCGGGCCCCAATGGCTTTCATGCGGAGGAGATCTGCCAATTGCTCCGGTATGCCGGGGTAAGTGAAAAGATCACGTCCCTCGGCATCTATGAGCTCGACCCGGATCGGGACCAGGACCAGGTGACGGCCCAACTGGCGGCGCAGCTCATATGGTGTTTTTTGGACGGCCTGCGCAGCCGCACGAACGACCTGCCATGGCTTGACCGCAAGCGTTTCACCCGGTTCCGCA
>JAGNSU010000131.1:2727-8844 GCA_017987895.1 Flavobacteriales bacterium | reverse complement strand
CTTCCCGATGATATCCTGCTTCGTGATGATCCCGAAACCCTCCTTCATCTTCACAAGCACGGCCTGAGATCCATTGCCCAGCTTCGTCGCGATCTCCGCTAGTGTTGCTTCGGGTTCCATCACCGGCAATGCAGGTCCCATGACCACGCGCACTTTCTGGTGGCGCACTTCAGCATCTTCAAGGATGGCATCGAAGAGGCGCGCATCGGTGATCGTGCCAACGGGTTTGCCGCCTTCCATCACGGGTAACTGATCGATGTTATGCTTTCGCATGCGGTCGATGGCGAGCAACACGGGTTCATCGGCCTCTACACTAACGAGCGAGAGGTCCTTGCCTTTGAGCAGGTCACCGGCGGTGGGCTTCTCTTCTACCAGGAAACCGCGTTCGCGCATCCAGTCGTCGTTGAACATCTTGCCCACGTAGCGTGTGCCGTGGTCGTGGAAGATCACCACCACCACTTCGCCCTTCTTGAAGTTGTCCTTCAGTTGAAGCAGGCCCGCCATGGCACTGCCCGCGCTGTTGCCCACGAAGATGCCTTCCTCCTTCACGATGCGACGTGTGAAGATGGCGGCGTCGCGGTCCGTGACCTTCTCGAAGTGGTCGATGAGGTCCATGTCCACGTTCTGCGGAACGAAGTCCTCGCCGATGCCTTCGGTGATATAGGGATAGATCTCGTTCTTGTCGAAGATGCCCGTCTCCTTCAACTTCTTGAAGACCGAGCCATAGGTGTCGATGCCCCACACTTTCAGGTTGGGGTTCTTCTCCTTCAGGTACTTCGCTGTTCCGCTGATGGTTCCACCCGTTCCCACTCCTACAACGAGGTGGTCCACTTTGCCGCCTGTCTGGTCCCAGATCTCGGGACCGGTGCTCTCGTAGTGCGCCTGTGCATTGCTGGGATTGTCGTACTGGTTCGCCTTCCAGCTGTTCGGTGTCTCGTTCACCAGGCGCGAGGAGACGGAGTAGTAGGAGCGGGGATCTTCGGGATCCACGTTCGTGGGACACACGATCACCTCCGCACCGAACGCGCGCAGGATGTCCACCTTCTCCCGGCTCTGCTTGTCGGTGGTGGTGAAGATGCACTTGTAGCCCTTGATGATGGCGCCGATGGCCAGGCCCATGCCCGTGTTGCCGCTGGTGCCTTCGATGATCGTTCCGCCGGGCTTCAAGCGGCCGTCCTTCTCCGCATCCTCGATCATCTTGATCGCCATGCGGTCCTTGATGCTGTTGCCAGGGTTGAAGGTCTCCACCTTGGCGAGCACGGTGGCGGCGACGTCCTTGGTGATGCGGTTGAGGCGCACCATGGGCGTATTGCCGATAGTGGAAAGGATGTTGTCGTGGATCTTCATTGCGCTGCGAAGGTACAGGGCGCGTAGGGGCTTGAAATTTCAAGCCCCTACGCGAACCGGATGGCCCGGGCGGGGGCGATGCGTGTGACCAGCAAACTGGGTAGTAGCAGTGCGGCCACACAGACCACCAGGGTCCCGAGATTCAAAACGAGGACGGGCCAGAGGCTCAGGTCCACGGGCACTTGGTCCACATAGTAGCTTTCGATCGGCAATCGCACGAGGCCCGTAATGCGTTGCAGCCAGGCCAGCGCGAGCCCGAGTAGATCGCCACCCACGATCCCTATACCGAGGATGTAGGCACCGTCGATCAGGAAGATGCGGCGAACCAGTCCGTTCGACGCTCCAAGCGCTTTCAGGACCCCGATCATGGTTGTGCGTTCCAGTATGATTATCAGGAGCGCCGAGGTCATGTTGATGATCGCCACGACCACCATGAGGATGATCACCACGAGCACGTTGGTGTCCAGGAGTTCCAGCCAGGCGAAGATCTCCGGGCTCCTTTCCTTTACCGTGGTGAGTTGTTGTTCCGGATCGAGCAGATGGCGATGGATCTGCTCGTCCACCGCGTCGAGGTCCTCATAGCCGCGCAGCTCGATCTCCAGCCCACCCACATAGTGATCGTACGATCCGCCGCTGTTGCTTACGGCCCATTGCAACAGGTCTCTGGGCGGGCACTTCGGTCGCGCAATGGCAGTGCGTTGGATATGGATCCATGCGGTATCCGCCACTGTGCCGCTACCGTCCTGCACCACCAACTGTATTGTGGTGTCCCGCTCGATGCAGAGCGAATGCGGCCCAGGGCCTTCCAGATCGGTGCCGGTCCATTCCATCAGGTAGTCCCGATCCCCTCCGAAGGCCAGGCCTTCTACGCATAGCCGTTCCGGAACGCAGCTGTCCTTCACCTGTATCTCCGCTTGCAGACCCCATTGGGCGAAGCGCTGTAGATGTGCGATGTCGATCAGCACCATTTGGTGGTCCACTTGTTCAAGCCCGGTGCGGTAAACGCCGACCACGTGATACTTGCGCGGACGGATCTCATCACGTCCCTTCACCAGGTAGATGGTGATCGTATCCCCAAGGCCGATCCGCAAGCGATCGCGCAGGTAGGCGCTGATCAGGACCTCATTTCGGCGCTCTCCGGGTTCCACCCGTAGCATGGATCCTTCCACCAGATGGGCAACCAGATAGGCCGGATCGTGGTCTGTTCCAATACCGCGCACGATCACTCCCTCGATGTCCTCATCGGTCTCAATGATCCCTGGTTTTGTGGCGAAGCTTTGCACATGGTGGACCTGTGGCAGAGAACCCAGCGCTGCCAGCAGTTCCGGATCCAACTCCATACGCGGGGTTTCCTTTGGATCGGTCTGGGCGATGGAGGTGATCCGCAGGTGGCCGCCCACCCCGAGCACCTTGGCCCGGATCTCGCGTTGGAAGCCACGGGTTATGGATACCGTCAGGATCATCACCGCCATTCCGAGCATGATGCCTAGTATCGCGATCAGTACGATGGGCCGGGAGAGCCGGTCCTGGCGTTCCTGGTCTTCGGACCGGAGGATCCGGTTGGCGATGAAACGGGCGACTGACAATCTGCGCGAAGCGATGGAACGGACGAAGATAGCCGCGTTCATTCTGGGCCTCGGCCTCTCGCACTTCGGTGGCGCGCAGACCGGCCCCATCACCGTGGATCAAGCCAAGTCACCCATTGTGGTCGGAGCGCAGCGCACAGCGGAATATTTTCCGCTCCTGCAGGGCAAGCGCATCGCGATCGTAACGAACCACACGGGTCTGATCGGCACCACCCATCTGGTGGATTCGCTCGTTCGTGCGCAGCTGCTCGTGCGTCGCGTGTTCGCACCGGAGCATGGCTTCCGCGGCGATGCGGACGCGGGGGAGCTCGTCCAGGACGGCCGCGATACGCGCACCGGTGTGGAGTTGATCTCGCTGTACGGGGATCAGAAGAAACCCAAGGCCGGACACCTCGCGGATATCGACGTGGTGCTCTTTGACATCCAGGATGTTGGGGTGCGTTTCTATACGTACATCAGCACATTGCATTACGTGATGCAGGCGTGTGCGGAACTGAAGCGTCCGCTCATCGTGCTGGATCGGCCGAATCCGAACGGCTTCATGGTGGACGGTCCTGTCTTGGATACCGCCTACCGGTCTTTCGTGGGCATGCACCCTGTGCCCTTGCTGCACGGGATGACGATCGGTGAGTATGCCCGGATGATCGAGGGGGAAGGATGGTTGGGCAAGGACCTGCACTGCGAGTTGACCGTAGTTCCGTGCACCGGCTATACCCATCGCATCATGTATGTGCCACCGGTGAAGCCTTCCCCCAACCTGTCCGGGCATAGCGCCATCCTGCTTTATCCTGCGCTCGGACTCTTCGAAGGCACACTGGTGAGCGTAGGCCGCGGAACGGACCGCCCCTTTACGTGCATCGGCTATCCGGGATGCCAGGTGGGACAGTACAGCTTCACGCCACGCGCCTTACCTGGCGCGAAGGATCCACCGTACAAGGGACAGCTTTGCAACGGGCTGGACCTGGCTGAGTACGGTACCTTTTACACCCGGCTCGAACCGCGCCTCCATCTCCAGTGGCTCATCGGCATGTACCAGCAAGCCCAGGAGAAGCATGCTTTCTTCAACCCGTTCTTCGACAAGCTCGCGGGTGGTCCCGACCTCCGGGAACGGATCGTGCGCGGCGAGAACGAGGAACAGATCCGCACTTCCTGGCAACCGGCCCTGAACGCGTTCCGCAAGGTGCGACAGAGGTATCTGCTCTACGAGGATCTCTAATGTGCGAAGTGGTATAAGAACTGCGAAGCCCCCGGGACCTCCGGAGGCTTCGCGATCCATACAGTATCGTTCGTCAGTCTATCACCAGGCGCTGCGTGAAGACCCGTTCGCCCGCGGTCAACTGCACCAGATAGACCCCGGTTCCCATGGTGCCGTCAAGTTCGACCACCGCGTTCAGATCGCTGTGGGCGACCACCAGAGCGTGGCGTAGTACCGGTCGTCCCAGCAGGTCGAGCACCTCGAGGTAGGCCGGCCCTTCGTAGTCGTTCATCCCGGTCAGGCTCAGGTTCAACTGGTCACCTTGGTTGGGATTGGGCCAAAGCAGGAGCTCGATACCGCCCAATTGCACCATTGGTTCGTCCATCGTACGACTCGCGACAGGCGGTGCGGCCGCAGTGGTGATGGTGCAGGCGAGCCCCCACGGGCAATAGCTGGCCCCGTTGTCGAAGCTGGCCCGCACGCGCACGTTGTAAGTCTTGCCGTATTGCAGGGGCAGGGTGGCCCAGGGTTGCAACAGCAAGGAGGTGCTTGTGGAGGCGATGGTGCGCAGGTAGCTGGAGTTGATGTCATCGAACTCGAACTGGTACTTGTTGGCGCCGGAGATGTATTGGGCGTACAAGCGTTTACTGCCGTTGAGCACCACGTTGGTGATGCCGCAGCTATGGTAGGGCGAGTTGATGTCGTTCACCAGTTGGGTGAGCGGGCACTGGCCGACCACATCGATCTTCAGGCGGCAGGCGGGTCCGAACTCGGCGTAGGTGCCGTTCACGCGGCTGCGCACGCGCACGTTCAGCAGCACGTTCTGGGGCAAGGGCAGGGTGACCAGATCGCTGAAGCGCAGGTAGGAACAGCGTGCGGCGCCGACGGGGAATTGGTAGCTGGCGGTGGCGTGGCTCACGAAGATGCGCCGGGTGTAGCCACCATCGGGGTTGAAGAACCACCACTGGTAGCCGTCATCGGTCTGGTTGCCGGTACCGTACTGCGCACTGACGAGCGGATTAGGCTGCACCTGGATGAAGTCGCTGGGCAGCCAGGTCTCCACATCGCAACGCCAGGGCACCACTTGGTCGGTGCCGATGGGCAGGCAGAAACCGTTCACCCCGGCGATCTGGCTCAGGCTGGTGAAGACCCCATCACCGGCATTGTCGATGATGCGGCCACCGTTCTCCACGCCCAGCACATAACCACCGGTTCCCATGCCGTTGCCACCACTATCGAGCACACGCAGGAAGTAGCAGCCAGCGGGCAGGCATTGATCGATGATCACGGTGCTGAGGTTGGCATAGCCGCTACCGGACCACACCGGTGCGCCACCACCTTGCGGGATGATCTCCCAGCTGGTCTGCGAGGCGGCTCCGTCGGTGGTGATTGTGAGCTCCAAATTGTTGCCCGGACAGCTGCCCTGGCAGATGCAGCTTTCATTGAGCTGGTCATTGGAGGTGTTGGGATCGCCATCGTCGCATGGTGTTCCGACCTGGCCAGTAACGAAGGGGCAGGAATCGCAGGCATCTCCGAGGCCATCGTTATCCGTATCCGTCTGGTCGGGGTTGGGTGTAGTGGGGCAGTTGTCCACACCGTCCTCGATCAGGTCACCGTCCGCGTCAGCGAAGCAGGCTATTGCTCCCATGTAGCTGGAGCTGCCCGCATCACACGGAGGACACACCACGGCAGCTTCCACCGGGTTGTAGGTGCCTGCTGCGCAGAGCTGGCAGGATTGCGAACCCATCACATCGCTGAAACTTCCTGCCGGACATGCTAGACATTCGATAGCCGCAGTGATAGGATTGTAGTAACCGGCCGCGCAGGATTGGCAGGCGATCGAGCCAGTGACAGCACTGAACGTTCCCGCGTCGCAGGCCAGACAGGAAGTGGCGGCGGTGGTCGGGTTGTAGTAACCGGCCGCGCAGGATTGGCAGGCGATGGAGCCGGTGACATCACTGAAGGTTCCCGCGTCGCAGGCCAGACAGG
>JAGNSU010000131.1:0-2627 GCA_017987895.1 Flavobacteriales bacterium | reverse complement strand
GTTCCCGCGTCGCAGGCCAGACAGGAAGTGGCGGCGGTGGTCGGGTTGTAGTAACCGGCCGCGCAGGATTGGCAGGCGATGGAGCCGGTGACATCACTGAAGGTTCCCGCGTCGCAGGCCAGACAGGAAGTGGCGGCGGTGGTCGGGTTGTAGTAACCGGCCGCGCAGGATTGGCAGGCGATGGAGCCGGTGACATCACTGAAGGTTCCCGCGTCGCAGGCCAGACAGGAAGTGGCGGCGGTGGTCGGGTTGTAGTAACCGGCCGCACAGGATTGGCAAGCGATCGAACCGGTGACATCACTGAAAGTACCTGCGCTACATGCGTTGCACACGATCTGTCCGAAGCTGTCACTGAAAAAACCGGCAGGACAAGCGAATTGGTCGATGCCGTCGGGGCAGTACGAACCCGGCGGGCAAAGCGTGCAGGCGGTGATCACTGTATTGAGACCGATCACCGTCGTGGTGGCGTAGTAACCCAGCTCGCAGTTGCAGGTGGTGGTATTCAGGTTGGGCGTGCCGTCCACCGCCAGCGGGCAGTCATCGTCGCAGTCCGGTGTGCCGTCGCCATCCGAATCATCAGCGACCACGTTCACGGTCACTTCGCAATCATCCGTGCAGCCATTGCCGTCCGTGTAGGTGTAGGTGAGCACATTAGCACCGGGGGTCGCCGCTCCTGGGTCGAACTGGTTCCCGCTCACACCTGTGCCGCTCCATGTGCCGCTTGAAGGCGTTCCGCCCAAGGTGACCGGCGCATCGGTCGCGCAGTAGGGTCCGTAAGGTCCGTCGCATGAGACCACCGGCAGCGGGTTCACCACCACTTCGCGCGTTGCCGTGTTTGAGCAGATACCGTTGCTGTAGGTGACCGTGTACGTGGTTGTGCTGCCCGGGGAAACGGTGATCGCGGCCGTCGTCGCTCCACCGGGGTTCCAGGTGTAGTCGTTCGCCGTGGGCAGGATGTTCACGAAGGTCTGCGCGATGCTCTGCGCCTGCGCGTTGTCGATGAAGGCACCACTGGCACCGGCGTAGAGCATATAGTACACGCGGGTAACACCGCTTAGGCCGGTGATGTTCTGCTGGCTGTCGTCCGTGGTGACGCCGATCGTTTGGCCGGCGCTGTTGGGCTGTGGGATAAGGAAGAGCTGGTTGATCGAAGGGTCGAAGGCGTTGTATACGCGCTTCAGGAAGGCGGTGTAAGTGATCCCGTTCGCACTGACCGTGAACGTATGCGTGTCCTGCGTTCCCTGACCATCCGCGCCGTTGTTGCCGGTGATGCTCATGCTGCTGAGCCCGTTGATGTCGGCGGCCCAGTAGAACAACGAGCCGGTACCGCCGCTGCCGGCGATGTAGCGCGTGAAGTACTGGCCGCCACTGCCGAAGGAGGCGTTCGTCAGGATCGTGTTGTCAGAGTAGGTGATCGTACTGGCCAGGTTGGTGTTGATGTAGTTGCCGGCATCATACATGTCAATACCACCATCGGTGATGTTGGTCCCGTTGACCCCATTGGCCCCGTCCATCGCGAAGGCGAACGGTGTGGGTATGGTGGCCTGCAATGCGGCGCTGTTCGCGTTGATCGCACTGAGCACATTCGCCAGCGACGCGCCGGCCGATCCCTCAGCGGTAAGTGTGATGGAACCACCGTTGCAGATCGTCGCCGTGGGCGGCGTGATGCTCACGGTGGGCAGTGCGTTCACCACCACCGTCACCGCATAGCAGGTCGTGGTGTTGCAGGTGCCGGTATAGCGCACATAATAGGTCGTGGTGGTCGATGGCGATACCGAGATGGAAGGACCGGTGCCCGCGGAAGTGCCACCGCATGAGCCCGTGAACCACTCGACGATGGCACCGCTCCCCAGTGTGCCGCCCGTGGCGGTAAGCGTGGTGCTGCCACCGCTGCAGATGCTCGTGGAACCGCTCACACCGGTAGGAGCCACCGAGGAGGTGAAGGGTGTGGCCGTCACATTGAGCTGGAGATCTCCCGTAGCAGTACTGCTGAAGTAGCTGCCCACAGTGATGTAGTAGGTCGCTCCTGCCGCCGCGGTCCAAGTCACCCCGGCATAGTTACTCGTGCAACCGGCACCGTTGTCGTCGTTGCAGGCCACCTGGGTCCAAGGCCCGCTACAGCCGCCGGTGGAGGTGAAGACAGCGATCTCATCATCGAAGTTCGTGCTGCCGGTACAAGTGATCGCCGTCATCGTGCCACAGATCCCGGTAACTGTCCACCACACGTTCTTGTAGGGACCATCGCAGCTGCTCGTGGGCGAATCGTCGGTGGCGAGCGCGTTGGGGATCACCGGGCTCATGTAAGGGAGCGATGCGATCGCGATCGCGTTGGCACAGGCGTCGTTCGCGGGTGCGCCCGCAGCCGTTACGAAGCTCCAATTGGTGCAACCGGTGGCGGTACCCACCGCGTTGCGAGGGACGATCCGCCAGTAGTACGTTGTGCTTCCGGACATGGCCCCCGTTGTATAGGTGGTGCCGGCCTGGTTGGATGATACCAAGGTTGGGGCCGGGTTCGTAGTGCCGAAATACACGTCATACCCGGTAGCGCCAGCAACAGCAGGCCAGCTCAATGTAGTTCCAGCGGCTGCGATGCCGGTGGCGCCGTTCGTCGGTGCGGTCGGTGCACC
>JAGNSU010000003.1 GCA_017987895.1 Flavobacteriales bacterium | reverse complement strand
ACTTCGACAAGTACCAGCGCAACCGGAGCTCGGGCAGCGTGATCCTCATCGATGAGGGCACCAATGAAACGGTCGCCGCAGGAATGATCCTCTAGGGCAGGCGGATAGGGAGAACAGGCTTCCCGTAACGCGTCCGCGCACGTACGTACACCGCACCCAGGATCGCGCCTCCCGCGTTCGCGATCATGTCCCCCGCATCCGTGCGGCGCCCGAGCGCTTCCATGCCTTGCAACACTTCGGTCCCCACGCCATACAGGATGGCGATCCCCACGGCCGAGGAAAGGAACGCCACTGGCCGACCCTGCTCCTTGAACGCAGCGGCCAACAGCATGGCGAGCACCAGGAACATGCCCAAGTGAACGAGCTTGTCCAGATCGAGCAGCGATACCCAGGTCCATTCCGGGAGCGCGCCGCCGGGTATCAAGCAGAGCCCAAGAATGAAGAGCGCCCATATGAGCGCCCAACGCAGACTTCGCAGCATGCGCCTATTGGCCGATCAGGGCCGTGTAGTCGGCAGCGCTCAACAGACCCTCGTAGTCGGCCTTGTTGGCCGGCTTGATGCGTACCATCCAGCCAGCACCGTACGGGTCTTTGTTCACCGCAGCGGGATCGTCGGCCAGCCCAGGGTTCACGGCGAGGACCTTGCCCGACATGGGCATGAACAGGTCGCTCACCGTCTTCACGGCCTCCACCGTGCCGAACACCGCGTGTTCGTCCACTTCCTGGCCTTCCGTGCCGATATCCACGAATACGATATCGCCCAGCTCGCCTTGCGCGAAGGCCGTGATGCCCACCACGGCCTCATCGCCTTCCATGCGGATCCATTCGTGGTCTTTGGTGTACTTGAGGTCAGAAGGAACGTTCATGGTCGTGGTGGGATGCGGTTGGGGTGTGAGGTGACGCGCGGGCGCAGGGCGAAAGTAGGCGGCGGAACCGCTCGTGCTACCGATCCACCCACTACTGGGTAAGGGTGAAGCGCAAGCTGATACCGATGTTGCTGTTGGCGCTCGGGAACGAGGTGGAGATCACCGGCTTGTTCACCACGCGCTCATAGAAGGCCCTTACGTTCAGGCGTTGGCTGATCACATAATCCGCGGAGCATTTGATGCTGGTGATGTTCTGGCCGGCCGTGACCTGGTTCTGGCCCTCCTGGATCTTGCGGATCACGGTGTTGTTCTCCCGGATGCTCACATCCACACGTAGGTTCAGGTCGCTCTTGGGCCGGGTGCCACCCACCTCGATCGGGAACTTCACGTTCTTGAACCGGTAGCCCGTACCGAACACGAATTCCTTGCCGCGTACCTCGGTCACCTGGTAGTTGCTCGTGCTAAGGCTCATGTTGCGGTCGCGGTTGTACTCGAACTTGGCCAGCAAACTGTTCTGCAGGGTCACATCCGCGCCGAGCAAAGGACGCATCACCTCGGTGATGGTGACCACGCTGATCTGCCGCTCGGGGATGAAGTTGTTCGCCGCGTCCACCGCCCCGCCCTCCTCGTCGAACAACAAATTGGTCTGGTAGGTGCCGATGTTGAAGTTGCTGCGATAACTGTGCTTCAGGGTGAAGGTGCGGAACCACTTCTTGAACGGATCCATGCGCGAGAGGCCATCGTAGGTCACGTCCCAGTTCGGCAAAGGGATCTGCTTGAAAGGATCGATCTTGACCTTCGCCGCGCTCTTGCCGGTGTAGGCCGCCAGGAAAGAAGGGATCACCACGTCCTGGTTACCTGCGCCATAGCCGTAGTAATAACCGCTGTCCGCCACGTAGTAGCTCAACTCGTTGGCCGAGCCGAGCCGCTCGCTGATGATCGCCCGGTTGGCCAGCAGTTCCAAGAACACGGGGCTTACGAAGTTGTCATCGTCCTTGGAGAAGGCAGTGGCCCAGGTGATGGTGCTCACACTGAAGTTGCCGAACTCGCGCGGGCTGTCGTTCACATAGGTGTCCAACGTATCGTTCCAACGGAAGAAACTGCTGCGGTTCTCGCTATAAACGCGGTTCGCGCTCAATTCGATGCGCATGCTCTTGAACGGCTCCAGCGATAGGCGGGCGTTGATGTTCTCGGTGCGCGTTTGGGTGTAAGGCGAGAAGATGGACTGCGTCTGCACCAACCAGCCTTCGTTCGCCGCCTGGGTGGCGAAGTCGCGCACCACGGCACCGCTCAGGTCGTGGTTCTGTTGGCCTAGGATGAAACCGAATCCGGGCGCGGTGAAATTGTCCATGCCGATCACGTTGGTGCGCGGGCTGTAACCGGGTAGGAGAATGCCTGAGTTCTGGCTGTAGGTGAAGTTCCCGTTACGCACGGACATCAATAGGCGAACCGCGCTCCCCAGCGGGTCGATCTTGCTCTTCTCGTCCTTCCCTTTCTCTTTGTCCTTTTCCTTGTCCTTTTCGTCCGCGGGTTTGTCCTTTTCGCCGGGTTTGGCTTTGTTGCTCTGGCTCCGACCGCTTGCCTTGCCCTTGTCGTTCAACTTCTTCAAGTACTTGACCTTGTTGTAGAGGTTCACGAAGTTGAACTGACCGTTGATGCTCAGGTTCTGTGAGTTCTGGATCACATTGCCCAAGGTGTCCTGGGTGAAGGGCGCGCGGTCCCACTGGTAACCGGCCCCGTACGCCGTGTTGGCCGTGATCCAATCCGTGATCGGCAGCTTGTCCAGTGGGAGGTTATAGGTAATGTTCACGGTGTGGTCGTACCCGGTGGTCTCACCCCATTCACCGATGCTGGTGAGCACGCTGTCCTTCCACAGCTCGTATTCACCCTTCACTTTCGGGTCCACACGTCCGGGCGGTTCACCGATGATCGCATTGTTGTTCGCGTTGAAGTCGATCTTCAGGTTCTTGGTGATCTCATAGCGGAACCCGTACTGGCTGTTCCAGTTGAAGTTCTTGTTATAGGTGGGGCGCGGCGGTAGCGAGGCGATGTCGGGGTTCGGGCGGATCAATCGCTCGCTGTAGGAGCGATCGATGGCGGTGCGCAGACTGAGCTGTTTGAAACCCAGGTTGAAGTTGAAGTCCTTGACGAGCTTCAACCACTTGCTCTTGCTGATCAAGCTGATGTTGTTGAACGGCTTCACTTCGATCGGCTTGGGAGAATGGGTCCATGCCAGCGAACCGCGGTGCGTGACCTCGTTGTCGAACTCGGTGTTCACGTCGTGGAATTCCTGATCGCTATAGCTATAGCTCAACGCCAGGTTCTCCACATCCCACAGGTGCTCCTTCTTGCCTCCGGTGCGGTCCTTGCGCACGTTGGTGAAGTTCAGGCTGCGCCGTCGCGTATAGGTCCTGCTCTGCTTCAATCGTTCCTTCCGTTCCGCGGCGGTGAGGTTGCGCGTGGCATCGTCCCATTCGATGTCGGGGTTGAGCGGATCGAACTGCGGATTGCTGATCTGCTCACTGAAACCCACGTACATCGGCACCTTCACCCCGCTCGCCTCGGGCAGGAACTTGCCCATCTCCAGGTTGGCCGAGACGTCCACGCCGTACTTGGTCTCGCGCTGGCGCTCGCTCACCTTCTTGTCGATGCTGCCCCAGAACGGTGTGCTGTAGTTGCCCGCCACGCTCAATGTCCCCAGATCGGCCAGGGTGGTGTTCACCCGCCCGATGGCCGCCCAGCCGCCGCGCTGATCGAAGTCCGTCAAGCGCAGTTCGTTCACCCATACCTCCACGCACTTGCTCAGCCCATCGTCCACGGCCCATGGATTGGCTTCCACCCCGTCCTTCTTCGGGTTCCGGATGCCGATCATGATGGTGCGCATCTGACTGAGGTTCGGGTTGCCCTTCACCGTGATGCGGCGATCACCTTCCGACTTGATGTACCGTTTGTTGGTGGGGAAGCCGACACGGTTCCGATCGATCTTCACATCGTTCAGGCTGGCGAACTCGATCACCATGTTGTTCGCCTCGGGCCAGACGTTCGCCGGATCGTTGTTGTTCAACTGCGAGGGCACCACCGGTACTTCGTACTCGTAGTAGTTATCATCGAAGTCATTGCCCAGGCGGATGAAAACGCTGACGTCCCCATATTCGAGCGGATCGCCGGGATCGCTGCCCTCCGCATGCACGAACATGCGCATCTTCTTGTAGCTGCGGATGTCGAAGCTCACGTTCCGGAAGCTGGCGCGCGCATCACCATCGCGCAGGTTGCAGGTGCGCAATTGCAAGCTCTGTTCGTTCAAGTTCCGCAAATTGGTGCTCGCCACATCCACTTCCTGGTAGATGCCCGGTGGTACCACGTAATTGATGGGTACGCGGTTGCCGTTCTCCTCGATGTTCACCGCGGCCGTCTCGAACGTGGTGAGGTCCGGATCCCCCCCGATACCCTCCCCGGGTGTTTCAAGGCTGAAATTGTACTTGCGCCATTCACCGCGCACGAACTCAAGACGTGCGAACCGGAGCACGGCCTGTTGCGGCCATCCGTGCAGCAACATCCGCATGAACCGGATGCTCCGGAAATCCTGGATGCCGTTCACCACCCTGTCCGGTTGACGGATCGGCACTTTGAACTGGTACCAGTAGACCTGCTTGCCGCTGGTGGGGTGGGTGCCCAACACCCGGTCGGTGATGTAACCATTGCCCACCTGCATTTCGTTCGGGCGGATGTTCACCTTGTACTGGAAATAGCTCTCGTTCTCGGCCAGGTTCTGGTCCTGATTGATATCCTCGCTGCTGGGCAAAGTGCTGGCCTGCGTGGGATAATCCTCCGGGCTGTCCTCATCGGTGACACTATTGCCCTCCAGCCCATTGTAACGCTTGTAACGGAACAACATGTCCCCGACGTCGCCCAGGCCGTCGTAATCCCCTCCGCGGAAGAACTTGTAGTTGTCCGTGGAAGGATCGCTCGTGATCTGACCCAGAGCCGTGCCATCGGTCACCACCGTGCCCGCCGCTTGCACGTAGTTCGCATAGAAATTCTGCTCGGTGCGTCCCTCGATCGGATCGCCTTCCTGACTGCTCAGCCCATCCAGACCTACGTCCTGGTGCCTATTGGTGTTGGGGTCCGTGATGGCGAACGCGTTGACCACGCTCTGCGTGGTCGGCACCACGCCCCATGGACTGGTGCCGGTGCTGTAAGAACCGCTCGTGCCGTTCGGGGGCAGTCCGTTCTCGAAGGTCTTCCGGCTATCCCGGAGCACATCCTCGCTTATGTTGCCCAGATCGATGTACAGATCACCGCCGGTGCTGTTCTGGCTGTCCTCGTTACTACCGTTGAGGGCCGACTCGGCGAAGGGGTCCATCATCCAGAACTGCACGATCTCGATATTGCTCGCCTCGAAGTCCGTGGTGGTGATCCTGCGCGTGATGCCGGCCCAGTTCTCGGCCGGATCCAGGAAAAAGCCATCGGATCCCACCTCGGCGGGGTCCGCATTGTAGTTGTACGGACCGCGCTCAGCGGGATAGTAGGCCAGGTCCAGTACGGGGATATTGGCCGGTGCGCCGGTTTGCAGTTGCCGGTTCGGGAACACTTCCAGTTCGAGCACTTCGCGTTGCCGGTGATCGCTCTGCATGGCCCCGGTGATATTGCCGGGTGTAAGGTTGTTGCTGCGGAAGAAGAGTGGATCGATCACGTACCAGGCCAACTGCGCCCGGTGGAACCCGGTGCGCAGGTCGTTGATGAACTCCCCTTCCGGGAACAGGTCCGGCACGCCTTGCGGGGTGGCGCTATGGAACCACAGGCTCTGCGTGCGCAGATCGATGGTGCTCACGCTGCCTTCGAAGTCGTCTATGTAGCTGGTGCCCGCATTACCAATGGCCTTGCTATGCCCCGGTATCAAATAGGCCGCCTCGGCGCTGGCGTTCACCGAGCTGATCTCCTTGGTCGCGTAGAGCGGCAGTTTGTCCACCAGTGTGGTGATCAAATTGCTCTCTGTCCTCCAGTTCACATCCAGGCCCACAATGGTGTTGCTGATCGGCTCGTCCCCTACGTTCACCTTCTGGGTGAGCGGCCTCTCGTACAGGTTCATGATCGTGCCGCCCAAGGTGAGGTCCTTGCTGATGCGGTAATCCAATCGTGCGCCTGCGAGTGTCTTGGTCTGGATGCTGAAGAGCGAGTTGCTCTCCAGGCTGATGTTGATCGGGGTGCCGCTCTCGAGGATGCCCTGGTTCAAGATCTTAACACGGCCCAGATTGTAGTCGACGGTGTAGTCCTGGTTCTCGACCAACTTCACGCCACCGGCGGTGACCACCACCGAACCTTGAGGGATGTTCACGGCGTTCAAGCTGATCACATCACTGCTCGCGCTGCGGTAGCTCCCCTTCAATTTGAACCGGTTCAACTCCGGCTGGTTCTGGGCCGCCACTTTGGTGCTATCGTACAGCACCTGGAACACAATGGACTCCCGCACGGATGGAGGCTGCTCGGGCGTGAGCAACTGGTCCAAGTAGGAGCCGAAGGGCTCCAGCACCGGGAAGAAGATGCGCCCGTTCTGGGTATTGATGGTACCCCCGAGGGTGGCCGCGCCATCGATGAAATCGAACCAACCGTCCGGGTTCGGTGCGTTCTGCGGGTCAAGACGGTCCAGTGCCAGCGCCTGCACAAGGGGGATCTGATCGATGGGGGCGCGTGGTACGTAGTTCAGGTCGACCCCTGTACTGGGGTTGTTATAGATCAGGTCCAGGCGGAAATCCTCGGCGTTCACCTGGAAGGCACCTAGTGAATAGACGTTCTTCATCATCAGGTCCCATAGCGGCAGCCGCGGGTTGGTGATGGTGGCCTTGAGCAATCGGAGCACCAATGCGTTGGGGGCCTGGGCGCCGTCCGTGCTGAACTCGCCCACTTGATAGGTCTGGCCATTGTAGGTGAACTGGTAGGCTACGGCCAGCACCTCGTCGTTGTTGAGGCTCTGGTTCACGCCGATGAAACCCAGCCGTTCGTTCAACGTGTACTCGTTGGGTAGCAGAAGCCGGGCGCTCTCCAGCTTCTCATAATGCCTGGCCGCGATCAAGCCCTGCGCTTGCAGTGCCGCGCTCGCATTGGTGAAGCTGCGCACGCTGGCGTTGTTCGCCATGATGCTGTAGAGCTTATTGCCCCCTTTGGCGAGATCGTTGTCCGGTATGATCCCGGGGCCATCCACGATCAAGCTCGGGTTGAGGTCGCCGCTCACCTTGCCCGCTGCGAGCGCCGCGGGGTCCGCGTTCTCGCCCAGGTCGGTAAAGGCGACCACGTTCCGTGTTTGAGCGAAATCGAAACGTGTGTTGGTGACCCAGACCTCCACCCGGGTGATCTGCACCGGGCTGTTCACCGTGGGCAGGGTGCGCAATGCCTGCTCGTACTGGTCGCGGAAGAAATGGCTCAGGAAATAATACTTGTTGGCCTCGTACTCATCCGCCTTGATGTTGAAGTTGCTGGTCTGCGCACCGCCCTGCACCTGTACCTCACGGCGTTGGCCTTTCTCTTGGCTGAATATCGCCGTGGCGGTGAGCCGCCCAAAACGCAGTTGGGTCTTGATACCGAACAGGCTCTGGCTGCCTTGGATCAGCTGGCCCTGGAGCGGAAGGCTAACGTTCCCCGCCTCGATCTTCTGGATGATCTCATCCTCATAGCCGGTGTAGTCCAGCTTCACTTGGTTCTCGAAGTCGAAGGTCGCTTCGGTGTTGTAGCTGGTGTTGATCTTCAGCTTGTCACCGATGTTACCCGTCAGGTTCAGCTGGATCTTCTGGTCGAAGTCGAACGTGGTGATCTTCCGCTGATCCACTGGGATCCGTGGGTTCTCGGTCTTGGAAATGTTCACCCCGAAGATGATCTCCGCGCTGCCCTGGGGTTTGATATCGATGGTATTCCCTCCGAAGATCCGGTCGAACAGTTCGCCCTTCACGTTGAGCGCCGGGATCAAGCCCTTCGTGGCGCGTTCGGTTTCGGAGGTGGACTTGTCCAGCCAGTACGTTTCCATGGCTTTCTCCATGTCGTACTGTAGGTATTCGTCCAGGCTCATGCTCATGGGCGGCCTATAGTCGAAGCCGCCATCTCCGACCGTGCTCTGCAAAATGTACTGGCCGGTAACGGGGTCATAGATCACCTCGTCCTGGATATTGTCAGGGGCCTCCAGGTCGACGCCTTGCGCGCCGTTCTGTCCAGGGGCGGGGTTGTCCTGGATGGGCCAGATCAATTCAACTTCCGGGCTGTCCACCTGCTGGACGTACGACTTGAACTCCAGCACTTCGAGATCCAACGCCTTTGCCATTTCCGGTCCACCGAGACAGGTGGCCACGATCGTCACCACACGCTGCACGGAGCGTATGGTGAGAAAGGAGTAGGTCTGGGATGGAAGGGGTCGCACGACGGCCAGGTCAGAGGTTCTTCAGCGCTTTTTTGATCAGCACTTCCAAGGCGGGCGGTTCTTCACCATGCTCCTTCAGTACCGCTTGCAGGGCACGGTCCGCCTTCATTCGATCCAGGCCCAGCGTGACCAGTGCCGATAACGCCTCGGCCCGGAGGGTATTGCCCGGGCTGCCACCTGGCAAGCCCGCCGACTCGAACGCCAGGCCGGACAGCTTGGGAGCGAGCTCCTGCACAATGCGTTGCGCGAGCTTCGGCCCGATGCCTTTCACCCCACGCAAGGCCTGCTCGTCCCCCGTAATGATGGCCTGACGGAGATCTTCCGCTTTTCGCCCACCCAGGATCGCCATACCCACCGTGGTGCTCACCCCTTGCACTGTGATCAATTGCCGGAAGAGCGCCCGTTCTTGGGTGTTCAAGAACCCGAAGAGCCGGTGGTCGCTCTGGCCGCTGCGCACGTCCACGCTCACCGCATAGTGGATGTGCAGGCGCACACGTCCCTGCTCGGGCAATTGCTCGTAGGCACCCGCGACCATCTGCACCCAATAGCCCACCCCGTGGCATTCCACCACCGCATGGCCAGGGGATTTGTCCAAAAGCTCTCCGCTAAGGCTCTCGATCATCCGTGCCCGAAAAGGTCTAATTCGTACTGACTGCGCGTAATAGTCGTGCTATGGGCGGCGGATTTTGAGAACCGCGAATGTAGCGGTTGCCTGTGAACGGAGAAGGATCCAACTATCCACTATGGTGATGCCCGTTCCGGGACGGACCTTTGGCGGATGGACCGGGAACGGATCGTGGTGCTCAGTGGAGCAGGGGTAAGCGCAGAGAGCGGACTGCGAACTTTTCGCGATAGCGATGGCCTGTGGGAGGAGTATCGGATCGAGGACGTAGCCACGCCGGACGCCTGGCGGCGCGACCCAGGCCTCGTCCTCAGGTTCTACGACCTGCGGCGTGCGCAGGTGTTGAACGCCCAGCCCAATGCCGCGCACTACGCTATCGCCCAATTGGAGCAAGCCTTCCATGTTGACGTGATCACCCAGAACATCGACGATCTGCACGAGCGTGCCGGCAGCACCCGGGTCATGCACTTGCATGGTGAAGTGCTGAAGGCAAGGAGTACCCGGGATCCCCTTCTCATCACGCCCTTGAACGGTCCGCACCTTCGCTTGGGCGATCGATGCGCGCTGGGATCCCAACTAAGGCCCCATATCGTATGGTTCGGAGAAGAGGTGCCTTTGATCGCCGAAGCGGCCGCCTTGGTCGCGCAGGCGCACCGATTGATCATCGTGGGCACATCCCTTCAGGTGTACCCCGCTGCCGGGCTCGTCCACTACCGCCCGGAAGGTTGCCCGGTGCATGCGATCGATCCCGCTGAACTTCCGCTCCGCATGTCCGGGCTGTACCATAGAAAGGAAAAAGCCAGCGTGGGTATGCCCGCGCTGGCTTTCGAGCTGCTCGGTCCGAACTCAGCGTGAGCCCACCACGATGCGGCGAGTGGTCACCGATCGTCCGTCCACTTCGATGGTCGCGAAATACACGCCTGGCCGCAATTCATCCTTTTGCAAGACCACCGTGCCATTGGGCGTCTGGATCGGTTCGCGACGGATCCGTTCCCCAAGCGCATTGTAGATCACCAGTTCCACAGCGCGCGCTGCACCGTCCAGAGTATAGTGCAATGTCATTACTTCATCCACCGCAGGGTTGGGGAAGGCCTCCAGGCCGGATCTCTCTCCTGCACCCTCGTTCATACCCACGGAACAGCCAAAAACCAGATCCACCCAGGTGGTGTCCTGGGGGTTGTTCACGTCGAACCACACATACCGGAAAGTGGCTGGGCCAGGGTACCCTTCATGTTGATAATACCCGTGGAAATTGTTGATCTCCACACCGGCGACCATGGCGACCGGATGTACCGATTCCCAGACGGGTATAGCTCCCGCGTTCTGCGGTGTGTAGCAAACCCCCCAGCAGTAGAAGTTCTTGGTGCCTGACGGGACCTGTAGTTCGTACCGCAGCACGTTGATGGTCTTGTCGGTATTGCCGGTCAAAGTGGTGAGTAAACTGATGGTGTCCGTAGCTCCGCCCATCGCGGCATGACAAATCACGGTGCCGTTGACCGTATTACCATCCTCATCTTGCAACAGTACCACTTGACCCGAGGCCCATACACCCAAGATCATGGCCGCACCGGCGAACGCGTAGCGTAGCTTCATCCCGTCGCTTCCCAGAAGTTTAGGTTCCGGCAAGCCCGCCAAAGGTAGGGGGCCCCTCCAACCGTTCCGCCGTTCCCGACCGCCACCTTCGGCCAAGTAGGATCCCAACCTTCCTCTCAATGCGCAGTGACGTGGAACTTGCGACCCGCCTACATTCGGCAGCCTGAAAGAAGATCCGGGGCCTACCCCATCGAGTCGAACCTAACCAAAATCAACGCCCATGAAGAAGTCGTTACTCATCGCTGCGCTTTTCGCCACCACCGGTGCGATGGCTCAGTTGCCCAGCGGATCGGTCTGCCCGGACTTCACCGGCACCGATCTGAACGGGGTTACCCACAACCTCTATGACTACCTGGACCAAGGATACACTGTGGTGGTGGATGTAAGCGCCACTTGGTGCGGCCCCTGCTGGAACTATCACAACACCGGCAGCTTGGAGGACCTCTACAATCAGTATGGTCCTGGCACTGCGGAGGACAAGGTGATCGTGATCTTCGTTGAGGGTGACGGATCCACCACGCTGGCCGACCTACAAGGGACCACGGGCGCTACCCAAGGCAACTGGATCTCTGGGACGCCATACCCCATCATCGATGATGCGTCCATCGCCAACCTGTTGGATATCTCCTACTTCCCCACGATCTACACCATCTGCCCGAACCGCCGGATCACCGAAAGCAGCCAGATCAGCACCGCCTCGCACTGGAATTTGGTGCAAACGCCTTGCAACGTGACCGGTGCGAACCTCGGCCTGGCCAGCTACAATAGCTCTAAATCGGTCTGCGGTAGCTTGGATATGGAAGTGTCTGTGCAGAACCTGGGGTCCGATCCTATCACCAGCGCCACCTTGGTGGTGAAAGAAGGGGGTACCACCCTCGGTACCCAGACCTGGACCGGGAACTTGAACACCTTCCAGTTGGATGAGGTGACCTTCCCGAACATCACCACCAACAACCCCGGTGCTGTGACGGTGAACATCACCACCAATGATGCGGTCTCGAGCGATAACGTGCTCAACCCAGGCCTCACACCTGCGGCACCCGTAAGCTGGACCGTTACGGTGGAAGGCAAGATGGACACGTACCCCACAGAGTTCTCCTGGCGTATGGTCGACCCCAACGGGGTTGAGGTCGCGCAAGGTGGCAACTACACCGTGGTGAACGAGAACGCGAACTGCTCAGGGAGCACGCCTTCATCGGGCGGCTATGCGGCCAATGCCACCTTCACGCAGGAGGTTGAACTGACCGAACTTGGGTGCTACAAGGTGGAAGCGTTCGACTCCTATGGTGACGGCTTGCTCGGTACCTCCACGTACTTCCGAGTGCGCAATGGCAATGGTCAGATCGTGATGAACGACCTGACCTACACCTGCCTCTCCTCCAACTCCCTCATCAACGACGCAGTGGGTATCCACGAGGCTGCTACCACGATCGGGACCGAGATCTACCCCAACCCGACGAGCGGTATGGTGAACATGGTGTTCAACACCGCTGTCGGCATGGTGACCGTGGATGTCTTCAATGTGCTCGGTGAGCGCGTGATGACCCGCACCCTGGCCAACAACGGTGTGCAGACCCTGGACATGAACAGCCTGAACAACGGCTTGTACTATTTCAACATCACCGCCGACGGGAACAGCACCACCCACAAGGTGACCTTGAACAAGTGATGTAACCGAAGGAGAAGAGGTCAGCGATCCAGTGCGTTACACGCACACCGGGTCGCTGACCTTCTCTTTTCCATCCTCACCAACCGCTGTAGCTTGGCGGTCCAAAACCTCGGCCCATAGCCATGAGAACGTTCTTGCTCGCCATCCTACTACTGCCCTGTCTGGTCAGCGCTCAAAGTCGCATTCCATCTGTTACACTTCAAACCTTGGATGGAAAGAAGGTGGACACCAAAACATGGAACAACGGTGGCAAACCGATGATCATCAACTTCTGGGCGACCTGGTGCGCCCCGTGCAAACGCGAGCTCACCGCTATCGCGGAGAAGTATGCCGGTTGGCAGAAGGAGACGGGCGTGAAACTGATCGCCGTGAGCATCGACGATGCCCGCAGCATGGCCCGGGTCGCACCTTACGTCAATGGTCAGGATTGGGACTATGAGTTCGCCCTGGACCCCAACGGGGACCTGAAACGCGCCCTGAACGTGAACAACATCCCGCACACCTTCCTTGTGAACGGCAAGGGTGAGATCGTCTACCAGCACAATAATTATGAGCCAGGGGACGAGAACGAACTGTACCAGAAAGTGAAGGAAGCCGCAGGCAAGTAAGGCATGCGACGGCTCCAACGTTCGATCCCGGTAGCACTGCTGCTCCTGCCCACTGCCACGTACGGACAGACCGTACCTGAGGTGCATGGGAACTTCAGCGCCGACGGTCAGTACTACAATGACGACCCGGACATCGGTGCGGTACCCCCCGCCCAGAAGTTCGGCGCGAACGCCTGGGGCAACGTCATCTTCACCATGGGCAACTTCCAGGCGGGTCTCCGCCTGGAGAGCTATGAGCCAGCCCTGCTCGGCTATCCAGCGGGTCAACCCTATTCTGGGAGCGGCATTGGATATCGGTACATCAGCTACAAGCTAGCGGACCTGGAGGTGACCGTGGGCAATTTCTACGAGCAGTTCGGCCAGGGCCTGGTGATGCGTTGCTATGAGGAGCGCTACCTGGGCGTGGACAACGCCATGGATGGCCTTCGCCTGAAATACCAGCCAGTGCGTGGCCTGTACCTCAAGGGGGTCATCGGCCGTCAGCGCTTCGGCTTCGAGGATGGCACCACCAAAGGCCCCGGATTGGTCCGTGGATTGGATGCGGAACTGGACCTGAGCGCAGCGCTCGACTCCTCCTGGAGCCATGCCTGGAACCTGATCATCGGAGGAAGCTTCGTGAGCAAATACCAAGAGGACCGCGATCCCCAGTTCGTACTGCCCGAGAACGTGGGCGCATGGGCCGGGCGGATCAACTTCACCAGCCCGAAGTGGAACATCTACTCGGAGTATGCCTACAAGATCAACGACCCGAACGGCAAGAACGGCTTCATTTACAAACCCGGGCAAGCGCTGATGGCGAACGCGACTTACAGCACGAGGGGACTGGGTGTGAGCGTCGGAGCGCATTCGTTCGACAACATGTTCTTCCAGAGCAACCGCACGGCCCCTACCCCGTTCGACCTGAACATCAATTTCCTCCCGCCGCTCACTAAGCAGCACACTTACAACCTGCCGGCCACCTTGTACCCATACGCCACTCAACCCAATGGCGAGGTGAGCTACCAGGCGGAGATCTTCTACAAGTTCAAGAAGGGCTCGGCATTGGGCGGCAAGTACGGTACGAAACTCGCCCTGAACGGGAGCACGGCGATGGCGCTCGACACAACGACGATCGACCTGGCGACCGACAGTAGCCGGACGGGTTACAGCGCCAGCTTGTTCATGGCCGATATGAGCCTGGCCGGCAAGTACTTCACGGACCTCAACATTGAACTGCGCAAGCGGATAAGCGAACACTGGGAATTCGCCCTGAGCTATCTCTACATTGAGTACAACATCGATGTGGTGCAGGGCAAGCCCGGAAAGCCGATCGTCTTCGCTGATATGGTGATCCTCGAAGGCCTGCACAACTTCAGCGACCGCACCTCGTTGCGTTTCGAAGTGCAGCACTTGAACACGCGCCAGGACCATGGCAATTGGGCCACCGCCGTGGCCGAACTCACCTTCAGCCCACATTGGTTCGTGGCCGCCCAGGACCAATACAACTACGTCACCTTCGACAATACCTTCCTCGAGGACGGAAAAACCGCCGTACCACCTGAACGGATCCATTACCCCATCGGCTCGGTGGGCTACATCCGCGGGGGTAACCGGTTCCAAGTGAACTATGGCCGCCAACGGGCGGGTATCTTTTGCGTGGGTGGCGTTTGCAGGCAAGTTCCCGCAGCGAATGGCCTCACCATCTCCATCACCAGCACGTTCTGAAAATGGCAGCGGTCCGATCCCTTCCCTTGCTCGCAGCGTTGGCCCTGCTATCGGCCTGCGATAAGGTTGAGCAGCCCTATGAACAAGGTGGTTCTGGTGGGGAGCCTACGGATGAGGTGGTACGTAAAGTGCTGCTTGAGGATATGACCGGCCACACCTGCAACAACTGCCCGGACGGCGCTCGCAAGGCAGTGGAGCTACAGAACCTGTTCGGGGACGACCTGATCGTGGTCGGGGTGCATTGCACGGAGACGTTCGCAGCGCCCTTGCTCCCGCTTGGTGACGATTACTTCGACACCGACTTCCGCACGGAGGCAGGCAATGCCTATGAACCGGCCTTCGGCATCTTCTTTCTCCCCACCGGCATGGTGAGCCGGCTCAACTATCAAGGCACGAATACCATCGCCTCCGATGAATGGGGCTCCGTGATAGCCGGCATCATAGGCACCCCATCGCCCTACCACCTCTGGTTCGACACACTGGTCCATGCTGGCGGTACAGTGAGCACGACCGTGAAGATGGCCCTGTTGGAGGCGGTGACCGGCGACATCAACCTTACCGTGTACCTCACAGAGGATAGCGTGGTGGACTGGCAGATCGACAATGATGCTACGCCACCCGAAGTTCCGGATTACGTGCATCGGCACGTATTGCGGGCCAATTTGAACGGAACCTGGGGGGTGCCCGTGGTAACGGGGTCCGCCCAGATCGGGGATACGATCACCCTGGAATACAGCGACTTCCCTATGGATCCGGCCTGGAATGCGGACCACTGCGCTTTGGTGGCCTACGTGTACAACACCACGACGGACGAGGTGATGCAGGCGGAGGTACGCGATTTCCACCCCTGAGCCACCCCCCGGACCCAAGCGGGTATACCGATCGCGCTCTGGGCCCGTTGTGCTCTGGGCCTTCCGGGCATATGTGGATAATCCGTCGACCACTGGGATGTACGATCCAAGATCCGGCGTATTACCTTCATCCCTGTTTTTCGCCGGACCGGTCTGATAAACCTCTTGTGTGATGATGGATCAGGGAAGGAAGATGATGGAATTCAGCAAACAGATCCTGCAGAAGGTCAGCTTCGACCGCAGGCTTTTCAAAAAGGAACTGGTCAAGGCCCGACGATGGGTGGGGCAGCACGACCAATTGGTGCTGAAGGCCTGGTGCCTGGCCACCTTCGGACACCAGTACCGGGATGTGATCCTGGAGGTCTTCCAAAAGACGATGCGTGCCTAGGTCTTAGGCTTGGTCGCCTCCTGTGGGAGAAGCCGGTCGTTGGTCTTCGTCGTTGTTTTGGAGGAATTTCAAATTCCGCCTAAGGCCATCGTATTTAGTGCGTTTTACCGCACTGCCCTCGAACAAGCGGTCGAAGACCACTTCGGTCATGCCGTGCCATTCGGAGGCCGATAGTCCCATCACTTCCGCCTTCGGCCGGAACTCCGGCTCCGCATGCGGCGTGCTGAAGCGGTTCCATGGACATACCTGCTGGCAGATGTCACAACCGAAGGCCCAGTTGGCCAATTTGCCCGCCATCTCCTGCGGGATCGCTTCCTTCAGTTCGATGGTGAAATAGCTGATGCACTTGCTGCCGTCAACCGCATAGGGCGTGATCGCGTCGGTGGGACAGGCGTCGATGCAGCGGCGGCAGGTGCCACAATGGTCGGTAGCGGGAGCATCCGGAGCGAGATCAAGATCCAGGACGATCTCGCACAAAAAGAAGAAGGAGCCTTCCCCCTGCCGGATGATGTTGGTGTGCTTGCCTATCCACCCAAGGCCGGCGCGCTGCGCCCAAGCTTTTTCCATCACCGGCGCGCTGTCCACAAAAGCACGCATTTCCACATCGCCGAAGCGCTCAGTGATGAAGGTCATCAGCGGTTTCAACCGCTTCCTTACCACTTTGTGGTAGTCGCGACCGTACGCATAGGTGCTCAGCTTCGGCGCGGAAGGATCGGTCTGTTGCGGTGGCGTGTAGTAGTTGCTCGCCAGGCTGATCACGCTCTTCGCGCCCTCGACCAACTTACGGGGGTCCAACCGGAGGTCGAAGTGGCGCTCCATGTAGCCCATGCTGCCGTGCCTGTCCTGCCGCAGCCAATGCTCCAGTCTGGTCGCCTCCTCCTCAAGGAAGCCGGCCCGCGCCACCCCGCACGCCATGAAGCCCAGGTCGCGCGCCCTGCGCTTTATCGCTTCGGAACGGGCCCTAGCTTCCATTTGGGCAAGGTAGCCCCCACCGGACGCACCGCCAGTGCGGGCTCAGAACACCGGCACTTGGGACCGCGTCGCAGTGGGCACCGTGCCGCCCACCACCTGCAGCACCAGGTCGCGGTCGTTCGCACTGCCCGCGTACTTCACTTGGCCGTCCAGGTTCACGTCCTCCCGCCGGTATTGGGCGTTGAGCACAGCCGTCGGCAGGGTGCCACCGACGGCCGTCAAGATCGGGTCGCGGTCGTTGGAGGATCCCGCATACTTCACCGCCTTGTCTCCAGTGACATCGCCCATCGGCAGCAAGCGCTTTCCGCTCGGGGTCACAACCACCGCCAACATGTTCAGTTGCGTGGTACCCGGGTTCAGGATGTCGATGGTGGTGGGCCCGTTGCCGAAGTACTGCGACGCGAAATTGATCACCGCCAGATGGTTGCGGTGCCGCACCGCCACCTTGTATGAACCGCGCGCCACCCGCAGCGTCAACAGCGTGTCGCCCGTGGTGCTGATCACACGGCCATTTCGGCGAAGCAGCGCTGGCACGCTCTGTACCAGCGTGCCCGGCATGCCGCCCTGGCGCACCTCCACCATCACCCAATCCACAATGGCCGTGGGACCCGTGGTGCTGAAAAAAGAGGCAGGCACGCTCAACGGCGTATTGTTGAACAGGTAGGTATAGCCGATCGCGGTGTACGGCTCGGTGAGCGGAAGCAGCCCCTGAGCGCGCAGGTCATCGCGCATCAACCCTGCGGTCTCGTTCCACGCGCCCTGCAGCCCGGCGAACAACCGGACGCTCGGGGGCGGGATGTAGCAACTGCTGCCCGTGGTGCAAAGCACCGGCGTGAAGCCGTAGCTGCCGGGCGACAGGTCCAGGGACGGTGGCATGTTCGGCAGGCAGGTGAAGCTGCTGCCAAGGCAGGTCAGGATGCTCAGCGTTTGCGGCAGCCACGGCAGGCAGGGCAATTGCGTGTTGATCAACTCTAAGTTCAACAGGCCCGCAGGCAGTTCAGCAATGCCGTTGGTGAGCGGGTTGTTGCTCAGCGTGAGCTGTGTGATGCCCGAGCCCGCCAGATGCACGGTGTGGATCTGATTGTGGCCGACATCCAATGTCTGTACGTTCGGCGGAACCTCGCCGGGCATAAGGGTGCTGAGCTGGTTGTGATGGGCGATCAGGTACCCTCCCACATTGAAGCTCACGACCGGTAGGGCGCTGAGCGAGTTATTCGAGATGTCCAAGTAGTACACCTGGAGACCCTGCACCCCACCGGCATTCCCGGTCAACCCGTTGTTCGCCAGCTTAACCGTGATAAGGGTGGGCGGCTGTGTGCCCGTCACCGAGGTGATCTGGTTGTAGTCCCCATTGAAACTGACCAGCCCACAGTTGTTGCACCACACTACGGACGATACCTGATTGCCCGGAACGTACAGGGCCTGCAACGTGGAAGGGGCGAAGTCATCCATGTACAGGTTGCCGGTCAACTGGCAGTTGGCCAACGAGAGCAGCAACAAGTTCGGTGGGGCATACACCCCGCTCATCGTGATCGGGTTGTAGTCCGCCACCAGCGTCTGAACGTTTGTGAAGGCCTGTACCCCGTTGAGGTTGACGATCCCGCTGTTGTCCATGTACAGAACGGTCGCCGCCTGCACCCCGGGGTGATTCTCATTCACCGCGTTGCCCACCATGGCGCCGGGGTAGTTGGCGGTGATCCACGCGCGCAGGTTTGCATCGGGCACGTTCCACAGAGCGTGCGTTGTGGTGGCTATGAGCAGGGGGGCGAACAGGAGGATGCGCAAGGAGGGCAGCTTGTTCAGTGGCCAAGGGAAAGACGGACCCGGCCATCCAGAGTTGCCCCGCATCAAGTGATCACATGCGAAGGATCGCTGCGGCCATCGATGCCACGGGTGGCTCGAGCTAAACCGCAGCCCGCTGCACTGGTGGATGCTTGGCCAATGCAAATTCGCATCCAGAGCAGGTCATGCCACTTGCGGGATAGGTGCGATCGAGCAATGACATGGACGCCTACTCGAACAAACTCCCCGGCCGAACACTGGGTACTCGACCCAGATGCTTGTACGCCCGTTCAGTAGCCTGTCGCCCCCGAGGGGTGCGTTGCAGATAGCCCTCCATGATCAAGAAGGGTTCATAGACCTCTTCGATCGTGCCTGATTCCTCTCCCACCGCTGTAGCGATGGTGTTCAGGCCCACAGGCCCACCAGCGAACTTGTCGATGATGGCCCCAAGGATCCTGTTGTCCATTTCATCCAAGCCATGCGCATCCACGTTCAGGGCTTTCAATGCGTGTTGGGCGATGATGATGGTGATGGTGCCGTCCCCTTGGATCTGTGCGAAATCACGGACCCGGCGCAGGAGCGCATTGGCGATGCGCGGTGTGCCTCGGCTGCGACGTGAGATCTCGACCGCAGCCTCTTCCACGATGGGTACGCCCAGCAACCCCGCGCTGCGCTTGATGATGCCCTTGAGCGTGATGGCATCGTAATAATCCAAACGGCTGTTGATGCCGAAGCGCGCGCGCAACGGGGCGGTGAGCAGTCCGCTACGCGTGGTGGCACCCACCAACGTGAAGGGGTTCAACGCGATCTGCACTGTGCGCGCGTTCGGTCCGGCATCGATCACCAGATCGATGCGGTAGTCTTCCATGGCGCTGTATAGGTACTCCTCGATCACCGGAGTAAGGCGGTGGATCTCGTCGATGAAGAGCACGTCGTGCGGCTCCAGGTTCGTCAACAGACCCGCCAAGTCCGCTGGTTTGTCCAGCACGGGCCCGCTGGTGATACGGATGCCCACCCCCATCTCCTGCGCGATGATGTTCGCCAGGGTGGTCTTTCCAAGCCCGGGGGGGCCGTGCAACAGCACATGGTCCAGGGCTTCGCCGCGCTGTTTGGCGGCTTGAACGAACACCTTTAGATTGTCCGTCACTGTCCGTTGGCCAGCGAACTCGCCGAACTGACGCGGCCGCAGCACCTGCTCCAACTCCTTGTCGGAGGCGGCGTGTTGTTCCTGGCGGGGATCGAACGCTTCGGCCATGGCGGGTGCCAAAGGTAACGGCGGGTCCACCCGCAAGGCCTGACCATCAACCACCGCGGAGGTCCTTCCACAGTTCCCGCGTGAACACCCGGATACCCAACACATAGATCGGCGCCGTAAGCAGCTCGTCCAATCCTTTGCTGCGTGCCACGACCCGGTAGCCCCAACCCAGTTGGAACGAAGCGTACTTCCAGAAGCGGTACTGCACCACCATCAAGGGCTCATAGACCCATACTGTGGTGCGTTGCAGTTTCTGCCGATCCCCGTCCAGATCGCGGTAGATCAAGGATCCAGTGCCCACACCCAGCTGCACCGGTATGCTCACCTCCCAGCGCTTGCGCACATAGAACGAATAGCTGAAGTAGGGGGCGAGATAACCTAGGCGGAGCCTCGTAGCAGCTATGCGCTCCGCTCCCATTTCAGACACGGTGCGGTCCCTCTCCACTTGGGTGAGCAGGAAATTGTAGCCGATGCCATACCGCACCCGCGCGCCATGCTCCAGACCGATCCGCAAACCCATGACAGTCACCTGCCGGTTGCTGACGAACGAGCCGCGCGTATCCACCACCAAGTTCAACCTCGGTTTCTGCCCGAGGAACAGCCCGATGCTGTCCAGTAACTGAGCTCGAACGCACAGGCCGGAGACCAACATCCCGGCCAGCATCCATGCACGCATCGGTGGAAAAAGCAAGTCCCCCTTCAGCCGAGCCAAAGGGGGACTTGCCTGATGCACCATGGGACTAACCGTGCTCCTCGTGCTCGTCCTCCGCCAAGGGTTCGGTCTGGAGAACGAAATCCTCCGCCTTTCCTGGCTTGCTGTAATCGTAGGGCCAACGATGCACCGTCGGTATGGGACCCGGCCAGTTCCCGTGCATATGCGCCACCGGCGTTGTCCATTCCAAGGTGTTGCCGCGCCAGGGGTTCTGCACCGCCTTCGGGCCGCGGAAGATGCTGTAGAAGAAATTGTAGAGGAAGAGCAATTGGGCGAGAGCCCCGATCACAGCGAACACCGTGACCAGCACGTTCAGGTCCACCACACCATCGAACATGGGGAACTCCGAATAGCTGTAGTAGCGGCGCGGCGCACCGGCCAGGCCGATGAAGTGCATGGGGAAGAACACGCCGAAGGCGCTGACGAACGTGAGCCAGAAGTGCACGAAGCCCAACCGCGTGTTCATCATCTTTCCGTACATCTTCGGGAACCAATGATAGATACCGGCGAACATGCCGAAGATGGCGCTCATACCCATGACGATGTGGAAGTGCGCCACCACGAAGTAGGTGTCGTGAACGTTGATATCGAGCGCGCTATCCGCCAGAATGATGCCCGTGAGACCACCGGCGATGAACGTGGCCACCAGACCGATGCTGAAGAGCATGGCGGGGCTCAGCACCAGATTGCCGCGCCACAGCGTGGTGATGTAGTTGAAGACCTTCACCGCGCTCGGGATGGCGATCAACAAAGTGGTGAAAACGAAGACCGATCCAAGGAAGGGGTTCATGCCGGTGATGAACATATGGTGACCCCACACGATGAAGCTCAGAAAGCCGATCGCCAGGATCGATCCGATCATGGCACGGTAACCGAAAATGGGTTTGCGGCTGTTCGTCGCGATCACCTCACTGGTAATGCCCAATGCGGGAAGAAGCACGATATACACTTCGGGATGGCCCAAGAACCAGAACAGGTGCTGGAAGAGGATCGGACTACCGCCAGTGTGATCGAGCGCTTCGCCAGCGACGTGGATCTCGCTCAGGTAGAAACTGGTGCCCAGCGAGCGGTCCAACAAAAGAAGCAATGCCGCGCTCAGAAGCACCGGAAAGCTGAGTATACCCAGTACAGCGGTCACGAAGAAGGCCCATATCGTAAGCGGCATGCGCGTCATCTTCATGCCTTTGGTACGCAGGTTAAGAACCGTCACGACATAGTTCAGACCGCCGAGCAATGCGCTCGCGATAAAAAGGGCCATGCTCACCAGCCAAAGGGTCATGCCGGTGCCCGAACCGGGTATGGCCTGGGGTAATGCGCTCAAGGGGGGATACACCGTCCAACCCGCGCTCGCCGGACCACCCTCGACGTAGAGCGAGGCGAGCATCAAAACACTGCTGACGAAGAAGAACCAATAGCTCAGCATGTTGAGGAAACCGCTCGCCATGTCACGTGCACCTACCTGCAGGGGGATCAGCAGGTTGCTGAAGGTGCCACTAAGACCACCCGTGAGCACGAAGAACACCATGATCGTTCCATGGATGGTGATCAGGCCCAGATACATGTTCGGATCAAGCACACCGTTGGGTGCCCACTTATCGCCCAGGAAGAAGTTGGTTATGGCGAAGCCTTCACCCGGCCAGGCCAATTGCAAGCGGAAGAACACGCTCATCATCACCGCCACGCAAGCCATGATGATGGCCGTGATCAGGAATTGCTTGCTGATCATCTTGTGGTCTTGCGAGAAGACGTACTTCGACACGAAGCTCTCCTCGTGGTGATGCTCCGCGTGGTGGGCGTGTCCGGCGGTATTGGGGGGGGCGGTCGCTACGGAACCCATGGTCCTGCTGGCTTAACGGTTCAGTTCTTCAAAGACGCGGTGGCGGTGGTGTCCACCTTCACTGCCGCCGTGGTATCGGCGGTCACAACGGTGCTGTCGGACACCGCTGGAGCAGGGGCTAACGGAAGTGCGGAAGGCTGGAAAGGCTTCTTCATCGCTTCGGCATACCAAGCCTTATAGTCGGCCGGGCTCTCGACCACGAGGGGCATCTGCATATTGTAATGGCTCGCTCCGCAGATCTTGTTGCAGAGAAGGATGAAGTCGAAGGCCTCGTTCTTGGTCACCGTTCGCATGCTGTCGGTGCTGATCGTCGGCGTCATTTTGATCCGGGTGGTCATGCCCGGTACCGCGTTCATCTGCGCGCGCATGTGGGGTAGGTAAGCGCTGTGGATCACATCGCGGCTGCGCACCAGGATGTCGGCCTCCATCCGCAAGGGCAGGTGGAACTCCTTGATCACAACGTCGTCCGCACCGTGGGTGTAGGGGCTTGCTTCACCTTTCTCGGCGATATCCTGTTCCATCACGGTACGCAGGTTAACGATGCGCGCGCTGGTGCGCTCCAGCTTGGCGATCCGCGCTTCCAATTCATGCACCTTGACATCCGGCAGGATGCCGTGGTGCATGGTGGAGTCCATCGCGTCGATCTCGGCCTTCAACTCGCCCAATCGCATCGCCACGCTCTCTCTTGTGACTATCCCCAAGGGATTGCCGTCGTTGATCAAGCGGAAGTCGGTGGCACCCAAGGCACCATCAGCGCCAGGGTAGCGTGCCGTCCAGTCGAACTGCTTCGCGTAAAGCTCCACCTTGAGCGCCTCGGCCGAGGCGGGTGTGGTGATATCGTTCCACACACGCAGACCGTAGATGATGATGACCGCCAAAAACAGCGCTGGGATCACTGTCCAGGCCAACTCCAGTTTGTTGTTGTGCGCGTAATAATAGGCCTTGCGGTCCTTCTTGTAGGCGTACTTGCCAGCGAACCAGAAAAGGGCCACGTTGGTGATCACGAACATCACCAGCAAGATCCACCAATTGAAGTTGAGCAGTTGGTCAAGCTCCACGCCGTGCGCACTTGCCGCTATGGGCAGCATCTTGTCCTTGTAAGCCCAAGCCAGCCAGGCGAAGAAGGCGAAGTAGACGACCAAGAACACGTACATGAGGTTCGCGTTCATGCGTGTATCGGCCGGGGAAATATCCTCCTCCCGTTTGCCCCGCAGCCGCGAGGTGAGTTCGTACACCCGGGCCAGCTGCGCGATGGCCAGGAGGGCCAGCACCAGGACCAGTATGATCAGCAGCTTCGTCATCGTTCGCCTATTGAGAAGACCCTCGGTCCCGGTAGTTGTTCGTCAGATCTGGTGATGGATGCTCTCTTCGAGGAAGGGGTGATGTACCGGGGTGAGCGGTGCCTTGGTCAAGGTGGTGAGCGTGCGGTGGATCAACAGTCCGAGGAACGCCAGGAACATACCCACCTCCAACAGACCCACGCCATGGAAGTCATGACCCACAGCGCCTGGCATCACGATCTGGATCGCGTCCAGCCAGTGGCCTATGAAGATCACGCTGCCCACGAACATGAGGAACCGGGGGTTGCGTTTGGCGTCTCGGCTCATGAGCAGCACCATGGGTACAGCGAAGTTGGTGAAGAACATACCCCAGAGCAGCCAGGGATGCTCATTGATCCTGGTCTGGTGCCACGTGACCTCCTCGGGGATGTTGGCGTACCAGATCAGCATGAACTGGCTGAACCAAAGGTAGCTCCACAAGAAACTGATGGCGAACACCCATTTGCCCATGTCGTGCACATGGCTGTTGCTCAACTGGGGCAGATACCCCTTGCGGCGCAGATAAAGCACGAGCACCACTGCGGATACCATCGCGCTCACCCACATCCCGGCGAAAACGTACCAGCCGAAAAGGGTGCTGAACCAGTGCGCATCGATGCTCATGAGCCAATCCCAGGAAAGGATGCTGCTGAACACCGCGAAGAACACCAGGAACAAGGCCCCGCGTCGATAGGTGAGCAAATGGCGCTTCACCAACGTATCGCCCGTGAGCTGGTCCATTTCCAAGCTCTGTTTGCGGAACCACCAGGCGCCGAAAACGAAACACCCGAGGTAGGCCAACGTGCGCACCCAGAAAAAGGGCAGGTTGAGGAAGGCGGATTTCCCAGCGATCAATGCGTCGAAGTGCTCCAGGTCGTTCGGATCGGTCACCCGGGGATCCATCCAATGCCAGATGTGGTGCAATCCGAACGAACCCGCAAGGAAACAGACCACCAGTACCACGGCCGTGATCGGCAGAAAACTCATAAGGCCCTCATAGATCCGCTTCACCATTACGCTCCAAGCGGTCTCGGTGGCGTTCTGCAAGGCATAGAAGAAAAGGGTGCCCGTGGCGATCCCGAAGAAGAAGAAGCCATTGACGAACAGGCTGGCCCACGAATGTTGGTGATGCTCGCTGTGGTCGCCAAGGATGCCGATCACGGCTGCCACGGCACCGACCAGCATCAGCGCCATACTGAGGCCGCGGGCCCGTTTACTGAAGGTGAAGTTCATCGCTGCTCCTGGTTCGTCGTGGTTCACTTGGCTGCGGGGGCGGCCGACGCGGGGGCGGCGGTGCTGTCGGCGGGCGCGGTGACCGCACGGTCCATCTTGCCGCCGTTCTGCAGGTATTGCACGTAGCGGGTCACTAACCAACGCTCCTCCTTGTTCAATTGGCCGGCATGGCTGCCCATGGCGACGTTCTTCCCATAGACCAAACTGTGGAAGATCTTTCCTTCGGGAAGGTCTTTCAACGCCGCCGTGTAGCTGGGTGGTTGGGAGTACTTGCCGTTCTTCACGACCGCACCATCCCCTTCGCCCTTCTCGCCATGGCAGTGCAGGCAGAACTTCGTGTAGATCACCTTGCCTTTATCCACGACCTCCTGGGTCATGGCTATGGGGCTCTTCAGCGCCAAGCCCGCTTGTTCGTAGCCCTCGGGAGTGGCCGCATAGGGGTACGGAAAGTTGAACTCCTTCTTGCCGGGGTCCATGCTGAACGGCACCGTCCCCACCACAGGTAACCGAGCGCTTTGACGATCCCGTTGCGCTTCGGCCAGACTGTCCCCGAAGATGAACGGGTCCTGGCCATAGTCCAAATAGGCTTCCATGGAAGGGCTGCGGTACATGTCCGGCATATACTCGATACCGGGGCTGTTAGGCTCCCCACAGGCGGTGAAAAGGGCCATCGCCGCCAGGGCCGTTCCGATGCTCAAGGGCTGCATGCGCATGGGGCTCAGTATTGGCGTTCGTTGATCTCCAGGGCTTCGGTGCCGCGGAGCAATTCCACGATCGCATCACCACCCTGCGCATTGTCCTCGGTGCGCACCTCGATGATGAACTTGTCGTCCGTGCTGCGCGGGTCCGGATTGCGGGCCGGCATACCGGGCAGGGTCTTGTTGCGGATCAGATAGGTGAGCGCCATGCCGTGGGCCGCACAGAACACCGTGAACTCGAACATCACCGGCACGAATGCGGGCAGGTTCTGGTAGAGCGTCATGTTCGGCTTGCCCCCGATGTTCATTGGCCAGTCATGGATCATGAAATACCAGAACCCCAACAGGGCGAGGCTGGTGCCCGTGATGCCGTACATGAAGGCGGCGATGCCCAGACGCGTGCGCTTCACCCCGATGATCGGATCGATGCCGTGGATGGGGAACGGGCTGAACACATCGCGCACTTTCACGCCAGCGGTCACCAGCTTGCGCGCGGCGCTCTTCAGCACCTCGGGGTCCTCGTAGACCGCGTAAACGACCTTGTTGGCCATGGGCTCAGTGATGGTGGTGTTGGGCCTGTTGCTGCTTGTAGCTCTCGCCGCTCATCTTCAGGATGCTCTTCATCTCGTTCAGGGCCAACACCGGGAAGAAACGGGCGAACAACAGGTACAGGGTGAAGAAGATGCCGAGCGTACCGATGAAGATCCCCACGTCCACCCAACTGGGGTGGAACAGGGTCCAGCTGCTCGGCAGATAATCGCGGTGCAAACTCGTGACGATGATCACGAAGCGCTCGAACCACATCCCGATGTTCACGATGATGCTCATGAAGAAGGTGAAGCCCAAGTGGGTGCGCAGCTTCTTGAACCAGAACACCTGCGGGCTCACCACGTTGCAGGTCATCATCGCCCAATAACTCCACCAATACGGCCCGGTGGCGCGGTTGATAAAGGCGTAGCTCTCATACTCCACACCGCTGTACCAGCTGATGAACAGTTCGGTGATGTAGGCGACACCCACGATCGAGCCGGTGACGATGATCACGATGTTCATGTACTCCACGTGCTTCACGGTGATGTAGCTCTCCAGCTTCATCACCTTGCGCATCACCAGGAGCAGCGTTTGCACCATCGCGAACCCACTGAACACGGCGCCGCTCACGAAGTAGGGTGGGAAGATGGTGGTGTGCCAGCCGGGGATGATCGATGTCGCGAAGTCCATGCTCACCACGCTGTGTACCGAGAACACCAGCGGAGTGGCGATGCCCGCCAGCACCAAACTCACTTCCTCGAACCGGGTCCATGCTTTCGCATTGCCGGTCCATCCGAAGCTCAGGATACTGTATGCCCGCTTCATGCCCTTGGTGGTCACCCGGTCCCGTATGGTGGCGAAGTCGGGGATCAGACCGATGTACCAGAACACCAGCGACACCGTGAAGTAGGTGCTGATCGCGAACACGTCCCAGAGAAGCGGGCTGTTGAAGTTCACCCACAACGAGCCGAAGGTGTTCGGCAGGGGAAGCACCCAATACGCCATCCAAACCCGGCCCATGTGGATCACGGGGAAGGTGGCCGCCATGATCACAGCGAAAATGGTCATCGCCTCCGCGCTGCGGTTAATGGCCATGCGCCAGCGTTGGCGGAACAACAGCAGCACCGCGCTGATGAGCGTGCCGGCATGGCCGATGCCCACCCACCACACGAAGTTGGTGATATCCCAAGCCCAATCCACGGTCTTGTTCAAGCCCCATACCCCGATACCAGTACCGATGAGGTACATGATGCAGCCGATGCCGTAGAGGGCGATCAGGCTACTGATGGTGAGCAGCACGTACCAAGCGCGAGGGGCCTTGTTCTCAATAGGCCCGACGATATCCGCCGTGATATCGTGATAGGTCTTGTGGCCCAGGATGAGCGGTTCGCGGATCGCGGATTCGGAATGCATGGGGTCCTTTCCGTTTTGCTTAGGCGTGATGGGCTTCGGTCTCCTCGCTGTTGCGCACCTTGGCGAGGTAGCTCACGTTGGGTTTCACACCGATCTCTTCCAAGGCGTAGTAAGCGCGTTCCTCACCATGCAATTGGCGGACACGGCTCTTGCTGTCGTTCAGATCGCCGAACACGATGGCACCGCTGCCACAGGCGGCCATACAAGCGGTCTGGATGGAGCCGTCGGCGACAGGAGTACTCGCCTTCTTCGCGTCGAGCTTGCCCGCCTGGATGCGCTGGACGCAGAGGCTGCACTTCTCGATCACTCCGCGGCTGCGCACCACCACGTCCGGGTTCAGCACCATGCGGCCCAGGTCGTCCCATGCGGGGTTCACTTCGCCGAACTTGGCCGTCACATAGTTGAACCAATTGAAGCGGCGCACTTTGTAGGGGCAGTTGTTACTGCAGTACCGGGTGCCGATGCAGCGGTTGTAGGCCATCATGTTCAGCCCTTCGTTGCTATGCGTGGTAGCCGCCACCGGACATACCGTTTCGCACGGTGCGTGGTTGCAGTGCTGGCACATCATAGGCATGAACACCACTTTGGGGTTCTCCTCGGGCACCTCCATTTGCAGGTACATGTCGATCTTGCCCACGCCCTCTTCTTGCGCGCGCTCCTTGGTCATTTCGGAGCTGTAATAACGGTCCAGACGCAGCCAGTGCATCTCACGGCTGCGGCGCACTTCATCCTTGCCGACCACGGACACGTTGTTCTCGCTGGTGCAGGCGGTGATGCAAGCCCCACAACCTGTGCAGCTGTTGAGGTCGATGCTCATCCCCCAGCGATGGTTCACGCCCACGGCATGCTCCTCCCATAGATCGAAGTCCTTCACCGGCTTGCGGTCGCGCGCATCGATCACACCGTCCTCGTTGGCATCCTCGTGGACCGCCATCGTATGTGGATGGTTGTAGGTGCCTTTGGGATCATGTTTCGCCCATACGCCAAGGCTGGTCTCCTTGACGGCGCTGTGACGGTCCATGTCCGTCATGTGCGTTTGTGTGAGGGCCATTGGGTAGGTGGCGCCGGTGGGCAACACCGTGGCGCTCAATGCGGCGTAGCTCACCGTACCGTTCACACGGCTGGTGAACGGATAGGCGTTGCGGCCCACAGGCACAACGAGGCCATCTTCCCCAAGTAAACAAGCAGCGCGGCCCACGCGTTCGCCGTTCGCGCCACGGCCATAGCCCAACGCGATCGAAATGGTCCCGGCCTTTTGGCCCGGCGCAGGCACCACCGGCAGTTCGATCTCGGCACCGTTCGCGGCCACTTTCACCAGGCTCGCTGGGTGTTCTTGACCCAGGTAGATGTTCAGGCCAAGGCGCTTCATGTCAGCGGGCGCCATCAACACGTAGTTGTCCCAGGTCACCTTGCTCAGCGGATCGGGCAACTCCTGCAGCCATGGATTGTTCGCATGGCGACCATCCCCAATGCTCTCCTTGGTGTAAAGTGCCAGTTCCCATTCACCGGCACCGCTCGCGGACTTCTTTGCTAGATCGCCAGCGGCTTTCACATCGCCAGCGAAGACCACAGCGGAAGGAGTGGCGGTGTAGGCATCGAAGCCGCCGTCGTGCAGGGATGTCTGCCATACATGCTCGAAGGGAGGCATCGTGGCGGCATCCGCACGGCTCGACATCGCCGACTGCCAGGTGCTGCGGATCAGCTCGTGGTAGCTGCCCATATCCCCCGCCCAACGCAGCAAGCTCTCCTGCCACTGGCGCGTGTCGAACAGCGGCCGAATGGTGGGCTGCGCCAGCGCGTAACGGCCCGTCTTGGGCATCAGGTCGTTCCAACTCTCGAGGAAATGGTGGTCCGCGCAGTTCCAATGGCAGAGGCTCGCGGTCTCATCCGCATGCGTTCCCATGTGGACGCTCAGGTCCACTTTGCCCAGCCCCGTGCGGAATTCGGCGGCGTTCGACAAATGGTAGGCGGGATTGACATCGGCGATCAGTAGCGCACCGATCCGCCCGGCGTTCATGTCAGCGACAAGCTTGTCCATCGCCGCATCATCCCCTTGATAGAAGGAGGTCGGGTTGGCCAGGTCGATGGTGCTTCCATAGTTCCCCAGCATGGTGTTGATGCTGTTCACCAAGGTCTGCACGCCTTCATCATTGCTTCCGGCGAGTACGAGGCTTTTGCCTTTTGCGGCCCAGAGCTCATCGGCGGCCTGCGCCACGGAGGCATTCTCCGATCCGCCACCGACCGTCGCACCGCCTGCTTTCTTCGCGATCGCGTCGTGCAGGCCGATCACCACGGCGGGCAGCTCGCTCACCTTGACAGCGACACGCATGTCAGCGTTCGCTCCGGTGTTGCTCATTCGCGCCTCGAACTGCCAGTGCTTGTTCATGCCTCCATCCTCGGGACGGCGGCGGCTGGAGTACTGCCAGCTGTGCTCGGTGGTGCTACCCCAGGTGCTGAGGAAATCGCAATCCACGGCCACGATCACATCGGCCTTCGTCAGGTCATAGCTCGGCATAACGCGCAGGCCGAAGCTCTTCTCATTGGCCTTGGTGAGGCCGCTGTAACTGATCGCGTCGTACTGCACATGGTCCACCTTGCTGGTGGCCACACTTCCTTCAGCGGCGGGCGCCGAAGCGTACTTACCCTGCAACTTCGCGATCGCGGCCTTGGTGCTCGGACTGATCACCGTTCCTGTGAGCAGCACGATGCGCTTGTCACCGGCAGCGACGGCATCCAGTTTGGCGGTGATGGCCTTGTCCGCTTCGCTCCAGGCAGAGGCCTGGCTCTCGGTGCCGCTCTCACCAGCGATGTATTTGACCGGACCCTTCAACCGCTCGCTGTCATAAAGCCCCAGCACGGAGCTGTTGATGCGGGCGCTAATGGAGCCCACGCTCAACTTCGGGTTGCGGTTGATGCCGAACCGTGGGTTGCCCATGATGTGGATCGGTCGGCCTTCGCGCGTCTTCACCAGGATGCTGGCGTAGTCGCTACCATCGTAGTAGGTGCTCGCGTACCATGTGGCCACGCCGGGGACGATCTCCTCCGGTTTGTTCACATACGGAATGCTCTTGATCACCGGCGTCTCGCAGGCGGCCAAAGCGGCAGCGCCTACGCCGAAGCCCAGGAACTTCAGGAAATCGCGGCGACCGGTGGTAGAACCGGTGAGGCTTTTATCCGCCAACATCTCGTCGATGGGCAGAGGGGCCTGGAACTCGTTCTCCCGGCCTTTGATCACATCAGCGGCCCGGTCCAGTTGGGCCAGGTCCTGCCAGTAACGCTTCGTGCTCGACATGCGGCGGCGCGGTGTTCTTAGTAGTGGCACTTGGCGCATTCCCAGCCGCCAAGCTCCTTCACGGTGATCTTCTCGTCCTCCAAATACTCCTTGAGCTCGCGATGGCCGAGCTTCTCGTTCGCTTCCATACGCACCATCAACTCATCGTAATAGCCATTGCCGGCCATCTTCACATCCTTCTCATTGTGGCACTGTATGCACCACCCCATCGTGAGCGGTGCCCACTGCTCGGCCACGTCCATCTTCTCATCGATGGGGCCATGGCATTCCTGGCATTCCACCTTACCGACCGCCACATGCTGTTCATGGCTGAAGAAAGCATGGTCAGGTAGGTTATGCACTTTCACCCATTCGATCGGATCCTCCTTGCCGGTGTAAGCCAGCTTTTCCGGGTCCCAACCCACCGCCGCGTATATCTTCTGGATCTCCTTGGTGCCCGCGTCCGAGCGGCCTTGCGCCACCACCTTGTGGCAGTTCATGCACACGTTGGCACTGGGTATTCCGGCATGTTTGCTTTTCTCCGCCCCGCTGTGGCAGTACTGGCAGTTTATTGCCAAGTTGTTCTTATCCGCCTTGCCGGCGTGCAGGGTGTGGTTGAACAGGATCGGCTGTTCGGGCTTGTAGTGTTCGACGGTATCGCCGCCATACACTCCGATCGTGAGCGCCCAATACCAAGCAGCAACAAGGAACCAAGTGACCAGCGAGAGGCCGATCACCGACGCGAATATCTTGTTGTCCCCCGCCCAATGATATAAACGTTGTAACCCGGTCCTGTCGCCGATGGCCGACTGGCCCTCGGCCTCGCGCACCGCGCTGGTAAGGCTCTTGCGCACACCACCCAAGCTGAGCGTGACCACTGCGAGCAGCAGCCCGACCACGATCAGCCATGGCCACATGGGTGCTTCGGGTGCAGGGGCACCCACCGGTGTCGGCTGATCCCCACCTTGGGGTGCGGGTGGAACAAAATTGTCCGCATAGTAGAGGACGGCGTCGATCTCCTCGTTGGTTAACGCCTGCGGCGTCATTATTTGGTTCCACTCGCCAAAGAGCTTCTGTGCATAAGCGTTGCCGCTCTTCACCACGGTCTGGCTATTCCGCACCCACGCATAGATATCGCCTTGACCCTCCCAACGGGCACGCGCATCCTTCAGCGCGGGTCCAGTGGGTTGCTTGACATGCGGTTTGTGGCAGCTGGAGCAACTGCCTTTGAAGATCTTCTCACCCGCACCATAGAGGGCGGCATCAGCGCCTTGGGCGCGAGCAGACCCCGCGAATAAGATGAGGAACAGGAAGAACAGTGCGTGGAAGAGCCCGGTGGAACGTGGAGAAATCCTTGTTGGACGCGGCATTCCGGACGATTTTGGCGAGGGGTGGCCCTGTAGATGCGGCGCAAAAATAAACGGCGAAGCGTACCCGGGACGGGTGGGGTGCGGCTAAGCCATGGAAGCGTCACTATTTAGGATCGTTCTAAACAGCGTTGGTCGCCATCCACACCAATGTCAGCCTACGAACGCGCCCATCTGCAACGCACCCACGCCTACCTTTGCCGCAGTTATGATACGTGCGAGCGTGTGGTTCCTGTTGATGGGTACGGTCCCATGGAACATTCTCCTTGCGCAGACCGACACCGCCGCCATCCAATGGACCGGGGATGAGCGCGCGCTGAAGTTCTTGGAGGAGTACCCTGCATCGGACCATGTGATCGACGGGTATCGGGTGCAGATCTTTCTGGGTACGAAAGCGGATGCCGTGAAAACCCGCCAGGCCTTCCTGCTGAAGCATCCCGATGTGCCCGCTTACCTCAGTTACCTGGCACCCAATTTCCGCATCCGAGTAGGCGACCTACGCGACCGCATCAGCGCCGAACGGCTACGGCATGATCTGAAGGAGGAGCAGCCCGGATGCTACGTTGTGCAAGACCGGATCGAGCCACCCCGACTTTCCGAAGCGAGCACGCCGTGACGGCTGTTCCATGTCCGTTCCCTACCTTGGCCGCCCCTTCATGCGCATGTGTACACCCGCCCCCGGAGACCGCGCCAGCAGTGGCGCACAAGGCCCGGAGCGAGAAGCCATGTGCCGTGAACGGTCTTCGCAGATGGTCGCCCGGCGCCCCCTCCTGTCCTGGTCCTTGCTCATGCTGGCGGTCTTTTGCTCCGCACCTAAAGCCAGCGCCCAGTATTTCCGGACCACCGACTATTGGAAAACGCATCGCAACGAGATCTCCATCGGCCTCGGCGCTTCGAATTTCCTCGGCGAACTGGGAGGACGTGACCAAGTCGGCACCTCGTTCATTTGGGACTTGGAGTTGAGCCAGACGCGGCCCGCGTTCGCGCTCGCGCATCGTTACTATATCCGCGAGCGTTTCAGCCTGCGCACCCAGTTGGCCTATGGGGTCATGGCCGGCAACGACAACCTGACCAACGAACCCGCTCGTGCGCGCAGAAACCTGAATTTCCGATCCGACCTGTTCGAGGGCGCGTTATTGCTCGAAGTTCACCCGTTCCTGGAAGAACTCGGCCACCTCTACGATATCCGCGGGGTGAAGGGAACAAAGTCCTCCCGCATGGGGCTCTATGTGTTCGCGGGTGTGGGCGGTTGTTACTTCAACCCGAAGGGCAAGTTCAATAATGCGTGGGTGGAGCTGAAGCCGCTGCATACGGAAGGTCAAGGCATGGAAGGTGGCCCTGAGGTGTATTCCAACTTCAGCCTGGCGATCCCGATGGGTCTCGGGATCCGCAAACAATTGAGCAAAGTGCTCAGCGTCGGTCTGGAGCTACAGTACACCAAGACCTTCACTGACTATATCGACGATGTGAGCGGGGTGTATTACAACAACGACTCCATCGCCTCAGCGAACGGAGGCATCGGATCCCCATCCGGAGAGGCGGCCGCTTTCCTAGCGGACCCGCAACCGGAGGGCCTCCGGTACGGGCCCGGTGAGCAACGCGGCGACCCGAGCGATCTGGACGCCTACCTGTTCATCCGCGCGCAAGTGCATTACAAGATCTACAAGTTCAAGTCGCGCAGTAAGAAGTACCGCACCCGCCTGCGCAGACAGAAGATCGTGTTCTAGATCACGTTCCGACGGGGTCGTAGCGGAGGTTGATCGAGATGGGTCGGTACGTGGAACCAGCGCGGTGCGCCTTCCGGTCCACCAGAGGCGGCTTGAGATGATCCAAGTCAGTGCTGGGGCCCGCGTTCGCGGAAGCGGGGTCGGGGAACACCGAACAACGAAGGCCGGGATCTCTCCCGGCCTTCGTTGTTCGGAACCTCGTGGCTCCGCATTATGCCCCTCAGCTATCCAGCGTCTGCTTCACCTCCACCATCTCGAAAGCTTCGACGTTGTCGCCTACCTTGATGTCGTTGAAGTTCTTGATGGAGAGGCCGCACTCGTAACCATGCGTCACCTCCTTCACGTCGTCCTTGAAGCGCTTGAGGTCGGCCAGATCGCCGGTGTAGACCACAATGCCCTCTCGGATCAAGCGCACCTTGTTCGACCGCTTGATCTTGCCGTCGATCACAAAACATCCGGCCACGGTGCCCACCTTGCTGATCTTGAACACATCGCGCACCTCCGCGGTGCCCACCACCCTTTCAACCTCCTTCGGAGCCAGCATGCCCTCCATGGCCTGCTTGATCTCTTCGATGGCGTCGTAAATGATCGAGTAGAGGCGGATGTCGATCTCCTCGGTCTCGGCCAGCTTGCGCGCACCTGGCGTAGGCCGGACTTGGAAACCGATGATGATCGCGTCCGACGCGGTGGCCAACAGAACGTCGCTCTCCGCGATGGGACCCACGGCTTTGTGGATCACAGAGACTTTGATCTTCTCGGTGCTGAGCTTCAACAGTGAATCGGTCAGTGCCTCCACCGAGCCATCCACGTCGCCTTTCACGATGATGTTGAGCTCCTTGAAATCACCGATGGCCAAGCGGCGGCCGATCTCATCCAGGGTGATGTGCTTGTGCGTACGGATGCCTTGTTCGCGCTGCAATTGCTGGCGACGCGTGGCGATCTGCCGGGCCTCGCGTTCGTCCTCGAACACATGGAAATGGTCGCCGGCGTTCGGGGCACCATCGAGACCCAGGATGGAGACCGGTACGGAAGGTCCGGCTTCCATGACGGGCACGCCGCGTTCATTGAACATGTTCCGCACGCGGCCGCTGAACTGGCCGGCGAGCAGGATATCGCCCCGGCGCAATGTGCCGCCCTCCACGAGGATGGTGGTCACATAACCACGGCCCTGCTCCAAGGTGCTTTCGATCACCACGCCGCTGGCCCGCTTCTGCGGATCGGCCTTCAGATCGAGCATGTCGCTTTCCAGGAGCACTTTCTCCAGGAGGTTCTCGATCCCGATGCCCTTTTTGGCGCTGATCTCCTGGCTCTGGAATTTGCCGCCCCACTCTTCCACCAGGATGTTCATCTGGCTGAGCTCTTCGCGGATCTTGTCCGGTGCGGCACCTTCCTTGTCGATCTTGTTCAACGCGAAGACCATGGGCACACCGGCCGCTTGCGCGTGGTTGATCGCTTCGCGCGTTTGGGGCATGACGCTATCGTCCGCGCTGATCACAATGATCGCGATGTCCGTGACCTGAGCGCCCCGTGCACGCATGGCCGTAAAAGCCTCGTGGCCCGGGGTATCCAGGAACGTGATGTGCTTGCCGTTCTTCAGCGTCACACTATAGGCCCCGATGTGCTGGGTGATACCACCTGCTTCACCGGCCACTACGTTGGCGCTGCGCACATAGTCGAGCAACGAGGTCTTGCCATGGTCCACGTGACCCATCACCGTGACGATCGGCGGGCGTGATACCATGCGTGCCTCATCGTCCGTGTCCACCGGGATGTTCTCCTGCACGTCAGCACCGACGAACTCGACCTTGAAGCCGTATTCATCCGCGATGACCGAAAGGGTCTCCGCATCAAGGCGTTGGTTGATGCTCACCATGAGGCCCAAGCTGAAGCAAGCCTTGATGATGTCCGTGACCGGCACGCCCATCATAGAGGCCAGTTCGCTCGCGGTAACGAACTCGGTCACCTTCAGTGTGCGTCCGGCGAGCTCGCGCGCGGCCTGCTCCTCTTCCAGGCGCTGGTAGCGCTCGGCCCGCTTGTCCTTGCGCATTTTCGAGCCACGGCTCTTGCCCGAGCTGGTGAGGCGGGCGAGCGTCTCGCTCACTTTCTTCTTCACCGCGTTCTCGTCCAGTTCGCCGGGGCGGCCGCTGGGCGGTGTGGTGCGCTGTTCTTGTTGTACGGCGCGATCTATGTTCACCGGGCCGGGTTTCACGATCCGCTTGCGGCGGCCGCGATCATTGGCGCTGCCCGGACCGGAACCGCCGCGCTCCGAGGGCTTGCGTTCCCGTTCCACAGGCAGGTCGATGCGGCCCACGGTCTTCGGACCGGTGAGTTTCTCCGCACGTGCGCGGATCAGTTCTGGCTCCACCGGCGCATCGGGAACGGCGGGCGGGGGGGGCTCCACTGCGGCTGGCGGCGCGGGCGGTGTTGCGCTCTGGACGGGTGTCGGGACCGGGGCCTCAGGAGCGGCCTTTTTTCTGGGTGCCAGGTCGATCTTGTCCAACACTTTCACACTGGGCCGGTCCACCTTGGCCTTGATCGTCTCAGGCTGCGCCGGACGTGCGGGTGCATCGCTAGGAGGTAGGTTGTGGATCAGCACCTCATCCTCAGCGGGCTTGGTGGAAGGTTTCTCCGGGGGCGCTGCCACCAAGCTGATCGTCTCGCGTTCCTGGCGTAGTTGCACCGTGGCCTTGCTCTGCTCCTTCATGGCCTTGTCCGTTCCGAACTCGGCCATGAGCAGATCATAGAGGTCATTGCCGATCTTGGTGTTCGGGTTGCTTTCCACCTTGTGGCCCTTCTTCTCCAGGAACTCCACCACGGTGTGCAGCCCGAGGTTGAACTCACGGGCCACTTTGCTCAGTCGCGCACCTTTTTCCGTCGCTTCGCTCATTCAGTTCTTAATTGGGGCCGATCGTGATCGGCCCGTACCGTCGGGGCGATCGGAAGGGCGCTGCTCATCCCTCCAGTTCGGCTTTCAGGACCCGGACCACTTCCACGATCGTCTCCTCTTCAAGATCGCTGCGGCGCACCAGCTCTTCCACCGGAAGGTCCAGCACACTGCGCGCGGTGTCGCATCCCACCTTCTTCAATTCGTCGATGATCCAATGCTCGATCTCATCAGCGAATTCCTCCAGGTCCACATCGTCCGTCACCTCATCCGTTTCGCGGTACACATCCAGGTCGTAGCCCGTGAGCCGGCTCGCCAGTTTGATGTTGTGGCCACCCTTCCCAATGGCCAATGCCACCTGGTCGGGTTTCATGTAGACCTCAGCACGCTTGTGCTCCACATCCAATTTGATGTTCCCGATCTTGGCCGGGCTCAGCGCGCGTTGTATCAGTAGTTGCTCGTTCGCGGTCCAATTGATCACGTCGATGTTCTCATTGCGTAGCTCGCGCACAATGCCGTGGATGCGGCTGCCTTTCATGCCCACGCAGGCGCCTACCGGATCGATGCGATCGTCGTAGCTCTCCACCGCCACCTTGGCGCGCTCGCCGGGTTCGCGCACGATGCGCTTGATGGTGATGAGCCCGTCCATCACTTCAGGCACTTCCTGCTCGAACAACTTCTCCAGGAATTCCGGTGCGGTGCGGCTGAGAATGACCACGGGCGTGTTGTTGCGCATCTCCACCTTCCACACCACGGCGCGCACCGTATCGCCCTTTTTGAAGAAGTCCACCTTGATCTGCTGGTCCTTGGGCATGATCAGCTCATTGCCCTCGTCGTCCAGGATCAGCGTTTCGCGCTTCCAGATCTGGTACACCTCTCCGGTGATGATCTCACCGACCCGCTCCTTGTACTTGTTGTAGAGGTGGTCCTTCTCCAGTTCCATGATCCGGCTCTGGAGGTTCTGCTTCAGCGAAAGGATGTTGCGGCGGCCGAAGTCGAGGATCTTCACTTCCTGGCTCACCTCCTCACCCACTTCGAAATCGGGCTCGATCTTGCGCGCTTCGGCCAGTTCGATCTCCAGGTTATCGTCCTCGCTCATGCCGTCCTCGACGATCACGCGGTTCAACCAGATCTCCAGGTCACCCTTGTCCGGGTTGATGATGATGTCCACGTTGGCCTCCTCGCCGAAACGCTTTTTCACCACGCCGCGGAAGACGTCCTCCAGGATGCCCATCATGGTCACCCGGTCGATGTTCTTGATGTCCTTGAATTCCCCGAAGGATTCGATGAGGTTCACGGTGCTCATGGCACGATCATTTGAACTTTAAGCTTGCTTGTGTGGTAAGGATCGAGGCCCACGGCAATACCGTCACCTCTTGGTCCATCTTGTCCGGACGGCCTTTGACTTTGCTCGGGATCACCTGGCGGAGGTGCAAACCGCCCTGGTCCACCACCTCCATGCGCCCTTCGAGGGTGCGGCCATCGACCAACTTCACCACCACCAACCGGCCGGTGTGCTTGGTATACTGCGAAGGCACCTTGAAGGGACGGCCCATGCCGGGGCTGCTCACTTGTAGCTCGCAGTCAAGGCCTTGGGCGTCCAATTCAGCGCGGATGGAGCGGTTCAGCTGCACCAATCGCTCCAAGGTGATGGCCTGTGGGTCGTCCACCTCCACCACCACCTTGTCGCCCGGGCGCACCTCCACATCCACTAGGAAGTGGCTTGTGCCCTCCAATTGGTGTTGAACAATGGCCCGCATCTGTTGCTCGGTGATCATTTCCGACCCTGCTGCCCGGTGGAGAACAAAAAAGAGGGGCGGTCCCCTCTTCCTCTTTCACCGCCTTGCGGCGGCAAATGTAGCCAATATGAGCGATCGGCCAAGTGCCCGCCCACCCTTACCCGAACGTCTGCATATCGCACAGCCGTTTGTAGACCCCGCCCAGGGTGGTGAGCTCAGCGTGGGTGCCCCGCTCCACGATCCGCCCTGCCTGTAGCACACAGATCTCGTCGCAGTGCTGGATGGTGCTGAGGCGGTGGGCGATCACTAAGCTGGTGCGGCCTTCCATCATGCGGAAGAGCGCGTCCTGCACGAGCCGCTCGCTCTCGGTGTCCAGCGCGCTGGTGGCCTCGTCGAGAATGAGGATCGGCGGGTTCTTCAGCACCGCGCGGGCGATGGCGACGCGCTGCTTCTGACCACCGCTCAACCGGTTGCCGCCGTCACCGATGCCGGTCTGGTAGCCGTTCTCCAACTGGCTGATGAAACCGTGCGCATTGGCCACGGTAGCCGCTTGGCGTATGTCCGCTTCGGGCACGCCGGGCTTGCCGAAGGCGATGTTGTTCGCCACCGTGTCGTTGAACAGGATGCTGTCCTGGGTCACGATGCCCATCAATGCGCGGAGGTCCTTGATGCGTAGTTCGCGAACGTCATGGCCATCGATCAATACCTGGCCTTGTGTCACGTCGAAGAAGCGCGGTAGTAATCCTGCTAGCGTGGTCTTGCCGCCCCCGCTCGTACCGACCAACGCCACGCTCCTTCCTTTCGGCACGACCAAAGTGATCCCGTTCAACACCGGCTGCTCGTCGTAGGCGAAGGAGACATCGCGGAACTCGATGCGGTCCTTGAACCCATCGATGGGCTTCGCGTCCGGCCGCTCTTTCACGCGGTTCTCCACGGCGAGCAATTCGAAGATGCGCTCGGCACTGGCGCCGCCCTTGCGGATCCAGTAATAACCCGTTGTGAAGCTCTTCGCGGGCGCGAGCAGCTGGCTGAAGAGGATGATATAGCCGATGAACTCGCCACCGGTGAGCGACGCTTCCTTGCCGATCACCAAGCTGCCTCCGAAATAGACCAAAGTCACCATCACGAGCGCACCCATGAACTCACTGAGCGGTGATGCCAGATCACGACGCCGCAGGGTGAACACGTTCAGCCGGTTCAGCATGTCGTTCTCCCGTTGGAAACGGCGGCGCATCGCATCGTCCGCGTTGAAGGCCTTGATCACACGCATGCCCGTAAGAGTCTCCTCCACCGTGCTCAGCAGGTCGGCGCTCTTGCGCTGCGCGCGCAGGCCTTCCTTCTTCAAGCTCTTGCCGATCCGGCCGATGATGAGCCCACTGACAGGCAACAGCAGCAAGGCGATCAGTGTCAGCGTGGGTGAAATACCGATCATGATCGCCAGCGAGAGCAGAATGGTGATCGGCTCGCGGAACACCATCTCGATGTAGTTCATTATGCTGAACTCCACCTCCTGCACATCATTGGTGAGGCGCGCGATGATGTGGCCCTTACGCTCCCCGCTGTAGTACTGCAAAGGCAGCTCCAGCACCTTGTCGTACAGCGTATTGCGCAGATCGCGAACGGCGCGGTTGCGTAGTATGCCGATGGCCCAGAGCGCGAAGTATCGGAACAGGTTCTTCAGCAGGAAGCACAACGCAACAACAACGCAGATGAAGATGAGGCCGCCCACCTGCCCGTGCTCGGCGATATAGCCGCCCATGAGCCAGTTGAAGTAGTCCGGCATCCGGCTGAGGCCTTCCGCGCTCCAGCTGACCACCGGACGCGCCGAAGGCGGTGGTGCCTGCCCGAACAAGAGGTTCAGGAAGGGTATGAACACCAGCAGCGAGGCCAGATGGAACACCGTGCTCACCAAGTTGAACGCCACGTTCAACACCGCATAGCCGCGATACGGGCGTGCGAAGCGGAGGACCCGGAAGAAGTTGCGCATGGCCGGTGGGCGTGCGAAGTTACCGGTGCGGCCAGGACGGCGGGCCGGCCCACCCCACCTCCTACCTTCGCGCCACGATGGACAGTTTGCGACAGAACAAGGTGAACAGCCTGCTGCAACAGGAAATGGCCTGGGTGTTCCAACAGGAAGGGCACCGCCTACTGCCCGGCGGCATGATCACCGTGACCGGTGTGCGCGTAAGCCCCGATCTGGGCCTGGCGAAGACCTATTTGAGCCTTTTCCCGGTGAAGGACAAGAACGCTGTGATCCTCCGCATCCGAGACGACGCGTCGCACTTGCGGCTGCTCCTGGGCCGACGCGTGGGTAAACAACTGCGTGTGGTTCCCGAGCTCATGTTCTACGTGGACGATTCGCTCGACCGCCAGGAGGAGATCGAGAAGCTCCTGAAGCACTGATCATCGGCGATGCAGTACGATCCCGTAAAGCGCCAGCTCGGCAACGTCTTCAACCGTTCCCCGCTGCTGCGGAAGCTGTTCTATGGCCTGCTCGACCTGTTGTTGTTACGCGCCTGGCATATCCATAAGGAATTACGGGTGTGGCGACGCTCGGTCGGCAACGCGGTCCACATCTACGACGCCGGCGCCGGGTATGGCCAATACAGCTATTGGCTCAGTGGCTTCTCGAAGCAATGGCAGGTGACGGCCATCGATGTGAAGGAGGAGCAGGTCGCGGATTGCAATGCGTTCTTCCAAGCCATTGGTCGGCCACAAGTGAAGTTCGAAGTGGGCGACGTCACCATGTTCACCAAGCCCAGTGCGTTCGACCTGGTGGTGTGCGTGGATGTAATGGAGCATATCCTTGAAGATGAAGCGGCCTTGCGCTGCTACAGCACTTCATTGAAACCGGGCGGAATGCTGATCATCAGCACACCGAGCGACCAAGGCGGCAGCGACGTACACGATGAGGGCGAGGGCTCCTTCATTGAGGAGCATGTGCGCGACGGCTACAATATCGATGACCTCCGCGCGAAATGCCTGCGCAACGGTTTCAGCAAAGTGGATGCGCGGTACAGCTACGGCGCGCCGGGCAAGATCAGCTGGCGTCTTAGCATGAAATGGCCGCTAGTGATGCTGAACACCAGCAAGCTCTTCTTCATCATCCTGCCTTTCTATTATCTCATCACCTACCCGATCGCCTATTTGCTCAACTGGCTCGATGTGTCCATGGCACACCGCACGGGAACGGGACTGATCGTGAAGGCTTGGAAGTAATTTCACCGAATGAGGGCTCTATTCCTGGCGGTGTGCTTTTCGCCGATCATTGGATGTGCTGAGCATTACGAAAAGTCGGTTGGGGCGACCGACAACGTTGCCAAGGATTCGAACCGTTGCGATGTCGATACCACCGATTTCTCCGTCCTTCGTTATGAACATTGGCTCGGTCTTAAGGATGTCATGGAGGATACCATCCATCCTTTGACGTTGCGGGATTTCGAAGAAGCCGAGTGCTTATTGCTCGAAACTGTACAACTGTGGAACTCCGACTCTACGCAGCACTACAGGAGCGATGATAGTATCGACCTTACGCGCTATCACCGGCAGTATTGCCCTCTCACGAACAAGGAAGACCATCGGCTCGTTTACCTGAACGCAGTTTGTTCTCGCGGTGGCCAGCAAGAACCAGTAGAGCCAAAGACTGCTCATCAAAAGGGCTGGATTTTCGTCTTAGACGGTGGACATTGCTACTTCCAAGCCCTTTTCGATCTCACGACCGGTAGAGTGCTGTCGTTCACGGTGAATGGCGAGGCTTAATTGGGATGAGCTTACCCTTCCTCTTCGCCCGCCGCTATCTCCTCGCCAAGCGCCGCAGCGTCGATCGTTCGGGGCGCGGCAACGCGATCAACCTGATCACGTTGATCAGCATCGTGGTGGTGGCGGTGGTGACCGGCGCGATGGTGGTGGTGTTGAGCACCTTGAACGGCATCGGAGAGCTGGTCGATTCGATCTACAGCCCCTTCGACCAAGACCTCACCATTACACCAGCCCAAGGCAAGACCATACTTCGCGACAGCCTGGACGTGGATGCGGTGAAGGCTGCCGCTGGCGCGGTGAACGCCAGTTGGGTGATCGAAGAGAACGTGCTGCTGCAATGCAGTGGGCAACAGGCCGTGGCCACCTTGAAAGCCGTGGAACCGCAATACCTGGCCATGAGCCGGATGCCCGACCACATGTACACCGGTGAACCGGTGATGGAGGGCGTGCAGGGCCCGACCGCCCTTCTCGGCCTCGGATTGAAGGTGGACCTGGGCGTGCCCCTCGATGATGGCGTGCTGACGCCCTTGCGGATCAGCGCGCCTGTGCGTGGGCGGAAGCTGAGCACCTACCAACGCGGCGCTTTTGAGCAGGCCGAGATGGCGGTGAGCGGCGCTTTCACGATCAATATGGAGTTCGACATGCGCTACATGCTGATGCCCATTTCCGTAGCGGAAAAACTGCTTCACTACGAGCACGAGGCCACCGCGCTCGAGGTGCAGCTCCCACCGAACGCCGATCTGGACGCCGCTGCGGACGCGGTCCGCGAACGCATCGGGCCGCAGTGGACCGTGCGTACGCGCTATCAGAAGAACGCGTTGATGTACAGCACGAACGCCAGCGAGAAATGGTTCACGTTCGTCGTGCTCAGCTTCATCGGGCTCATTGGTGGCTTCAACATCATCGCCTCGCTCACCATGATGATGATCGAGAAAAAGGCCGATATGCGCACATTGATGGCCTTGGGCGCTCCGGCGCGTTTGGTGCGCCGCATCTTCCTGTACGAAGGCGTGTTGATCGTTGGCGTCGGCGCGCTGATCGGCCTGGCACTGGGTCTTGGGCTCTGCTGGCTGCAACAGCGCTTCGGATTGCTCGCGCTCAGCGGCTCGGTGGTCGAATCGTACCCGGTGAAGGTGCTCGCAGGCGATATCGTGCTCGTGCTCGCCGCCGTGCTGGTGATCGGCGTGGTGGCCACGGCCGTGCCCTTACGAGCCCTCAGCCGTCGTTTCCTTCACGCGGCCTCCGCCGCGTAGTTGCCGATCACCTCGTCGAGCAGGTTCTCGAGCAAGGCCGGGTCGCGTTCGGTACAAAGCCGCAGGCGCATCTCCTTCACATTCGGCAGGCCTTTCAGATAGTTGCCGTAGTGGCGGCGCATTTCCACCACGCCCTCGTACATGCCTTTCCAGGCAATGGAACTGCGCAGATGGGTGCGTGCCGCTTCCACACGCTCGGCGATCGTGGGCGGAGCCAGGTGTTGGCCCGTGGCCATGTAATGCTTGATCTCCCGGAAAATGAACGGATGCCCGATGCTCGCGCGGCCGATCATCACGCCATCCACGCCGTAGCGTTCGCGGTATTCCACCGCCTTCTCAGGGCTATCGATATCGCCATTGCCGAAGATGGGGATGTGGATGCGCGGGTTGTTCTTCACTTCACCGATCAGCGTCCAATCCGCAGGGCCCTTGTACAACTGTGCCCGCGTGCGTCCGTGGATGCTGAGCGCTTGGATGCCAACATCCTGCAAGCGTTCGGCCACCTCCATGATGTTCTTGGTCTGTTCGCTCCAACCCAACCGCGTCTTCACCGTCACCGGCACCTTCACGGCCTTCACCACCTTGTCGGTGAGGCGCACCATCTTGTCCACATCCTGCAACAAGCAGGCACCGGCGCCCTTGTTCACCACCTTGTTCACCGGGCAGCCGTAGTTGATGTCGATCAGGTCGGGCCGTACCGCCTCCGCGATCCGCGCGGCTTCCTCCATCGCATCCTCGCTGCCCCCGAAGAGCTGAATGCCGATGGGCCGTTCCTGCTCGAAGATGTCCAGCTTCTTCATCCCCTTGGCCGCCTGGCGGATGAGCCCCTCGCTGCTGATGAACTCGGTGAACATCAGATCGGCCCCATGCTGCTTGCATAGCGCCCGGAACGGCGGATCGCTCACATCCTCCATGGGAGCCAGGAGCAGCGGGAATTCGCCGAGGTCTATGGGGCCGATGCGGGGCATGAGAAAGGCCGCAAAGGTAGAGGGATGGCCCCGTCCAAGCCGGGGTATGCTATTTTCGCGCCCCCATCTGGAGAGATGGCCGAGTGGTTGAAGGCGCGCGCCTGGAAAGTGCGTTTACTCGAAAGGGTAACGGGGGTTCGAATCCCTCTCTCTCCGCCGATAGAACGCCGCCCCGAAGGGCGGCTTCTTCGTTCAGGCGCGAACCAAGCGAAGCTTGCTTGAGCGGATGAACGAAGAAGCCGCTGAGCATAGCGATGACGGCGTTCTATCGAAGCCTCCCCTCACCGGGATGGCCCGCCTCGGGCGATCCCTCCACCGATCAGCCCTCGAAAGCGGGGTTCGTTAGTCAGACCGGGCTTAGTTCACCGCAAAGTGACTCACCGAACTTGGTGTTCACGGCCTCAGCACTCATCCCCTGCCCGATGAGGAACATAAGCTTGGTCACGGCCGCTTCGACGGTCATGTCGCCCGCGCTCAGCACGCCGAGTTGCTGGAAGGCCTGGCTGGTGGTGTAGCGGCCCTGTTCCACGCGGCCGCCGATGCATTGCGTGGCGTTCACCAGCACGATGCCACGCTCGCGCGCTTCGCGCAAGGCCGCGATGAAGTCCGGATCCGTAGGACCATTGCCACTGCCGAAGGTGGTGAGCACCACGGCCTTGAGCTCGGGCAAAGCGAGGGCGTGACGCACCCAATCCGGACGGATCCCAGGGAAGAGACGGACCACGCCAATACGATCGTCCATGCGTTCATGCACACGCAGCGGCCCGCTCCGAAAGGGAAGGATCGCGCCGTGCGCGTAACGCAGATGCACACCCGCCTCTGCCAGTTTGGGATAGTTCGGGGAGCGGAAGGCCTCGAAGCGCTCGGCATGCACTTTCACCGTGCGATTTCCGCGGTAGAGACTGTACTCAAAGTAGACCGCTACCTCAGGCACCATCGGCGCGCCTTGTGTATCGCGTGCTGCGGCGATCTCGATCGCGGTGATCAGGTTCTCCTTCGCATCCGTGCGGATGGTACCGATCGGTAGTTGCGAGCCCGTGAGGATCACCGGCTTGCCAAGGCCTTCGAGCAGGAAGCTGAGCGCGCTGGCCGTATAAGCCATGGTGTCGCTACCGTGCAGCACCACGAAACCGTCGAACTCCGCGTACCGGTCCCCGATGATCCGCGCGATCCGCAGCCAATCCGCCGGCCGCATATCGCTGCTGTCGATCGGCTTCTCGAACGCGACGCTCTCCAACCTGACGTTGACGCGCTCCAACTCCGGCACCTGATCCTCCAAATGCGAGAGGTCCATCGGTCGTAATGTGCCGCTGCGCGGATCGGCGAGCATGCCGATGGTTCCGCCCGTATAGATCAACAGGACCGAGGCGGGTTGGCTCATTGGCCGAAAAGGGTATTGGCGTTCATCGTGGTGATCGACGCTATCTCCGCTAGGGTGCGGTCGGTGGCTCGGGCCAGCGCTTCCGCGATCAAAGGAATGTAGCTGCTCTCGTTCCGCTTACCGCGATGGGGCACAGGCGCGAGATAGGGCGCGTCCGTCTCCAGCACACAACGCTCCGAACCGAGTTCGGTCATCACCTGGGCCAGCCCGCTCTTCGGGTAAGTGATCACGCCTCCGATACCGAGAAAGAAGCCGTCCAAGGCCAGGACGCGGCGGCCGTGATCCGCCGTGCCGCTGAAGCAATGGAACACCCCGCGCAGGTGTTCGTCTTTCTCCTCTTCCACGATCGTGATCACTTCTTCGAAGCTCTCGCGGCAGTGGATCACGATCGGGAGCCGAAGCTCCTTCGCCCAGCGGACCTGCCGGCGGAAGGTGTCCTGCTGCTGTTTCAGCCAGGTCTTGTCCCAATAGAGGTCGATACCGATCTCTCCCACAGCACAGTAGCGTCCGGTGCGCAAAAGCTTCTCCACTTCATCAAGCGCGGCGTCGTTGCGTTCGACCACACTGCACGGATGCACGCCCATCATCGGGAAGCAGCGCTCAGGATGCGCATCGGCCAGCGCGTGCATGGCCTCGATGCTGTCATGATCGACGTTCGGAAGGAAGAGTTTCGTCACTCCCGCATCCGCCGCGCGTTGCAGCATGGCCTCCCGGTCGCCATCGAACTGGGTGTGGTAGAGGTGGGCGTGGGTGTCGACGAACATCGGCGCAAGATCGGTCGATCGCACCATTGGCCGTTCCGCCAGTGGGCACTGGCCTACTTTTGGCCGCTCTTGATGAAGATCCTGGTCCTCCGCTTCAGTTCCATCGGCGACATCGTGCTCACCAGCCCGGTGCTGCGTTGCTTGAAGGAACAGGTGCCGGGCGCGCAGGTCCACTTCGCCACCAAGGCCGAGTTCGCACCGCTCGTCGCGCATTCACCGCGTGTGGACCGCGTGCATCTGCTCAAAGAAGACCTCCGCGCCCTGATCGCCGAACTGAAGAAGGAAGGCTTCGATCATGTGGTGGACCTGCATCACAATCTGCGCACGGCTAGCATCAAGCGCGCCCTCGGCATCAAGGCCACGAGCTTCCCGAAGCTCAACATCGAGAAGTGGCTGCTGGTGAACTTCAAAGTGGACCGCCTGCCCAAGCTGCACATCGTCGATCGCTATCTAAGCACGATCGCGCATCTCGGAGTGAAGAACGACAATGGCGGTCTGGAACTTTTCATTCCGCCCAATGAGGAGGTGGACCTCGCCTCGCTTCCACCGGTGCATCGCAGTGGATATGTCGCGCTTTGCATCGGTGCAGCGCACTACACCAAGCGCCTTCCGGATCATCGCCTCATCGAACTCGCGGGCAAGATCGTCGGCCCGATCGTGATCATCGGCGGGCGTGAGGACAGCAGCAGTGCCCAGCGCATCGCGGACGCGATCGGTGGTCGTGTGTTCGATGCGACCGGCCGTTACTCCATCTTAGGCAGCGCCTCCCTGATCCGCCAAGCGAAGAGCGTGATCACGCACGACAGCGGCTCCATGCATATCGCGTGCGCGTTCGGCAAACGGACGATCAGTATTTGGGGCAATACCGTTCCCGCTTTCGGCATGGGACCATACATCCCGCAGCATCCGGAACGCGCGCATGTGCTCGAAGTCGCCGATCTGCCTTGCCGCCCCTGCAGCAAGATCGGTTTCGACCACTGTCCGAAGGGGCACTTCCGGTGCATGGAGCGCCAGGATCTTCCGCGCATCGCTACACTTGCGAACGTATCCGCAGCATGAGTTGGGACATCTTCATCCAAGACCTGCCTGATGTGGCTTCGGCGAAGGACATCCCGGTGGATTTCCGGCCCAAGCCACTCGGGGAGCGAGAAGACGTGGTGGCGCGGATCCTCCGGGCGCTACCGAACGGCGATCTTCAGGATACCGACTGGATCTTCGTGAACTCGGACGACATCGACTTGAGCATCCAACTCCACATGGAGGATGCCGAGCAGGTACGCTACATGGTGGCGCATGTGCATGGTGGCGTTCAGAGCGCCGCATGCGTCGCCGCATTGCTGAACGCGCTCGGCCTTCGCGCATTGGATTCGAACACCGGGGAGTTCTTCGACGGGGCGACCTTGGACGAGAGCCTTTAAGCCGTCAGCGCGAAAGAGCGCGCGATCTAGTCGAACAACGCCTTCAGCTCGGTGGCCTCGCCGGGCTTCATCTTGCCGCTGAGGATCAAACGAAGCTGACGACGGCGTAGGGCACCATCGTAACGCTTCTGTTGTTCCTCGGTCTCCGGTATCACTTCCGGCACAGCGACGGCTCTGCCAGCCTGATCAACAGCGACGAAGGTGTAAATGGCGCTGTTGCACGCGATCTTGGCGCCGGTCACTTGGTCCTCCACCCACACATCGGCCCATATTTCCATGCTGGTGCCGAAGGCGCGGCTCACATTGGCCTTGATAGTGACCAGGTCGCCCAATTTGATCGGCCGGTCGAAGCTCACGTGGTTCACCGCGACGGTCACCACCACGCGCTTGCAGTGCCGGTGGGCCGCGATGGCGCAGGAGATATCCAGCCATTGCAGCAGGCGTCCACCGAACAGGTTACCCATCGTGTTCGTGTCGTTCGGCAACACGAAGTGGGTGGTCTCCGAGAGGCTGTCGCTGACCGGACGGGCGGGCAACGCGCTCATTTCAACGTGTAGAAAAGCACGCGTCCATCATCTGTCCCGGTCACGAACTGCCCATCCATGAAGAGGCAGGGTGCTTTGTGGTGCTGGTCCTTGTTCTCCGGGAAGGTGAGGGTTTGCACGACCTGGCCGGTCGCGTCGCTGAATTCCACGATCCCTTTCGCTCCCGATCTCGCGGTGATGTCCCCGTGCTTGGCTTGCAGCTGCTGGTAGAAACGGTCGAAGGTGGAGTTCTTCATGTCGAAACCCATGGCTTTCACGGCCCGTGGATCGGGGAGCCAGGTGTAGGTGTTCAGCACACGGTCCATCTTACCGTTCTTCACATCACCCACCACGCGCTTGCCGCTGTGGCCGATCAAGACCACATACTCCCCGTTCTCATTGAAGGCGGCGTGGTACACGGTGCTGCTGCCGTCCTCGTTGTAGACGAACGTCTGCACTTTCTTCGCGCTCTGGATATCCCATAGCTCGGCGCCCTTGTCGGTGCCGATCAGGATCCGATCGCCTTTCGGGGCCAACGCCAGGCAGGTGACCTCGCACTTGGCGAGCCGCAGGGTGAGGGCCGCCGGTTCAACAACGACCTGCGCCTGAGCACTGGTCATCAGCAACGTAAGAGCGAAGGAGGCGAACGCGGTGCGCATCATGTGGGATCGATCAGGTCGTGGTGTTGGGTCAACCATTCTACCGCGCTCGCCTTGTCGCCGAACATTTGGATCGGGCGTGTGGGCTTGTTATGGCGCACGAACACATTGGCCGCGAGGTTGTGGCTGAAGTCGCGCACGATGATGGCATCGGCCGCCACGTACGCATTGCTCTCGGGACTGCTCGCATAGGTGCGTGCTTCCCCGGTCATGGTGGTGCCTTCGCCCACGCTCACCAGCAGCAACACTTTGCGCCCTCCGCGTTCCGCAGCGATGGCCTCGAACATCAGGTGGACCTCTTCGGGCGTCACCAGGTGCCCATCGCGGAAATGCACATGCGCGATATCCCCTTCGAGCAGATCGATGTGGCAGGCTTCAAGTTCCAACGAGCGCATGGCGGGTATTGAACAGGGGGCGCAAAAGTAGTTTCGTGGAGGCTCCGCGCGCACGGTCACTGAACGAGCAGCCAGGCCCCCTCGGCTTCTCCCTGTCGGAGGGCCTCCATGGCTTCGATCGCCTCGGTGCGGCGTGCGTAACTGTGGATGGCCACGCGATAGAGCCCTCGGTGCTGATCCACCAGGTGGGCGGCATGGCCTTTCGACACTTGATCCTCGATGAACCGGTCGGCGTTCTCCTTGATGCTGAAGCAGCCGCCGATCACATGGTAGCGGCCTTCCGCGGAAGGTGTGCTCGGCTTATTGGACGAGGGTACGACCGGCGTGGCGACATGGGTGCTGTCCACTGCGGAGACTTCGGCAAGGGGGTCGCCCAGGTCCACTGGCAACAGGTGCTCCACATCCCCGGTGAGCGGGAGGAATACAATGCCCGCGCCGATGGGTTCCATCATTTCTTCCATGGGGTCAGGGACCAGGGCGGTGGACGGCGTGGCCTGGGGGCGGTAACGGGGTGCCGGGGCGTTCGTGAACAGGTCCAGCCCGCTCCACTGTACGTTATCCGGCCTCGCCTGGATGGTGAAGTAGGCCGCGGTGAGGAACAACACCGCCGCAGTACCGGCAGCGGCCCACAACCAAGGCATACGGCGCTCGTTCGCCTCCACCTCAGGGTGCCCAGCGTTCACCGCAGGGACCGGCTCGGCTGGGGGCAACGTGCGCACTACCGGTGCAATGCCCTCCGCCGGTTCGGCCGGGGCGACGGTAGCTGCGCGCGGAACGGGGATCGCGCTTACCGGCCGCAGGCCGAAAGCGTCGCGCAAAAAGTTCACCCGGCGGTCCGGCTCGAACTGCAGGTTGCCCTCCGCATCGGTGAAGAAGGTGCCGACACGTCCGATCTCCAACCGGCCTTCACGTTCCATCTTCTCGCGCCAACCGCGCACCTCCCCAGCGATGCGCGCGCCCGCGTCATCGAAGGCGATGGTCTCCCGTCTCGCCAGGCGGTCCGCCAGCAGGCCGTCGTTGCGCACCAAATGACGATTGAAACTCAGGTCCTTGCTCGGAGGATGCACGACTTGCCGCGCCTCATCCAGACGGGCCGGGCGGTAATGCGTGAGGAAACCACCGAACTGGGGCACGATAACGCAATCGTGATGGTACAGCAGGTCGTGGATGTCGCGCTCGATGCCCATGGAACGGCGCCAAATTACAACCCCCGAACCCGCCTGCGTGCCTCTTCGAGATCAGCGTCCGTATCCACACAGAAGCTGTCGTGTTCGGTGATCGCCACGGTGATGCGAAAGCCGTTCTCCAACCAGCGCAATTGTTCCAGCCGCTCCGCCTGCTCCAAGGGTGAGGGGCGAAGCGCCACGAGCTGTGCCAGCACCTCCTGCCGGTACCCGTAGATGCCGACATGCTTCAAGAACGGGAAGTGGACATGCCGCGCCCCGGCCACCCGTTCCCGCAGGAATGGAATGGCCGCACGGCTGAAGTACAATGCGTTCATGTGCTTGTCCACGACCAGGTGCGCCTCACCGGGGTCATCCAGTTCGGCATCGGTAACAATGGCCTTGGCCAGCGTGGCGATCGACGCGTTGCCAGCACGTAGCACTTCACAGACCTGATCGATCTGTGCCGGGTCCAGGAAGGGTTCATCGCCCTGGATGTTCACCACGCCTTCGTGGCCGCCCCTAGCCTTCACCCACGCCTCCTGGCATCGGTCCGTGCCACTGGGATGGCCGGGCGAGGTCATCACCGCATGCGCGCCGAAGCTTTCGGCATGATGCATCACGCGCGTGTCGTCCGTGGCGATCACCACATCGGTAAGATGTCGGCTCAACACCGCTTGATCGAAAACGCGCTGCAACATGCTGCGCCCACCGATATCGAGCAGCACCTTGCCCGGCAGGCGACTGCTACCGTACCGCGCGGGAATGACACCAAGGATGCGCACGACCTAAATGGAACGGCTCAACTGGAGCTGGAACGTACGCGGTGACTCCACGCTCAGCGGGCGGATGGCGTAAGTGAGGTTCGTGAGGTTGTTCACGATGAAGGCGATGCGGTTGTTCTCGCCCAACTTGAAGCCGATGCGGGCGTCCAGGATGGTGTCGCCGGTCTTGTGCTCCTTCATCCATCCGCCCACGCCGGTGCGCAGTGCCGATGCTTCGCTGGTGGTCTCGTCCAAGGTGACGAAGACCTTGTCGATGTTGCGCACATGGCTATTGTAACGAACGCTCACCCCGGCGAAGAGCTTCCAGTATTCGGCTTGCACATCGGCCCGGAAAAGGTGTTGCACGCGGAACTTCAGCAAGTAGCCTGTGGTGTCGTAGCTGGTGTTCAAATAATCGTAAGCCGGAATGGTGGTGACGGCCGGTGTAGCATAGTCCTGGCTCGGCGTTGTGGAAACGGGCTTCGTCCAAGTGTAGCCCATCAAAATAGCTAGATCCACGTTGCCGATCTTTCCTTTTCCAGCCAACTCTGCCTCCAGACCACGAACCCTCGCACCGCCTGTGTTGACCGACTTGAAACCGATCCCGCTCAGGAGGTCCTGGGGGTTCAGCTTCCAGAACCCGAAGGTGAACTCGATGTAGTTCTGGAAATCCTGCTGGAAGGCCACCAGATCCAAGTAGCCGGTGAAGCCGCCCACTTTGAAGCCCTGCTTAATGCCGCCTTCCACGTTCCAACTCTCCTCGGGTTTCAAGCCCGGGTTGGGGAAGATGTTCAACTGGCCCACGTTCGTATTGATGTAACGCTCACCAATGGTGGGGAACCGATAGCCCTGGCCATAGCTGGCCCGCAAAAAGGTGCCGCGCGCCACACGGCCCGTAGCGCCCGCGCGGTACACCGGCACGCTTTGCTGATCGTCGTTCACCTTGAAGCTTTCATAACGCACCCCACCGCTGAGCACCAATCGCTCTTTGAAGAATTTCTTGTCCACCTGCAGGTAGGCCGATGTGTTCAAGGCCATGTTCTCACTGGAATTGTCCGGATTGCCATTGTACAGGTCCGCGAAGGAGCGTGTGCTCTGACCGACCAAACCTCCGGTAAGCACTGTTTCGCCCCATAGATCGAGGCGTTGCTGCACCTGATACTCGCCGTAGATGAAGTGGCTGGCGTTGCTTTGGTTCCCGCTGTTATCAAAGGCCTGACTGAGGTAACGGCCGCGCAGGCTATGCCGTGTGCGCTGAGCGCTCAGATAGTTGATGTAGGGATCGACGTAATACTGGAAGCCCCGCGTGTGGGTCACCGTCCCGTTCTCCGCGCGATAGATATTGGTATCGGCATCGTCCCAAATGAACACGCTGGTGTTCTCCGCCCGCACAGCGTTCGCATTGATGCCGTAGTTCAGGCCCTTCACCTTCTTGTGGCGGTACCGCACGCCCCCGTTCAAGCGCACCCGGCGATCATAACCGGCCGGTTCACTGTACTTGGGATCCTCTCGGTTCAAGGTGTCCTTGCCCACGGATTCAGGTCCAAGGAATCCTTCGTCCCACACCAGGTTCGCACCCAACACCACATCCCACTGCCCGAAACGTTGGGAGTGGAAGAAGTTGGTGCCCGCCATGCCCTGGTTGCGGCCCTCGTACACGTTCGCCGCTTTGTTCCTGGGCCCATCGTACATGCCCGCGAACACGTTCACCCGGGTGGTGGGCTCTTCCTTCGGATAGGCTGTGCGCACGTTGATCACCCCGCTCAAGGCCGCGCTGCCGTAAAGCACGGAGGAGGCACCTTTGATCACTTCCAACTGCTCCAGGTTCTCCGTGGGGATCAAAGACCACGAGGTACGGCCTATGTCACCGCTCAACACGGGTAGGTCGTCCACCAGGACCATCACGCGGCTTCCCGCGCCGTAGCTGAAACCGCTGCTGGCACGGATCTGCGGATCCTCATCGATGATCACCACGCCCGGCACCTGGCCCAGCACCTCGCTCACGTTGGTGATGTTCTTGTTCTGGATGACCTCCGGCCGTAAAACGCTGAGGCTTTGGCTCACCTCCCCCACCCGTTGCTCGAACTTTCCCGCCGTTACCACCACCATGTCCAACTGGGTGGCGGCGGTGCTCAATGCGATGTCCAAGCGCTCCTCCTGCCCAGCCTGGAGGGTCAGTTTCCTCGTTTGGCTCATGAAGCCGAGGAAGCTGAAAGTGATGGTGCGCTCACCCGGGTCCAGGGTCAAGCGGTAGTTGCCATCGGCATCGGTGGCGGTGCCTAACCCGGGCCCGGCGATCACGTTCACCCCGATCAGGGACGTACCGGCAAGAGCATCGGTGATCCGGCCGGTAACAATGGCCTGTTGGGCCTGCACCAGGCTGATGAACCCAAAGGAGAGCAAAGCGAAGCGGTTCCTCATGGTCGCCGAAAGTAACCAAACCCACAAGGGGGCTCCGGCCGCCCTCTGGCAACGCATCCACCATCGATCGTGCGATTATCTTGGGCCAAGTACCCTTGACGGGATCCGTGTCGGCGAGCACCATGGAAGAGAGCACTTGGATACACCGCATCGCGCTGAGCATGCTCAAGGGCATCGGGCCCGTGAACGCGCGCAACCTGGTGGCCTACTGCGGGGGTGTCGATCCGATCTTCACCGACCGCAAGCTGAAGAACACGTTGGAGAAGGTCCCGGGTATCGGCCCGAAGCTCATCGCCTCGATCACCGACCGAAAGGTACTTGCCGGAGCCGAAAAGGAGTTGGCCTATGTACGCAAGCACAAGCTGCGGATGCACTTCTACCTGGATGCCGATTTCCCACAACGCCTGAAGCATGCCGAGGACGCGCCCGTACTCCTGTTCGCCAAAGGCAACGGCGACCTTGACGCGGCGCGCATGGTGAGCATCGTGGGCACACGCACGCCCACCGAGCAAGGGAAGCGTCTTTGCGCCGAACTCGTGGAGGGCTTGAAGGAAGCGCAAGTGACCGTTGTGAGCGGACTGGCCTACGGGATCGACATCGTGGCGCACCGAACAGCGCTGAAGAACGGATCGCCCACCATTGGTTGTGTGGCGCACGGGTTGGACAAGCTCTATCCCGGGGAGCATGCCGCCACAGCGAAAGAGATGCTCGAACAAGGAGCTCTGGTGAGCGAGTTGCCCAGTGGGTCCTCCTTCGCCCCAGGCAATTTTCCAGCGCGGAACCGCATCATCGCAGGCCTGAGCGATTGTACGATCGTGGTGGAGAGCGGACCCAAGGGCGGATCCCTGATCACCGCTGATATCGCGAACAGCTACGACCGCGAGGTGCTCGCCTTCCCAGGTCGGCCCACCGATGCGCGCAGCGAGGGCTGCAACAAACTCATCCAACAGAACAAGGCCGCCCTGGTCACCAGCGCGAAGGATGTGCTCACCCGGATGGAATGGCTTCCCAACGGGAAGAAGAAAGCGCCCGTGCAAGCCGCCCTCTTCACCGATCTACTTCCGGAAGAACAGGCCTTGGTGGAGGTGCTCAAGGCACGCGGCAAGGTGGGCATCGACGACCTCTGCCACCACAGCAAGCTGCCTCAGAACCGGGCTTCGTCCCTGCTATTGAACCTTGAGTTCAATGGGGTGGTAAGGTCCCTTCCGGGCAAGGTCTACGCACTGAATTGAAAGCGAGGCTTAGGCCAATAGCCCTTGGCCGCTGGCGCATTGCGCGCGTGGCTTGCGCGTCCTATTCCCCCAGCTACATTTGCCCCCGCTTTCAGCCGACCGAAGCTTCTAGTGAAGGCGGCTTTCAACCAAAGCACAACCAACATCCCAGCGATGGCAAAGACGAACAAGGCTGTTGACGCCTTCATGGCCGAAGTGAAGAAACGCAACGGCAGCGAGCCCGAATTCCTGCAGGCCGTACACGAAGTGGCCGAGATGGTGATCCCCTTCATCGACGCGAACCCCAAGTACAAAGGCAAGATGCTCCTGGAGCGCATGGTGGAGCCCGAGCGTACCATCATCTTCCGCGTGCCATGGGTGGACGACAAGGGCAACACGCAGGTGAACCGCGGTTTCCGCATCGAGTTCAACAGCGCTATCGGGCCCTACAAAGGCGGCCTGCGTTTCCACCCCAGCGTGAACCTCAGCATTCTGAAGTTCCTGGGCTTCGAACAGACCTTCAAGAACAGCCTCACCACACTGCCCATGGGCGGTGGCAAGGGCGGCAGCGACTTCGATCCGAAAGGCAAGAGCGATAACGAAGTGATGCGTTTCTGCCAGAGCTTCATCACGGAGCTGTGGCGCCACATCGGCCAGTTCACGGACGTGCCTGCGGGCGACATCGGCGTAGGCGGTCGCGAGATCGGCTTCATGTTCGGACAAGACAAGCGCCTGCGCAACGAGTTCACCGGTGTGTTCACCGGCAAGGGCCGCACTTGGGGCGGTTCGCTCATGCGTCCGGAAGCCACGGGCTACGGTTGCGTCTACTTCGCCGAGGAGATGATGAAGCACACCAAGACCAGCTTCAAGGGCAAGGTGGTGGCGGTGAGCGGCAGCGGCAACGTGGCGCAATATGCCATCGAGAAAGCCACGCAGCTCGGCGCGAAAGTGGTGACCTGCTCCGACAGCGATGGCAGCATCTACGACCCCAACGGCATCGACGGTGTGAAGCTCAAGTTCATCATGGAACTGAAGAACGTGAAGCGCGGCCGCATCGAGGAGTACGCTAAGAAGTTCAAAGGCAGCACATACAAGAAAGGTGTGCGCGTTTGGGATGTGGTGGCCAAGTGCGATGTGGCCCTGCCCTGCGCTACGCAGAACGAACTGGACGGCAAGAACGCGAAGGACCTGGTGAAGAAAGGCGTGAAGTACGTGGCCGAAGGCGCCAATATGCCGAGCACGCCCGAAGCCATCGCCGTGTTCGAAGCCGCAAAGGTGCCGTTCGCGCCGGGCAAGGCGAGCAACGCCGGTGGTGTGGCCACGAGCGGCCTGGAGATGAGCCAGAACAGCCTGCGACTTGGTTGGACCGCGGAAGAGGTGGACCAGCGCCTGCACGCCATCATGAAGAACATCCACTCGGCCTGTGTGAAGCACGGCACCGAGGGCAAACACGTGAACTACGTGAAAGGCGCCAACATCGCCGGCTTTGTGAAAGTGGCCGACGCGATGCTGGACCAGGGCGTGGTGTAAGTACGCTGCGAAGATCATTGAACGAACGCCCTGGCTCCGGTCAGGGCGTTCGACGTTCCACCCGGTGGGATCCCGATGTTCCGGCGTCTTATCGGGCCGCCCCTCGTGCGCTTTGGGGATATTTGACCGATCCATCGCTCATGATCCGAACCACTGCCTTCCTCGCGCCGCTCGTTTGCGCCTTCGGCCTGCACGCCCAAGACCTTTCATTCAGACCGTACAATGCGCAGCGCAGTGACCTGCCCCAATGGGTGCAACTGATGTACGCACCCGACCCGGACCCGGGCGCGGTTATCGCGGCGTATGATGCGTACTATGCCAGCAACCCGCTCGTGAAGAACAGCCACACGCAATACCTCAAGCGGTGGAAGCGTGAATTGGGCCATAACCTGGTGCCGAAGGATCCCGAACAATTGGCAGCGTACGGGCAAACCACGCGCGACTACCTCGACGCTACCGAGGATCTTTTACAACAACGCGCCGCCAACTGGAGTTGCATCGGCCCGATCGATTGGGACCACGGGTCCGTGGTGAAGAGCTATGCCGCGGGTGCCGCGCATGTGTATACGGTGGAACAGAGCGCCGTGAACACCAACCTGATCTACGCGGGTACCGCCAACGCCGGTGTTTGGAAGAGCGTCGACAAGGGCCTCAACTGGACGAACACCACGAAAACGATGATGGTGGGCTCGGTGGTGGCCATTGAATTGGACCACACGGTGCAGAACACGGCCTACTTCGGCGGTGAAGGGGATCTGTGGAAGACCACGGATGGTGGCGCCACCTGGAACACCATCGGCGATGCCACCTTCCAAGGCCTGTCGCACAGCATCCGCGATATCGTGATGCACCCGACGAACAACCAGATCCTGTTCGTGCTGAGCGATCAAGGATTGTGGCGCAGCATCAATGCGGGCACTTCGTTCACGCAAGTGCAGACCGGGAGTTGGCAGGAATTGGAAATGAAGCCGGGCGATCCTACGATGGTGTATGCCATCAAGCAAGTGAGCAACCGCACGGAGTTCTGGCGCAGCACCAACAGCGGTGTGTCGTTCACGCAGGTCGGAGTGAACTGGCCGCTGCCTGTGGCGCCCGATGAACAGGAGCGCACGGAGATCGCGGTAACCGCCGCGGCACCCAACACGGTTTACGCCTTATGCACTGGTGCGGCCAACGGCGGCAGCGGTCTCTACGGCGTGTACAAGAGCATCGACAACGGTGCGAACTGGACCTTCCAATGTTGCGGTACCGGGCCAGGAGGTGTTCCATCGCCGACCAACTTCAACCTGATGGGTTGGGACGATGCCGGACAGGATGATGGTGGGCAGTACTACTACGACCTCGCCTTCAACGTCGATCCCGCGAACGCGAACAAGCTCCAAGTGTGCGGCGTGCAACGCTGGGTGAGCACCGATGGTGGCGTCACCTTCACCTGCCCAGCGAAGTGGAGCCACAGCGACAAAGTGGACTACATCCACGCCGACATCCACGACCTCCGGTATTACGGCACCGAGATATGGGCGGCGTGTGACGGCGGCATATTCTACAGCAACGATGCGGGCGTCACCTTCAACCGGCGCATGTTCGGTATCGCGGGCACGGACTTCTGGGGCTTCGGCGCAGGCGGTTGGACCGGCAGCCAGGTGATGCTCGGTGGCACCTACCACAACGGCACGCTGCTGAAAGACGCGAACGTGTACACCAATGGCTGGGTATGCACCGATGGAGGCGACGGCATCCGCGGCTTCGTGCATCCGCAATACGATCGGCGCGCGTTGAGCGACTACGGATACAAAACGTTGAGCGGTGATCGGTTGGTGGCGAACGGGAACAGCGATTGGGACAAACAACCGAACGGCAGCTACATCACCGGCGAAAGCAGTGACCTGGTGTGGCACCCCAACTTGGTTAACACCGCTTACCTCGGCAACGGTAACAGCCTCTGGCGCACCGACGACAACGGCGGTTCGTTCACGGAAGTCCACAACTTCGGCGAGAAGGTGACGAGCCTCGAAGTGGCCTTCAGCGACCCGAACGCGATCTATGTGTGCACCTACTTGGGTTGGTGGGACACGAAACGCGTGTGGCGCAGCACTGATGCAGGTGCGAACTGGACCGACATCACACCATCGAGCGGCCAGTTGAACGGTAATACTTGGGTACCCTATGACATCGCCGTGAGCGGCACCGATCCGCAGACCATCTGGTTGTGCCGCACCAGCCAGTACGGCGACTATCCGAACATCAACGGTTACGTGGTGTACAAGAGCACCACCGGTGGAAGCGCATGGACGAACATCACCGATGCGAACCTCAACAACGAATGGCCGAGCAACATCACACACCAGCTCGGCAGCAACGGCGCCTTGTACATCGGTACACGGCGCGCGGTGTACTACCGCAACGATGCCGCACCTGCGTGGTCACTTTGGAACGCCGGACTGCCTGCACGCATCTATAGCACGCGGCTGCTCATCAATTACAAGGAAGGGAAGATCCGCAACGGCACGGATCGCAGTGTTTGGGAGAGCGCCATTGAAACACCGAGCGCGCCGCTCGCCAACTTCAGTGCGGACAAGCGCAATGTGACCTGCCTCGCACCCAGCGTGCAGTTCTGGGACAACAGCGCCTTGAACGCATCCGGCGCCACCTGGTCCTGGACCTTTCCCGGTGGAACACCCGGCACAAGTTCGATCCGAAACCCGCTCGTGTCCTATACCGCTCCCGGGGCATACGATGTCAGTCTCACTGTTACCGATGTCAACGGCACGAGCACGCGCACCATCCCCGGCTTCATAACCGTCAGCAGTAGCGGTACTTCCGTGCCGTTGCTGGCGGATGCTGAGAACCAACAAGCTGCACCTGCAGGATGGAGCCTACAGAACCCCGATGACCTGACCACTTGGGGCAATGTGGCGATCGCCGCAGGCAGCAATGGCAACGCAGGCCGGGCATGGCGCCTGGACAATTACTACTACGATGCACAGGGGCAGGAGGACCGTCTGGTGACACCGGTCATCACCCTCGGCGGCAGTGCGGGTACCCGCCTCCGGTTCCACCGCGCCTATGCACCCTACGGCGGTGGCTACGACGACGCCCTGCGCGTAGAGATCAGCACCAACTGCGGAGCGAACTGGACCCAGCTCTACTATGCAGCAGGGGCGGCCTTGGGAACGGCGCCGCAGAACGGTAACCCGTTCGATCCAACGGCCGCCAACCAGTGGGTCTTGAACGATATCGACCTGAGCGCTTACGACGGCCAGGCCGTGGTGATCCGGTTCGTGAACATCAACGACTACGGCAACCGCCTCTATCTGGACAACATCACTTTGGAGAACAATGGCCTGCGCCTGGCCGTGAAGCTGATGCTTGAAGGGCCCTACGATCCGAACACCGGCCGCATGCGCGATCAGCTACGCACCGGCAATTGGATCCCTCCCACGGAACCATATACCGGTCTCGCGTTCACGCAAGCTTCGGATGGCGGTGGCGAAACGCTGCAAGCCGGTATCACCACAGTATCTGGCGACAACGCCATCGTCGATTGGGTGCTGGTGGAGCTGCGCAACCAGTTCACACCTGCCATGATCGCAGCGACGCGCACGGCCCTCGTTCAGCGCGATGGGGATGTGGTAGCGGAGGACGGCGTTTCTCCTGTCTCCTTGCTTGCCACTGCCAACAGCTACTACGTGGCAGTGCGACATCGCAACCATCTCGGGTGTATGACGTCCGCACCGATCTCCTTGAGCGGGACCACCACGGCCGTAGACTTCACCACGGGTGGAACCACCACCTTCGGGACCAACGCGCGCAAAGACGTGAACGGCACCATGGTACTATGGACGGGCAATGCGAAACCCGATGCCACCCTGCGCTATGCCGGAAGTAACAACGATCGCGATCCCATCCTCGTCGCCATCGGAGGTACCGTGCCCACCGCCACCGTACCTGGCTACCGCACTGAGGACACTACGATGGATGGCCTGACGAAGTACGCCGGTGGCGCCAATGATCGCGACGTGATCTTGGTGAACATCGGTGGGTCCGTGCCTACCGCCACGCGCGCGCAGCAACTTCCCTAACGGTACAACACGCGCAAAGCCCCGGCCATCGTACGATGGACCGGGGCTTCTTCGTTCGTGGCTGATCAGCAGAACTCGTCGTACGCCATCATCAGGTTCTCGGCGATCATATCGGCCGAGCGGCCTTCGATGTGGTGGCGCTCCAGGAAATGTACCAATTTGCCATCCTTGAAGAGGGCGACGGCCGGGCTGCTGGGCGGGTACGGAAGGAAATGCTTGCGTGCCTGGTTCGTGGCATCGGTGTCCACACCGGCGAACACGGTGACCAAATTCGCCGGGCGCTTGGCGCCTTGCAAACTCATCTTCACACCAGGGCGGGCAGCTCCGGCGGCACAGCCGCACACGCTGTTCACCATGCATAGCACGGTGCCGGGCTGCGAAAGGGCCTTGTCCACTTGATCGGGGGTATGGAGTTCCGAGAAACCGGCCATGGTCAGGTCGGTCTTCATCGGGGCTACTAGTTCGGGTGGGTACATAGGTGCTTGGTTCTCTGTTGTCGGTCTGTTCGACCGGTACAAATGTAAACGGTAGTGAGGGCGTGCCGTTGCACAGGGGTCCTATCCACGAACGAGCCAGGCCCGAGACCCGTCGCCTTCGATCATACCCCACATGGGATCAGTGCTCAACCACGAATCGGTGCGTGGTCGTTGACCCTTCGGCAGTGACACGCGCAGCATAAATCCCCACCGCCAGATCGCTGACGTTGATCGTAGCAATTCCATCGGTGATCCGGGCTGATGGGGCAACCACTTTTCCATCCGGACCCAGGAGGTCGAGGACATATTCGGAGTTGGTGCGCGGATCGATCCAAAGGCTTCCACTCGTCGGGACCGGGTACACCGTCGGTGTGCCAATCGAACCCTCTCGAACGCTGCCACTACAGTAACTCACACTTGCGCGTACGTCATCTATCATCCATCCATCGTGGCCATCTGGATTGCCCTGACTTTCGAAGACGAACCTGACCCGCATGATCGGATCGTACCACATGCGATCGTGACGTGCTTCCCTTTGGAGTACACCACCGCAAGGCGATTCTAGCCATGCATACTGCCAACTCGTATCCTGACCAACGAATTCAGGGCCTAAAGCAGTCGTGACCACATCACCCACTTGATAATACTCATCCCATAAGGTCCCGAACCTATGCCAGGTCAACTGGAACGGGTCGAACGCTTCCACCCAGCCCCTAGCAGAGGTGTCCATGTCCCGGAAATACCTGAACTCGATCGATCGTCCCAGATATTCGAGATCGGTGGTGATCAGCGTGAATTCCGCGTAACACGTCATGCTCGATGGGTGCGGCAGGATCGTATCGGTCACCAAAGCCCTTCCGGGGGAGTATGCACTTGTGAATACCGGCTTCGTTGGTGTGCCGACCTGCCAGCATCCCAGTGGGTAGACGCTGTCGAGCACAAGTTCCTCCCCAGGAATATCGAACGCCATGGTGAGGGTGTCGCCCGGAGTCTGCGCATTGCTGATGGTCGCTCCGAGGAGCAAAAGGAGGGTAGCGGATGTTCTCATGAGAGGTATTTACAGTAAGACCATGCAATGCGGTCCGTCGCTGCTTACAACGCCCGCTTCTTCCGAAAGAACGCCTTCATCAGATCGGCGCATTCGGGTTCCAAGATGCCTCCGCTCACTTGTGTTTTGGGATGCAGCAATGTGCTGCCGATACGGCGGTAGCCCGCCTTCTCATCGAACGCACCGAAGACCAATTTGCCGAGTTGCGCCCAGCGCAACGCGCCCGCGCACATCACGCAGGGTTCGAGGGTGACGTACATGGTGCAGTCCATCAGGTACTTGCTCCCTAGATGTTCCGCGGCAGCGGTGAGACATTGCATCTCCGCGTGTGCCGTCACGTCGTTCAAGCGTTCGGTGAGGTTGTGGGCGCGTGCGATCACGCGCTCCTGACATACCACGACCGCACCTACGGGAACTTCATCCGCAGTGAAGGAGCGTTCGGCCTCGCGCAGCGCCTGCCGCATCCAGTGTTCATCACCGCCTACGGTGATCATTGGCGCAACACCTCGGTGCGCGACAACAAGCGCCCTTCCCGGCCGCGCACTTCGGCCAGGTACAGGCCACCGGGTACCGTGGAGAGATCCACTTCGTTCACACCGTTCGCGATGCGCAGCGCACGGACCGCACGGCCGGTCGCATCGCGCAGCACGAGATCGGCAGGGCCTTGCGCCCATTCGAGGTAGAGCAGATCTTCCGCAGGGATCGGCCAATAACGCGCGTTGTCCTCGAGCATGACGTCCTGGATCCCGATCGGGAACGAGGTTTCACAATCCAAGTGGTGTGCGGGATGCGGATCCATATCGACCACGATCGTGGTGTCGATCGGGAAACCATAGGTCCAGCCGAAGTAGAACAGCATCATCTCGTCCGACGTGGCCTCGCCCAAGGTGACCAGTTGCGGTGGGTCGTTCGGGTTGTTCTCGTTGTTCACGGTGTTGTCGTAAGTCGCCTCGCCGTACAGCACCGTGTTCGCGGGCAGGTAGATCGGCTTGCGGAATTGATAGAGCCCCTGCCACCGGAAATCCCACATGGGGATATCAATGAGCGGGATGGTATCGTTGCCTGGCGCCACGGCGAAGGCTTTCATGGAAGTGCATATAAGATGCGCATGTGGCCCAATGGCTGTGATGGTGGCAGGGATCGGAACCGTGTATTGGTTGTGGAAGGTCTTCACCGTGTTCGCGGGGATCACCAGGGGACCGTCGGTCATGGTGAGCCAATGTTCCAGGATGGGATCGATGGCCATGTCGCGGATAAAACCACCGGGGCTCAATTGCAAGTTGATGCGCGTGCTGTCCACCAAAGCGTTGCTACCTGCCGGATAGTGTACCTGCATCACGAGGTCCGCACCGGCCTCCAGCGGAATGCCCATGCTCGCGGGTGTAAAGACGGGATCCGCACCCGGCACCCATAGCCCCACCAGCTTCGCACCGGAAACACCGATGCCCCCGAAGCTGGCGTAGCCGGGCGCTGGGTCCGCATCATCCAACGCTTGCGCCTGGCCTGTAGCATCCGCGAACACCAGCACATGGTGTACGATCTCGGTGTTGCCCGGCACCACTTCGAAACCGGTGATATGGCTGTTCACCGGGTTGTTGATCGGCAGCACGAAGGCGCGGTAGTTGTCGTTCGTGGAGGGCGGCACCACATATTCCTCCATGCGCGCAGTGATGTCGGGCTGTGCGATAACCCAGTTGCTGCTGAAAGTGGGCGGCGGTGGAGCGAGCCCGGGATCGCCTTCCGGTCCTCCGCTGTTCGCCCAGGCGGCGATGATGTCGATCTCGTCCTGTGAAAGGACGCGCTCGTGGGCGAGTGTGCGGTAGTCCTGGTCGGGTGGCCACGGGGGCATTAAGCGCAACTGCGTGGCATCACGCATGTCGTTACGATAGGTGTATGCGTCCGTGAAGCTGGTGAGGCTGAAGTGCCCGGCACCACCCTCGCGATGGCAGGGAGCGCAGTGCGAGTAAACGATGCAGGCCACGTCCTCGCTCCATGTAGGTGTCTGGGCGATCGAGGACACACAGGTCACGGCGCCGATCAGGAGCAAGCAGGTACGCATGGTTTCGGCTATTGCGGTGGTTCGACGACGGTGGTGTTCGAAAGTTCAAGGATCAAGCAAGCACCCCGGTATGGTGTCCCGCCCCCTCGTTCACCAAAAGGCCGTCCGATCCTGGTTTGATGTCCTTGATGTTCATCTGGATGGTGGTGCGACCGTTCCAAAGATTGTCCTCCAAGGTGTAGATCACGCTGAACGGTTCACCGCTGCGCACCAGTTCCATGTGCTCGGCCTGGCGGAAAGCGATGGCATCGATCTCGCGCTGCGGATGGTCCGGATCGATCAAGTTCATCTTCAAATGGCTGTCCCCCACGATGCGCGCACGGCCTTTGTCCTTGACACCGCGCGTGAGGAAGACCGGGCGCATGTTGCCCGGTCCGTAAGGCGCCATGTGTTGGAGCACCTTCATCAACCGGCCGTCGATATCGGATAGCGGGATCTCCACGTCCACTTCTTCCTCGCGGGTGCGTTGCTCTTCGCCCAGGCGTTCGCGCACCACGGCCTCGAAGCGCGTGCGGAAAGCTTCCACGTTCTCCAGAGGCATGGTAAGACCGGCCGCATAGGTATGCCCGCCGAACTGCTCCAATAGGTCCGCGCATGCGCTGATGGCTTCGTACACATCGAAGCCCTTTACGCTGCGCGCCGATCCCGCCGCTTTGCCGTTGCTCTCAGTGAGCACCACAGTGGGGCGGTAGTGGACATCGACCAGCCGCGAAGCCACGATCCCGATCACGCCTTTGTGCCACGTGGCGTCGAACAGGACGGTGCTCCATGCGCTCTGGAGGAAGGCATCGCGCTCGATCATTTCCATCGCGCCACGCGTGATCTCCTTGTCCAGGTCCTGGCGCTGCACGTTGTTACGGTCGATGCGCGCGCTCATCTGCTCGGCCTGCTGCTTGTCGTGCGCCAGCAGCAGTTCCACGGCCTGCCTTCCATGTTCGATGCGACCTGCGGCATTGATGCGCGGTCCCAGCACGAAGACCAGATCAGTGACGTTGAGGGACCGCTTCACATTGGCCATTTCCAGCATGGCCTGGAAACCGGCGCGTGGTTCCTCGTTCAGCCGACGGAGCCCGAAGTAGGAGAGCACCCGGTTCTCACCGGTCACCGGTACGATGTCGCATGCGGTGCTCACAGCCACCAGATCGAGCAGGGGTTCCAGTTCGGCGAAGGGGATGTTGTTGCGCTGCGCGAGGCCCTGCATCAGTTTGAAGCCGATGCCACAGCCGCTGAGCTCCTTGAAGGGATAAGGGCAATCGTCGCGCTTGGGATCGAGCACGGCGACGGCCGCAGGCAGGGTATCGTCCGGCCGGTGGTGATCGCAAATGATGAAGTCGATCCCTTTTTCCGAAGCGTAGGTCACCTTATCGTGCGACTTGATGCCACAGTCCAACGCGATGATCAGTGTAACACCCTCCTGCTTCGCGTGATCGATCCCTTGGAACGAAATGCCATAGCCTTCGGAATAACGGTCCGGGATGTAGAAAATGAGTTGCCCGGAGAACCGGGACAGGAACGAAGTGACCAAGGCCACCGCGGTGGTGCCATCCACATCATAGTCCCCATAGACCATGATGCGTTCTCCTTCGCCGAGGGCATGCTCGATCCGTTCCACAGCCTTCAGCATGTCGGCCATCGAGAACGGATCGTGCAACTGCTCGATGTGCGGACGGAAAAAGCGCGCTGCTTCCTTCGGGTCCCGGATGCCACGTTGTGCGAGGACACGCGCTAACGACATCGGGCAGCGGTCCGTGGTCAATGCGGATTCCGCGGCCGCATCAGGGACTTCCTTCAAACGCCAGCGCTTGGTCCGGGGCGGGGTCATGGTCTAAAGCTAAGCGTCCTTCGGTTCCATGTTCAATATGCGCTCCGCTTCCGCTGCTGCGGCATCTTGCTCCGCGCTGGGCTTCAGTGGTCGCAGGTCCATGGCTTCGAGGCGCTCACGGATGATCCTCGCCACCAGGGCGCGGCTCTCCCACTGTTCATCGGCGGGCACAATGTACCATGGAGCGTGCGCCGCGGCGGTGGCGCCGATGGCTTCAGAGTAGGCCTGCTGATAGGCCTTCCAATGCGCCCGTTCCCGTACGTCCTCTGCGTTGAACTTCCAGCGCTTCTCAGGATCATGGATGCGCTCGAGAAAACGCTGCTTCTGCGCATCGCGGCCCATATGCAGGAAAAATTTCATGATCACGGTACCCTCTTGTGCCAGGTGCTCCTCGAAGTGGAGAATGCTCGAATAGCGGCGTTGCCAAAAGGCCTTGCCGACCCGGTCCGCGCGGTCGATCCCTGGAATGCGCTGGGCCAGAACGAACTCTGGATGTACCCGTGTGACCACGACCTCCTCATAATGGCTCCGGTTGTGGATCCCGATGCGGCCACGCTCGGGTAAAGCCCGCGCATGGCGCCAAAGGAAATCGTGATCGCGCTCCTCGGCGCTCGGTGCTTTGAACGACCACACTTGGGAGCCTTGTGGATCCAAACCACTGAGCACATGGCGAATGCAACTGTCCTTTCCGGACGCGTCCATGGCTTGGAACACCAGCAGGAGGGCATGGGAATCCGTGGCATAGAGCCGCTCCTGTAATTCGATGATCCGCTCCTTGTCCTTGTCCACACGGGCCTTCAATTCCTTCTTGTCCTCCTCACCTGATACATCCGTGGGGAACCTGGCCAGGTCGAACGGCCCAGGCCGGTCCACCACATAGGCGGGATCGTGCAACAACGTTCGCATGCTGCCAAGATAGCCGCCGCGTGCAGGGTTCCTGCTCCAAAAAAGCAGCGGGCCGTGGATCGCTCCACGGCCCGCTGGCCCGTTCGAAATGACTGACTAGCGCACCACGCTGAAAGCGCGAGCGGTCCGGGTCCCGTCCTCCACAGTGACCTGCAATGTGTAAAGACCAGCCCGCAGATCGCCTACGGTGATCGAAAGACGGTCCGCAGGGTTGGCGAGGCGCTCGGCGCGTACCGTGCGCCCAGCGGCATCGACCACCGCATAGTGCTGGATCGTTCCGTCCATGCGAACGTTCAAGACGTCGCTGGTCGGCACGGGCCACATAGTTCCTTGGAACGCGTTGTCCAGCTCTTCCACAGCTACCACTCCGTAGAACCAGTCATGGCTCAGCTGGATCATTTTATCCGCTACGGCGAGGTCGGACATCTGCTCAGGACCAACACCGAAATAGACCAGTTTGTAATTGGCCGTCTCCACACGAAGCCCACCGATCTTGGTCGGGGTATTGTAGCGCAGGATCGGCACCGCCGGTGCGATGGGGGTGATCTCCTCGGGATAGCTGTTCGCGCCAAAGACGGCATTGATGTTCGAGTTCGGTACCGCGCCGAAGACCGCATCCCCATCTTCGAAGTTCACCGAACTGTTGGTCGTGGACCCATCCGCCACATAATCGGCGTACATGTAGTCCTCGTAGAACGCCTGGGTGATGGCCGTGCCATAGGCCGCGGCATCCCCGCTCTGGTCCCAGCCGATGTCCTGGCCCGCGATCATCAGGTTACCCCCGGCATCAAGAAAAGCGCCCAACTGAGCCACCACCTCGTCCGTAAGGCTCGGGAACGTCCAACTGACATTGAAGTATAGGTTGTTCACTCCGCCCAAGGCGCCCGCATCCGCGAAACCCCCGAACATGTCACGGCTGGTCTTCGCACGGCCGGCCTGGTTGGCAACCGCGAGGCCGCTCATGTAGATGGGCTCATGCGCTTCGGCCAGGGGATTGCTCACCACCAGATCCGTAACGCCGCTCATGACGTAATAAAGCTGCGAAAGGATGGGCGCATTGGGCTCGCTCACTGCGGCCACCGTGAGTTCGTACGTGGCCACCGCCACCGAAGCACCAGGGACGATGTTCACGCTTACCGGCTCCTGCACACCCGTGTTCACGGTAAGCGTGGACGCACCCGTGTAGGTATTGCCCATGACATCAAAGCTGGCCGTCCAATCCGCTGGGGCATCGGCGCTGGCAAGGGTGAAGATGTAGTCGGCCGAGGCACCCAGCTCATTGCTGAAGGTGTTGGCGAAGGTCGTGGTGCTCCCAGAGCTTCCACCTGCGTATGGCGCGGGTGGACCGGTAAGCGAACCGACGATCAACGTAGTGCCTCCCTCAGCGACCACTTCGCGCGCTTGGTAAACTTCGGTCTGGTCCTCGCTCACGAACGCGACCACTTCGCAGTTGGTGATGTCAAAATTCGTCGGCACCGTGTAGGTGTATGTGCGTTGTACCAGGGTGCCTGCTGTAGTGGTGGTCACCTCATCGCCCCAAGTGCCCGGGGTGAGGTACGCGCGCAGCACGTGGTTGTGCTGGTAGTTCGGAATGTTCCCACCGGTGCTCGTCTGAGGGCCGATAATGTCGCTCTCCTTCAGCAGCACGCTGATATAGTCGTTGCCACCGGGGCTATTATCCGTGTAGTACACGTCAACGTCCACGGTGAGCAAGCGGGTACCGTTGTCGAAGCTGCTCTGCATGCCGAGGTTGGCGGGGGAGGTCATGGCCAGAACCTCGTTCACCGCTCCTTCCCATGCGCCGCGTCCCAGATCATCCGCGCCATTGAACAGATGACGGTTGATCACACCAGCCGGATACCCGGTGATGGTGAAATGAGCGTCGATCTCCGTGCCCCAGGTGGTCTGGAAGTCCGGTTCGCCAACTCCTGGCGTGGCGTATACCCCCGCGTGAACACCGACCACCACCACCTCATCCGGGTTGGCGGTTTCAATGGCCGCCGCGACGGTATGCCCTTCGGGACAGTACTGGCAGTGGATACCGGTGAAATCCTCCAGGAGGGCCGTTCGGTTCTGGGGCTGGGTAGAGACCAAGGACTGACCCATCGCCGTGAGCGGGGCCAGGAGCACGAGTGCGGAAAGATGTTTCATGTGCAACGGAGGTTGAGGATGGTGAAAGTAACGGCCACACCCTTTCCTTGGCGCTTTCCTTGAGGTCTTGGTAGGAAAGCTGAGCGGCCCGGCCGGACGTAACAAGGCCCCTGAATTTCAGGGGCCCGGTTACCTGTCGCTTCCAGCCTTCAGTAGGGGCGCATGCCGATCCGCTTGTCTACCGATAACCGTTCATGTAGGCATTGGCGATTATCTCGCTCTCCCTGACAAGGCCCTGCACGATCTCACGAATGAGGTCGTTGAGCTGCTGGTCCGAGAACCTGTGAAGGTCATTGTACACATGCGTCTTGCGCTTGCTGCTCCGGATGAAGGCTATCTTGTCCTTCTTCGTCATGGGGACCTTCTACGCCCGACCCATGAAAAAGATCCGCACGGCGGGCGCTTTTTGGACGGACCCTTTACCCCCGTAGGCGAAAACGGCGACGGGGCCCACCACAGGCCCCGCCACCGCTTTCACCAAAACCAGAAGTTTGGCCCGGTCCCCCGGACCACCTCCTCACTGGATCGCGAACCCACCCGTTGCCAGGCGCAGTTCGTACAGTTCTCGCAGTTTGTTCATGTACCGCGTCACATCGCCGGCCAGCATCAGGCGCTGGGCCTGCTTCTTCAGTCGTTCCACACGGTTCGGTCGGGTCTTCATGACTTGGATGGTTCGTTGAACGTTCGATGGAAAACAAGCATCGTGCCAGAGCTCAACGGGTCATCACCCGGTTTCCGCCAGGGCGCTCCCATACCAACCTGCACACCGCTACTTTTGCGCGCATGCATCGGGGAGCGTACCTCGTAGGGGTCGCTGGAGGTAGCGGATCGGGCAAAACCAGCCTGGTACGTGCGCTACGCGATCGCCTCCCGCCGGGTTCGGTATGCCTGATCTCACAGGACGACTACTATCTACCACTGTCCCAGCAAGCCGTGGATCCCAACGGCCGGGTGAATTTCGATCTCCCCACGGGCATCGATCTGAACGCCTTGGTGCGCGATCTACAACTTCTGGTAGCAGGCGATACGCTCGTGCGCACCGAGTACACCTTCAACCAGGAGGAAAAGCAACCCTCGGTGATCGAGATCGCACCCGCTCCCATCGTCCTGGTGGAAGGCCTGTTCGTGCTGCACCACGCGCCGTTGCGCGAACTGTTCGATCTGCGCGTGTTCATCGAGGCGCATGAGGATACACAACTCCAGCGGCGCCTACAACGCGATGAACTGGAGCGTGGCTATGGCAGTGAAGAGGTGCGCTATCAGTGGGACAACCATGTAATGCCCGCATACCGGGAGTTCCTGCTGCCCTATCGCCATCATTGCGACCTGCACGTGGTGAACGAGGTGGATCTCAACCGAGCTGCGACGGTGTTGGCCGATCATTTGAACCAGGCCGCCCTGAAGGTGGCCCCGCTCTCACTTCAGTCCTTGTAGAGCCCGTTCGCCGCGATGTAGGCCGCGACCTGGGGGCCCACCCAGTGATCGACAGGCTTTCCCTCACGGACCCCCTGCCGGATGCGGGTGCTGGACAGGTCCATGACCGGTCCTTCAAGAAAGCTGACGTCGACGTGGTCCGCGAACACGGACCGGTTCCGGTGCAGATCGTACCCCGGGCGGGGGTAGACGATGATCCCATGGTGTTCAAGGATCCCTTCGGCGTCCTTCCAGCGATCCAACTGGGCCAGGTTGTCGCTACCCATCACCAGCCGGAAACGATGTTCCGGCCAACGTGTTCGGAAGTGGGCCAGTGTATCGGCGGTGTAATTGGGGGGGGGGAGCGCAAGTTCCTCGGTGGAAACCTCGATCCCGTCCATGTTCTCCAATGCCGCGCGCACCATGGCCACCCGATGATCGTTCGCACTGATCGCCTGGTCCTGCTTAAAGGGGTTCATCGGGGTGATCACCAACCACACCTGGTCTACGCCGCTTTGCTCCAGAACCTGGCGCGCGATGTTCAGATGTCCGTTGTGCGGGGGATCGAACGTGCCGAACAAACAGGCGATGGTCATTTCCTGAGGAAATCGCGCACTAAGGCCACCGCCTCCGCGCAGGCCTGGTCCAGCGCGTGGTTCACCACCACCGCATCGAAGCGGTCCGCGGTCCCCATTTCGTGCGTGGCCTTGTCCACCCGCACTTTCAGGGTCTCGGCGGTCTCGGTGCCGCGCTGTATCAACCGTTCGGCAAGAACCTCAAGTGAGGGTGGCTCTATGAAGAGGGCCAGGGCCTGTGCACCGAAAAGCTGCTTCAGGTGCAAGCCCCCCACCACGTCCACATCGAAGATGATATGCTTCCCGGAAGCCCAGATGCGCTCTACCTCGCTGCGGAGCGTGCCGTAGTACCGACCGGGATACACCTCTTCCCATTCCACAAAGGCGTCTTCGGCGATGCGGCGCTCGAATTCCTTCGGGCTCAGGAAATGATAGTCCACCCCCTCCCGCTCCTTGGGCCGCATGGGGCGGCTTGTCGCGGAGATCGAAAATGCGAGCTCCGGTATCTGGCGCAACAGGTGGTGTACGATGGTGGTCTTACCCGCACCGGAGGGCGCCGAACAGATCACGCATTTACCTTCCCGGATCGCCATGCGTTAGAGCACATTGAGCAGTTGCTCCTTGATCTTCTCCAGATCGTCCTTCATGCGCACCACCAGCTTTTGGATCGGCGCATCGTTGGCCTTGGAACCGATGGTGTTCATCTCGCGGCCCATCTCCTGGGATATGAAGCCCAGCTTGCGGCCCTGTTGATCGGGCGCGGCCAGGGTTTCCAGGAAGTAGGCACAATGGGCCCGTAACCGCACCTTCTCCTCGTTGATGTCGAACTTCTCCAGATAGTAGGTCAGCTCCTGCTCGAAACGGTCGCGATCCACCGTGGTGGAAAGTTCCTCCACCTTCGTGCGCAGGCGCTCACGCACTTTGTCCGTGCGACCCTGGTCCAAGGTGGCGATCTCGTCCATCAACACGCCGACGCGCGCCACGGTGGCCCGCAGGTCTTCCATCAGGCGCTGCCCTTCTTCGGTGCGGTAGGAGGAGAAGTCCTCCACCGCCTGGTGGATCAATGCGAGGATCCCTTCCCATTCCGCCGGATCCACTGTTTCTTCGGCCGGTGGGGTCTGTTCCGCCTGGCGCAGTACGATGCCCAGCAGATCGGTGACGTGGCCCGGCGCCACGGAATCGGCCAAGGCCTTGAGCTGTGCGTACTGGATCCGGACGGTCTCCGGGTCGTAGGCGTTGCGCTTTCCGTTGGCCGCGCGATCCAGGGCTACGAAGAGTTCCGCCTTGCCCCGCACGATACGGTCCGCCAGCCAGGCGCGCAGTTCGGCTTCCTTCTCCCGATAAGCGGAGGGCAGTTTCACGAGCAGATCGAGCTGCTTGCTGTTGAGCGAGCGGAGCTCTACGCTCACCTTGCGCTCGCCCACCGCCCCCTCGGCACGGCCGAAGCCGGTCATCGATCGCAACATACCCGCGTTTTGGCCAAAGGTAGCCGCCTAGGATCGCAGCGCATGGACAGGTCCGGGGGCTATCACGTCTTGCTCTCTTCTACCGCCGTAAGGAAGTTGATCCGCAGATGAACGCAGAGCTTCCGCCAAACGGCCATACGGGGGGACCCTCGATCACGCCGCACCCTGGCGATCCGCACGGTTCACCAGGTGGACACCTAGGAAGATGCACCCCGCGCTGAGGGCATGGGCAATTCCCGGATCCGGTGTGGCCGTGTTCCCTTCCCCTGGCATCCACCCCAGCCACAGATACAACCACCCGAATACGATGGCCATGACCGGTTGCAAGTAGATGTAGGCGCCCACCACGCTCGGCTCCACGCGCCGTAGCGCCCAGGTGTTCAACAGGTAAGCGATAAAGGTGACCATGAGGACCACAAAAGCGATCGCGATCCACTGCCCCATCGCCAGGCCCTGCCAATCCACCTTGGGGGTTTCGTGCGCACCGAACGGAAGTACCATCACCGTCCCGAAAAGAAAGGTCCACGCCATGATGGTCACGGCCGAGTACTTCCGCATCAATGGCTTCACCAGCACCAGGTAGAGCGCGTAGGACGCGGCGTTGATCAGTATGCACACATCGCCGAGCAGCGTGCTCCCCGCATCACCACCCTGCGCACTGAGCCACAGCAACAAAGAAGCGCCCGTTGCCCCCAACAGGATACCCGCCACCTTGGCGCGGGTGACCCGCTCACCAATGAGCACGGCCGCGAACACGAGCACAAGGATCGGAGCTACGACCATGATCAAGCTCGCATGTAGGGCGCTCGTGCGCATGAGGCCTTGGAAGAACATCAGTTGGTTCAGCGCAACACCGAGCACCGCACAGAGCAAGAGACGCGGAACATCCGCCCAACTCACCCGCTCGCGGTACAGCGGCATCAGCGCCCAGAAGAGCAGGCTGGCGCCGACCACACGCACCAAAATGAAACCCGATGGACCGATCACCCCCGGCATCAAGCTCTTGGCCACGGTGTAGTTGGCCCCGTAGATCAGGTTGACCGCGAAGAGAGCGATATGGGCCTGTGTGCGGGGCTGCGCCAACGGATCCAAGCGGGCAGCTACATTGGGCCATAGATGACCGTGGAGCCGCCAGCACAGGACAAAGAGAAGGCTTTCCGTTCCGGTTTCAGCCGGCGGCGGATCTTGCTGCCCATCCTCATCGGTTTGCTCGCGGCGGGCTGGCTGCTGGTGCGCGACCTGCGCGCCCCGCGTTTCGAGCCCGCACCGGACGGACACGGTGGCTTCACCTGGAACGATGCCAATGGCAACGGCATTGTGGATCCCAGCGATCCAGCGGATTTCTCCTCCACTGCGGATGGCTCCGGTGACTTCCGCCGACTGACCGCACGCGACGCGCTGACCAGCGTCGAATGGACGTGGTACAGCACCGGCTGGCTGCTGCTCGCCCTGCTGTTCACCGCTTTCCGGGACCTGGGCTATATCGTGCGCATCCGCATTCTAACAAGCAAGCAACTCGGCTGGCGCAGCAGCTTCAATGCGGTGATGCTGTGGGAATTCGCCTGCAACCTCGCACCATCGGTGGTTGGCGGCACCGCGTTCGCTGCGTTCATCCTGCAACGCGAAGGCATCGCGCTTGGCCGCAGCACGGCCATCGTGCTGGTCACCGCGATGCTGGATGAACTCTTCTATATCATCACCGTGCCGCTCGTCTTCGCCTTTGTGGGCATGGCCGCTCTGTTCCCGCCCCATTTGGACGAAGCCTTCGGGGGTTTGAACATGATGGTGGTGTTCTGGATCGGCTACGCGGTGATCGTCGCCATGACCCTGGCCGTGTGGTATGCGGTGTTCTTCCGCCCGCGTGCCATCAAGCATTGGACCCTGAAGCTCTTCCAATGGAAGCCGTTGCGCCGCTGGCGGCAGGACATCGCCGCCACGGGCCACGATCTTGTGCTCGCCTCGGCGGACCTCAAGGAACGCCCCGTGAGTTATTGGGCGAAGGGCTTCGCCGCTACCGTGTGGGGATGGGCCTCGCGCTTTCTGGTAGTGAACTGCCTGGCCGCCGCCTTCTTTCCGGTGAGCGATCACCTGCTCCTCTATGCACGCCAATTGGTGATGTGGGTGATCCTGCTCATCAGCCCCACGCCGGGCGCCAGTGGTTTCGCGGAACTGGCCTTCGCTGGTTTCTTCAAAGACCTGCTGCCCGCCTTGGGTTTGATAGGAGCCGTAGCCTTGGTGTGGCGACTGCTCACCTACTACCTGTATGTGGTTATCGGTGTGATCATCCTGCCGAGGTGGTTGCGGCATACGGCCAAGTCGTAGCCCCAAATCAAACGCTATTTTCGACTGAAAATCAAACTCATGGAACATCTTCCACTGATCCTGAAAATTGCTGGTTTCATTCTGGCCGTCTGGGGAATTGGCATAGCATACGATAGGTCGTCAGGGGCATACACTTGGAACGCCAGCGCACGGGTGCTTATAACGATTGGCATCCTTACAATTGGCGGTGGTTGGGTCGTTGGGTCCACAGCCTCCGGAGATTCGGAACCATCAGGTTCCGACCAACCAAGCACAACCTTAGAAGAGGAAGTCGCACCTGAAGAGTCTACTGAGGCTGAAGAAAGCAACGGAACTGAGTCCTGCCTATATGGAGTTCGCAGGCGTATGGAGGAGACGAACAAGATTTTTCAGACGGCCGCTTACTTAGGCGACGGGTGGTTTGCCGTGATTGCATTTGATATCGAACACGACGTTCAATTCACGGCTCGCGTTCACACCGACAAGAGTTGCGAAGTAGATGACGTCGAGATCCAATAGAATATGTCAAAATCCAGCAGCGTTCTCTTCAGTCGAATTTTGCACGGCGTGCGAGCTGGTCAAATACCATCCCAATTCCGAGTTGCAGACTGTGATGATATTCTGACCAAGAGCAAGGCCTTCTTGTGGAAGCATGCTGTCAGCAAACCTGGCTTGAAGGCCTCTGCGGGAAATGCTTACTTCATCAGAATTGAAAGAGGGCTTTACGAAGTCAACCCAATCTTCCGTAACCTCTCACACCAGGGGGATGCAGGCTGAAGCGAGGTATTGAAGTCTACCTTCGCCACCCTCCGCACAGCGGACCAATCCCCTGACGAATGAGCCACCGTTTCGGCACCAAGGCCGTGCATGCGGGCGTAGAGCCCGACCCCACCACCGGCGCCATTATGACGCCGATCTACCAGACCAGCACTTACGTGCAGGCCTCTCCGGGCGATCACAAGGGCTATGAGTACAGCCGCACGCACAACCCCACGCGTACCGCGTTGCAAAAGGCGCTGGCCACACTGGAGAACGGCACACATGGTCTGTGCTTCGCCACGGGCATGGCGAGCATCGATACGCTCGTCAAATTGCTGAAGCCCGGCGATCATGTGGTGAGCACCAATGATCTCTATGGCGGCACCTACCGGCTGTTCACCAAGATCTACGAAGGCTTCGGCATCCGCTTCAGCTTCGTGGACATGAGCGATCCGGAGAACGTGGCAGCCGCGATCACACCGCAGACCAAGTTGATCTGGGCCGAAACGCCCACCAACCCCTTGCTGAAGGTGATCGACATCGCCGCATTGGCGGTGCTGGCCCGCAAGCAGGGTTGCTGGCTCGCGGTGGACAACACCTTCGCCAGCCCAGCGCTCCAAACCCCGCTCGACCTGGGTGCGGACATCGTGATGCACAGTGCCACGAAGTATCTGGGTGGCCACAGCGATGTGGTGCTAGGTGCCTTGGTGGTGAAGGACGATGCGTTGCACGAGCGCCTGGCCTTTTTGCAGAACAGCAGCGGTGCTACCCCCGGCCCCATGGACTGTTTTCTTGTGCTACGCGGCATCAAGACCCTGCACTTGCGCATGGAGCGGCACTGCACCAACGGTAAAGCGATCGCGGAATACCTGCTGACCAATCCGAAAGTGGATCGGGTCTACTGGCCCGGTCTGCCCACCCACCCGAACCACGATGTGGCCAAACGCCAGATGCGAGGCTTCGGCGGCATGGTGAGCTTCACCCTGAGGGGCGATCAAATGGCGGATGCCACACGCGTGCTTTCCAACACCAAACTCTTCGCTTTGGCCGAATCCCTGGGCGGTGTGGAGAGTCTGATCGGCCACCCCGCAAGCATGACCCACGCGAGCATCCCCCGCGAGGAGCGGCTGAAGAACGGCCTGGCCGATACGCTGATCCGCCTGAGCGTGGGTACCGAGGACGCCGAAGATCTGATCGAGGATCTGCGGGTGGCGATCGGTTAACCGGCTCACACGGAGACGCGGAGGCACGGAGAGAACCCCGGAAACTCTATGGAAGTCTTCATTGATCGACCATCTGACCGCCCAGCCCGACCGCTTCCCGCTTGGGATCGTCAGAGGTTTGTGATCCCTTACTTGGAACCCAAGGGAAAGGCCGGAAAGTGGACTTCGTGGCGAACTGTGCAGGGTGCTGAACGGTTATCTTCGCGACGCCTGCAAAAGGCCCCCCAGTTACATGAACTTCCGCATCTCGCGATCCCTTCTCCCAGGAGCGCTTTTCCTGATCTCCGGCTTCTTCGCCAGCGCCCAGCAGAACACGCCGTTCCTGTGTTCCACCCATGGACTGGAACACTTGGCCCCACTGCACCAGAACGATCCGCATAAACTGGCCGACATCGCCCAGTACGAAACGGACCTGGAAGCTTTTACCCAACAATACGCCGCGCTCAGTGAGGAGGAACGGGGCGGTAACACCTATGTGATCCCCGTCGTGTTCCACATCATCCACAACAATGGGGTGGAGAACATCAGTGATGCGCAGGTACACGATGCGATCCGGGTGCTCAACGACGATTTCAACAAGTTGAACGCCGACTGGGACAACGTGCGCCCGGAATTCCTGGGGATCGTGGCCGACGTGGGCATCACCTTCCGCCTGGCCCAATTGGACCCCAACGGGGAATGCACCAGCGGTATCACCCGTACGGTGAGCGCACTGACCAACGATGGCACACAGGATATGAAGGATCTGATCCAGTGGCCGCGGAACAAGTATCTGAACGTGTGGACCTGCGCGTACGCTGATGGTGCTGCCGGTTACACGCAAACGCCGGGCTCTGTGAACGGCGGATGGGGCGCTGCCGCGGATGGTATCGTTCTTCTTCACGACTATACCGGCAGCATTGGCACCAGCAGCGTGGGACGCTCACGGACCCTCACGCACGAGGTGGGTCATTGGATCAATCTCCGGCACGTTTGGGGGCCAACGAACGAGCCAGGCCTTCTGGACAATTGCGGCGAAACGGACAATGTGAGCGATACCCCGCCCACCGAAGGTTGGACCAGCTGCGCTCTCAACGGCAACACCTGCACCACGCCGCTCGACAATGTGGAGAACTACATGGAGTATTCGTATTGCTCCAAGATGTTCACCGAGGGCCAGAAGACCCGGATGCTCTCCGCTTTGAACTCCAGCACGGCACAGCGCAACCAGCTCTGGCAGCAGAGCAATTTGACCGCGACGGGTACCACGGGGAACGACGTGCTTTGCGCTGCAGCGTTCACCAGCAACGTGCGCCAGATCTGTGCCGGTGCTTCGGTGGTCTTTTCCGATGTCAGCTACCACGGTGTGACCGAGCGTGATTGGACCTTTCCCGGCGGCACACCCACCACCAGCACCGATGTCAACCCGGTGGTCACCTATACCAACCCGGGCCTCTATCCTGTGAGCCTGACGGTAGGCAACGGACTTTTGGATGTGAGCACGGACGAGGTCGACTACATCCTCGTACTGCCCAACCCCGGCTTCGCCGCGCCGTTCACTGAGGGCTTCGAGAACGTCGGGGCCCTGCCTAACAACGATTGGGCGGTCCTCGACTTCGGGGGCAACGGCGCCTTCCAGTTGGTGGCCACCACCGGGTACCAAAGCAGCAAGAGCGTGCGCCTGAACAACCATGTGAGCGAGGTGGACGAGAAGGATGAATTGGTGAGCCCCACCTTCGATATGAGCAATGTCCAGGACATCACCATCACCTACCGCTACGCGTTCGCCCGCCATGCCGCCGATAACAATGACCTGCTGCGGCTCTACGTGAGCAACGATTGTGGCAACAACTGGAGCCTCCGTCAACAGCTCTATGGCGCCACCAACCTCAGCACCTCCGCCGACCAGAGCAGCGCGTTCACCCCCACCCAGGACGCCCAATGGGCCGAAACCTCGGTGAACAACATCAGCAGTAGCTACTTCGTGGGGAACTTCCGTTTCAAGTTCCTCTTCCAGAGCGATGGCGGTAACAACCTCTTTCTGGACAACATCAATATCAACGGTACACCGGTCGGTTTCGCGGAGCTGATCACCACCAGCACGAACAACATCGCCGTAGTGCCGAACCCCGTGCGCCATGCCTCGGACCTGGTGCTCGATCTGCGCGAAAGCGGTCGCCTCACCGTGGACATCTGCGACCCGCAAGGCCGCGTGGTAGGCACGTTGCCTGAGATGGATGCGATCGCCGGTGCGAAGCGCATCAGCTTACCGGTCGGCCACCTCGCGCCGGGCATGTATCTGGTGGTGCTCCATCAGAACGGCCGGGCGCAAGTGACGCGCTTTACGAAGGAATAAAGGAACGCGGTGCTGGAGCCACCAAGGGGCTCACGCATCGACAGCAACGAAGGATCCCGGCCGCGAGCGACCGGGATCCTTCGTTCGTGGCAACCCACCGTTCTTAGAGCCTGTTCAAGATCTCTTCAACCGCGCGCTCCGGCCCCGTTTCCGCCGATGCTTCACCGGAAATTGTTCTTGTATGCACCGCTACGCGAAGATCTTCCGGCTTTACCTCGACATAAAATTGGATCGCATCCTAAGAGATCTTGAACAGGCTCTTAGCGAGGGGAGCTCATGCTCACTCCTTGAAGCCGACCATGATGGCCACGCAGCCCACATGAACCATGTCCGTCTTGGGTTTGCTCGGCACCCAGACATGCACCTTGAGTTGCTGGGTGTTGGCCATACGCAGGTCGAAGAAGCGCTTGGGAGCATCCGCGAGGCTTTCGAACAGGATCTTGTTGGACGCGTCCATCAACTTCCAGTTCACCTCCCCCAGGATGGGATGGGTGCATACCATCACCCGGTACTCCTGCCCGCTGAAGAAGGTGAGGTTCACTTCCGCCTCCTCGCCCGGGGCCAGTTGCGCGGCATTGAAGCTCTCGTTGAACTTGTAGGGGGCCAGCTCCGGCACGCATTTGTTCTTGGCGAAGCTGCGGCACTGGGCTTGAGCGGCCACAGCGAACAGGAAAAGGGCACCGGCCAGCGCGGTACGGACAAAGTTGGTTCGCACGGAGATCATGGCGGGGCTCAGTTGATATAGGCGTTGCGGACCGTGGAGGCTTTCTCGGTGATGGCCCGGAGCTGGTCATCGCTCAATGTTGTGTTGGCACTGGCAGCGCCGATCACGGCCACACCGTTCTCTTGGGTCACTTCCGCGCTCGCAGCGGGCTCGGCCACTCCTTCGAAGAGCGCCGCGATCGCGGTGAGGTCGGCTTTCACGCTGGCCAACGCCTCATCCGTGCCTTCGTAGGTTTCCATCAGGCCCAACAGATCGTGCAGGCTGAGCTTCTGCTCGGCGATGCGTTGCTTGAGCTCCGGGGTCGCCTTCACCCGGGAGACCTGCGTGGCGATGTAGAGCCCTTCCACCCAACCACCGGCGATCATCAAGGCGCTGATGTTGTCCCGCTCATTCTCCTTCAAGTAGGCGTCCACGGTCCAGTACGTCTCGCTGATGATGCTGAGCAGGGAGTCCCTGTTGTTCATGTTCTTCTCCATGCGCTCGAGCGTGGCATCATCAAAGGCGTTGCTCACGCCCAAACGGTCCGCCAACTTCTTGGCACAACTGGTGAAGAACATGCTCTCCTGCGTCTGGTTGTTCACGCTGGCGTAGCTGAGGTCCGCGCCATAGATACCCAGGTTCAGGGCCTGCTTGCTGGCGGCGGTGTACTTGTCCACGTTCTGCACGTCGTTCAAAATGTCCTTGTCGTACTCCGCACCCGCCTTCTTGAGCAGGGCGGCCGTTTCCATCGGCGAAGGGATGTTGTAGAAGATGTTGCGGGTCTTCCTCATCCGCTCGGCCTGGGCCGTGGAGTCCTCCGTGGAGGGGACGTTCAGAGTGTCCTGCCCGGTGGGCTCCCCGCCGCCGCAAGCGCTCAGCAACACGAGGCCGGCCAACAGCGGCCACGATGATCGGTTCGATACCATGGTAGGATCCAGTGTGGGGTAAAGGTCCCTCCGTGACGGGCCCCGCTCAGTGCGCCTCCAGCCAGTTTTTCCCCACGCCCATGTCAACAACCAATGGAACGGCCAATCGCATGGCGCCCTGCATCCGATCACGCACCAGCACTTTCAGCTCTTCCGTCTCGCTGTTATGCGTATCGAAGACGAGTTCATCATGTACCTGTAGCAGCAACTTGCTCTTTAAGCGGCGCTGCTTCAACTCCCGATGTATGCTGACCATGGCTACTTTGATGATGTCCGCCGCACTGCCCTGCATGGGCGCGTTGATGGCGATGCGTTCGGCCTGCGCGCGCACGGTGTTGTTGGCGCTGGTGATGTCCGGCAGGTACCGGCGACGGCCCATCATGGTCTTGATGTAGCCGTTGGCCCTGCAGAAGCCTATCATTTCGTCCATGTAGTTGCGTACCCCGGGGAATTGGGCGAAGTAGTCGTCGATGATCTGTTTCGCTTCCGCGCGCGGGGTGCCCAGGTTCTGCGAAAGCCCGAAGGCGCCTTGCCCGTACGCGATGCCGAAGTTGACGGCCTTGGCCCGGCTGCGCTGGTCGCGGGTCACGGATGCGATGTCCACATTGAAGACTTTCGCCGCGGTGGCCGCGTGGATGTCCAGCCCGTGACGGAAGGCCTCCTGCATGTTGTGGTCGCCGCTCATGTGCGCGATGATGCGCAGCTCGATCTGGCTGTAATCGGCACTGAGCAGCTGGTAGTCGGCGTTGCGCGGCACGAAGGCCTTGCGGATCTCGCGCCCCTTTTCCGTACGGATGGGGATGTTCTGCAAATTGGGGTCGTTGCTCGCCAAACGACCGGTGGCGGCCACCGTTTGCAAGTAACTGGTGTGGACACGGTGCGTGTCTTTATCAGCGGCTTCGGGCAACGTGTCCACGTAGGTGCCCTTCAACTTGCGCAGGCTGCGGTAGTCGAGGATGAGCGGGATGGCGGGGTGCGCATTGCTCAGTTCCTGTAGGATGTCCTCGCTCGTCTGGTACTGGCCCGTCTTCGCGGTCTTCTTCACCTTGTCGCCTCCCAACTTCAAGGTCTCGAAAAGCACGTCACCAAGCTGCTTGGGGCTGTCGATGTTGAACGGCACGCCGCAGGTCTTGTGGATCTCGTCCTGGAGCTTGAGGATGTCCGCGCCGAGCTCTTCGCTGAATTGCATCAGCGCGGGGATGTCGATGCGGATGCCTTCGGTCTCCATGTCCGCGAGGACGTGTACCAGCGGCATCTCCACTTCGTTGAAGAGCGTTGTCACTTCATCCTGCTCCAACAGCGGCGAGAACTTCTCGGAGAGTTGCCAGGTGATGTCAGCATCCTCTGCGCTATACTCCTTCACGGCATTGATGTCCGCATCGCGCATACTTCTCTGCACCTTGCCTCTCCCCTTTTCACCGATGAGCGCTTCGATGCTCACCGGTCGATAGCCCAGATAGGCCTCGCTCAAGTAGTCCATCCCGTGCTTCTGCTGATCGGGCTTCAGTAGATAGTGCGCGATCATCGTGTCGAAGAGCGGGCCCTTCACTTCCACGCCGTAGTTCGCCAGCACGCGGATATCGTACTTGGCGTTCTGCGCCACCTTGCCGATGGCCTCGTTCTCCAGCAGTGGCTTGAAGATGTCCACGATCCGCTGCGCCTCGGCGCGGTCGGCGGGCACGGGCACGTAGTAGCCTTCGTGCGCCCTCCAACTGAAGGCAAGGCCTACGAGCTCGGCGGTGCGCTCATCGGTGCCTGTGGTCTCGGTATCGAAACAGAAACGTGGCTGCTTCTTCAACTGCGCCGCCAGCATGTACATCTTCTCGCTCGTGTCCTCCAGCAAGTAGCGGTGCTTCACCGTGTCGATGTTCGCGAACTCCTTCAACTCGACGTTGCCCTCGGCATCCACCGTCGTTCCGAACAGGTCCACTTGCCCGGTCGCTGCTGGCGATGCGCCCTTCCTGGCCGCCTTCTCTTCCGGAGCGGTTGCTCCGTTCGCTTGGCCCCCGAGCACGCGGCTTGTAAGGTTCTTGAACTCCAGTTCGCTGAAGACCTCGAGCACTTTGGTCGCGTCGGGCGGATCGAGGTGCAGCGCGTCGTGGTCCAGCTCTACCGGTGCATTGATGTTGATGGTCGCGAGCATTTTGCTCATGCGGCCCTGCTCCGCGAAGGCGATCACATTCTCCTTCTGCTTGCCCTTCAACTGCTCCGCGCCGTCGATCACACCTTCCAGCGAGCCGAACGTCGAGACCAGTTTCATCGCCGTCTTCTCGCCGATGCCCGGTATGCCAGGGATGTTGTCCACCGCATCGCCCATGAGGCCGAGGATGTCCTTCACTTGTTCCGGACTGGTAAGTCCGCCCCAGCGCTCGCAGATCTCCTTCGGGCCGAGCTTCTCCGGTGGATCACCGCCGCGACCCGGCTTGTACATGATGATCTTGTCCGATACCAGCTGCCCGAAGTCCTTGTCGGGCGTGACCATGTACGTGGTGTAGCCTTCGACCTCGGCCTTCTTCGCCAGCGTGCCGATCACGTCATCCGCCTCATATCCATCGCTTTCGAGGATGGGGATGTTCATGCTCTCGATGATGCGGCGGATGTACACGAGATTGCTGCGGATATCATCGGGCATCTCTTCCCTGTTGGCTTTATAGTCCAGCAGCGTTTCGTGGCGCTCGGTGGGCGCGGCGGTGTCGAAGACCACGGCGATGTGCGTGGGCTTCTCGCGCTTGATGAGGTCCAACAAAGTCGTCGTGAACCCGAAGGCCGCGCTCGTGTTGAAGCCCTTGCTGTTCACACGCGGCGCGCGGATGAAGCTGAAGTAGGCGCGGTAGATGAGCGCGAAAGCGTCGAGGAGGAAGAGGCGCTTGTCCTCCGTGGGGGCGACCGCGGTTCCGGATGTTTCTTCTTGGGTTTCGGACATGGGCCTCGAATGTAACGCGGCAACCAGCGCGTTGGAACCACGCCGACCGCCTCTCGCTTCAGCAGTTACAGAAGGAGTTCGCTCGCTCCCGCCCTAAAATCGATGGTCCCGGAGGCGCTTCGCTCACCGCACGTTCGCCAGGCGGGCTGTGGTCACATGCCCATCATGCTCCGCCCGGAGCAGATAGGTGCCGGGCCGGGCGTCGGAAATATCGATCAGCGTTCCTTCGCGGCTCGCTGCGTAGGTGGTGATGAAGATCGTTCGACCTACCGCGTCCATGATTGCGATGTGCATCATTCGGGACAAGGATCCGCTCGTGGAAAGCAGAAAGGTACCCGCATTGGGGCCTGGTCGCACGCTCAACCCCTGTTCCGTTCCATCGTACCCCTCCGGTGTGCCAATGGAAAGGACCACTGTTACATCGACGCACTCCTCGATCGTGCAGGAGCCTAGGTCGGCGGTCACGCATAGTTCTGTGACGCCAGGGTAGTTGCTCGCGATAGCGTCGAAGGTCTCGTTCAGGTCGCTGTCGCTGGTGGTCCAGAGATCGGGTAATTCCCAATAGTAGGCGATGGCCGCGGGTACGGGCGCTACGGAATAGCTTCCCGTCATCCAGCCATCCAATGCGACCGGCCCGGATATCGGACCAAGGGTCAACGGTTGGCCCACGCAGTTGCAGGTGGCGCTCCAGATCTCCCCAGTGGTGCAGGGGTTCCCGTCATCGCAAGCATCACCAGGCAGGACGTTGCCGCCGGGCGTGCCGGCACAATCGATCAGTTCACCGATGCATGCGCACTGCGCATCGAAGATGTCGTTACCGGTGAGCGGATCCCCGTCGTTGCAGGAGGTTCCAGGCAGCAGTGTGCCTCCTGGTACACCCGCACAATCCAGTGCGAGACCTGCGCAAACGCAGTTCGGACCATACACGTCGAGCGCCGTTCCGCTGTTCCCATCATCGCAAGGAGTTCCTGGGCCTGCTATGCCACCAGGCACTCCAGTGCAATCCACCGTCAGCCCGACACAGGTACAACTCGCGTTCCAGTAGTCGCTCCCGGTCCCTGCATTGCCATCATCGCACGGTGTTCCAGGGAGTGCGCTCCCGCCCGCGTTCCCAGCACAGTCGAACGCTTGGCCTGCACAGGTACAGTTCGTCAAGTAGACATCGTTGCCCGTGCTGCCGTTCGAATCGTCACAAGGGCTGCCGGGAAGCACCGATCCGCCGACGGTGCCCACGCAATCCACGGTCTGGCCGATGCAGATGCAGTTCGCATCGAACACATCGTTGCCGGTGAGCGCATCGCCATCATCGCATACATCCCCAGGGACTCCCATGGAGAAGATCTGAAGGGTGTTGCTGATATGGTTCAGCATGTAGGCGTTCGTCGCCGTAGAGATCACCGCAATGGGCAATGCCCCGGTAGCCGCTGTGGCCAGTGACACCGGGGCGGCCGGGTCGCTCACGTCGAACACTTCGATCTGGCTCGTGTTCTGGCTGAGCACGAAACACCGGTTCCCGGAGACCGAAAGTGCGCTCGGGCCGTCCGCAGTGGTCACGCTGCCCTCCAAAGCGGGGGAGGCGGGCACGCTGATATCGAAGATCCGCAGATCGTTGCTCAGTTGGTTAGTGACATACGCGATGGAGCCGCTGATGACCACCCCTGATGGTTGGTCCCCCGTAGGAACTGAACCTACCAAGGTAGGCGAGGCCGGGTTGGCCACGTTGAACACCTGCAGTTCCAAGCTTTGCGAGCAGATCACCACCGCGCTGTTGCCGGACACAGCCAATGCTTTCGGTGCATTGCCCGTGCTCACCGATCCGAGCAGCGTGGGAGCCATGGGGTCCGTCACATCGAAGATCTGCACGGTCTGTTGCAACTGGCTCAGCACATACGCCCGACCTGCGTTCACCGCGATGCTGATGGGTTGGCCGTCCGTTGGCACTTCACCTTGGAGTACAGGAAGTGCCGTGTTGCTGATATCGAAGATCAAGAGTTTCGCTGCCGTCTGGGCGGTCACGTAAGCATGGGTGCCCACCACGGCGATCGCCGATGGACCGGTGGCGGTGGCTATCTCTCCATCGAGCGCGGGCAGTGCAGGATCGGTGACATCGAACAGCTGCAAAGTGTTCGCATTGAAATTCACCACGCATACATGATCACCGGCACGGGCCAAGGCCTTGGGGCGATTGTCCGTGGGCGTGCTGCTCGTGGAAGAAAGGCAGGTGGCTCCGCCAATGGGGGGGGCGTTTCCAAAACTGGGAAGTGCGGATAACCCGACCAAAAGCCCGAAGGCCGTTCCGTGTATCCATTCAGCAATTCCGCTCTCGGTCCGTTGGCTCATTGGGGTCGGTATATGCGAATTCAATGACATCGAAAACGTGATCGTGGAACGTTGCTGCGATGGGCTCAACGATAGCCGAAAAGCTTGTCCAATTCCACGCCCTTCGCACGCGCCTCCGTGGCCATGTTCAGTACCTGGCCGATCATGGCATCCTTGGTGGCGGGATCCGAGAACAGGACTTTGAAGTTCGGGTGCGTGGCCGGATCGACCCCCATTCCTACAAGTTGTGTGTGGAGTAGCTCGAACGCGGAAACGACATGTTCGCGGGTGACCTCCGGATGGAACTCTTCCGCACTGGCCGAAGCCTGTGCCACCTCTTGCGCGACATGCTGCTGAACCGACCGCTGAGGAACGCTCGTAGCTTTGGGGGCGGGCTGCCCTGTCACCAAGGCACGCAGTTCACGCATCTCCTGGCGCAGTTGGTCGATCTCCTGTTGTTGTTTGGTCAACTGCGTTACCAGGCTGCTGTTGGGGAGCCCGATGGCGACCTTCACAAAGCTGGTGGTCGGATCTTTAGAGGCGGTCCATGCAACACCCACGATCCGCTTATGATCGTCCAGGGTAAGGGCCTCCGGTGCTACCGCCCGCCCGAACCCATCGCCCAACCCGCTCGCCAGGATATAATCGCCTACCTCCACCCGACCGCGCACCTTCACCGGCACCTGGCCCATGAATCCGACCTTTTCATAGAGATGCTCCTTACCGGCTTCGGGCATGTTGCCAAGCACGGCGGGTTTGTGCGAGATCACCATATACTGCTCAGCGGTGGAGGCCTGTTTGCTGATGCGCCCCCCGTTCACCGCCACCACATCTCCGAAGGACATGGCCTCAAGCGGATCCGCGCGCTCCAGCCACTCGGCATAGTCCGCCGAACCTGATTCGTAGGTGATCCCCAGGTCCGAAAAAATGAACGCATTGTAAGCGGCGGCTTCCCCCACCGCCAGCGCAAGGCCGACGGTAGCGGCGATGATCAAAGATGGTACAGGTGCGGTGACACAGGCACCCAACCCAGCGCAAACCGTGGAGGAGCCGGCCGCAGCGACCAGATCGCCTGTCGCCAGGACTATTTTGGCTAGGTGACCGGCGTTGTTGTAGATGTACTCCGGATCCGTGTACACATCGGCGGCCACCTGCCCTTCCACACACCCCAGTGCTGTGCCGTCCCCATCGAAGAAGGTGATGAAGTTGGTGCTCGAGCTAGGTTCCACCCCGTTCACTTTCACGGCGATGCCATGGGTGCTCCCTTGCACGCGCAGAGGGTAGGCGTTGAAGTCATCCTGACCGCCGGGCAGGTTGGCGGTGATGGTGGTTTGCCCTTCCACGCCGAGCGTGTTGTGGATCAACGAAGCCCCATCGACGTCCAGCGTGCTGTTCAAGGTGGTGCCTCCATCCACATCCAATGTATTGTTCAGCGTAGCGGCACCGTCCACATCCAAGGTGAGGTTGAGCGTTGTGGGGCCATCCACATCCAAGAGGCCGTTCAAGGTGGTGGCGCCGTCCACATCCAGTGTGCTGTTCAGCGTGGTGCCGCCGTCCACGTCGAGATAGCTGTTGAGCGTGGTGCTCCCGTCCACATCCAGCGTGGTGTTCAGGGTGGTGGCTCCATCCACGTCCAGCGTGCTATTGAGCGTGGAGGCACCGTTCACGTTCAGCGTACCCGTAAGGTTGGTTGGCGTGTTGTTGTTCACGTCCAGCCCGTTGTTCAGATCGGTGGTGCCATCCACCACCAAGCAATCATGCAGGAACAGGCATTGGTCCACCGTGAGCGTTCCGCTCAAATAGGTGGGGCTCCCGTTGTTCACGTTCAATCCGTTGTTCAAATTGGTCTCCCCGTCCACCGTAAGGTCGCCGGAGAGGTAGGTGGGGCTGCCGTTGTTCACGTTCAACGCAGCGTTCAGGTCAGTGACCCCGAACACCTCCAGTGTGCTGTTCAAGGTGGTGGCCCCCTCAATGTCCATGGTGCCCGTGGCTGTAATGTTCCTGTGGTAGGCGTAAGGCACGAACACCAATTTCTCCAAGCTGAAGAACTCGAAACTCCCCGTGCCGTTCGGTGGTGCGATGCTCACCTCCACCCGCAGGTCCTTGGGGGTGCCGTCCCAACTGATCTCCATGAACACATCGGGACTTTCACCGGTCATCACCCCATCGCCGATGATCACGCTGATCATGCCGTAGAGATCGGTGGTGGTAGAGTGTTCCTCCTGATAGTCGATGCCACCGAACTCGTTGAGGATGGTGAAGCGCAAGTCGACCGGCTTGTTGGGCAGGTAGTTCCCACCTGGAATATCGTAGCCAGGGATCTCGGTGATGTTGCCTTCGCTATCCAGGATCACGGCCTGGTATGTCAACCCGTGCGATTGGGCCAGAAGGCCGGTGGACATCAACAGGGCAAATGCGAGTAGGAGGAACGTTCTCATGCGCGTACGATCTTTTCTTCACTGTTTCATGGTACCCCTGGATCCGCTCGCTTTCTTTCGTTTCGGCTGGGGGAAGCAATAGCGGCAGTGCGGCAGGTTGATGAAAACCCCGAACCCCAGGTGGTGCGTAATGATGTGGAGCGTCTCGTTATCGTCCGGCTTCGCCGCGAAAAGGCGCACACCCCTGCCGTACATGTACTGCGCCATGATGGCCACGGTGTTGGAGACGCAGTAGTTCACCCCACCACCGAACCGGGTGAAGAAGTACGGTGAATCGAACTGCTCCGCGCCCATCAGATCATACACCTGGGTGTTGATGGTTTGCGTGCCTTTCACGAAGAATTCGGGCGCAAGTGCCACGCGGGCATAGAAGGTGAGCCCTCGGTTCGCTTTGCTCTTGTCCCGAATGGTGAAGAACTCGTATTCCACACCGAAGTGGGTGCCTATAAAAATGGCGTCCCAATCGTAATAGTATTTGTACTCGTCCAAACTTGTCCCGCGTGCGCCATAGCGATTGTAGGTGGCGCCTAACACGTAGTGCAAGCGAAAGACCTTCTTATGGAAGTGCCTGCGGTAGCCAAGGCCCGCGTAATCCCGCATGGTGGATTCCAATCCCTCCAGCCCTTGATCCTGCGAGTTCCAGAAATTGAACGCGGATCTCGATTTGCCCACCTCCATGTACAACTGCTGGCCAACGCCTTGGGGCACGAGGCCGAACAGTACGAGTGCAAGGAACAGGAGCCGGTGCATGCGTCAGGACTTTTGGATGTGGGCAATGAAGTGCTTCTCTCCGGTTGTGATCCGCAGGATGTAGGGGCCGTTGGCCAGCTTGCTTAGCTCGAGGTCGACCCGCTGCATGGGGCCGAAACCGGCATGGTAAACCTCGTGCCCGAGCATGTCGCTTACCACTACCCAGAGGTCCTCTTCGATCCGCTCACCGAAAGCCACGGAGACCAACGCGCTGAACGGGTTGGGAAAGAGGACCGCATCCAGTGTGGAGGAGTTGGACGCGTTCGTGTTACGCCCAAGGGGTTGAAGGAATCCTTGCGAAAGAGCCAGGTGCCCCGAAGACCATAGACCAGTGACGCTGCGCTGCCCCACGCTCTGTTGCGCGAAGTAGGAATGTGATCCGGCGTTCACCGCACACGTACTGCCCGCCGCACCCACCGTGGACCGCTTGAACCGCGGCGATTGTGCCGATGAGGCGTTAGGAAGCCAGAACAGAAAAATGCCGCATAGCGCGACGCCGAGCGTGGCGTGCGACCGTGCCGCGCGGACGGGGATCCTATCAACCACGGAGAAGGGGCTGCGTGAGGGCATTCGGTGGGCCGGGCCGCTGGGATCGGCCGGTGCAACAGGTAGCTAACATGTGGAGAAAATTCCACGTGGCCAAATACCAGCCGCTCACTCCGAACTGGCAGTCCTCGCATCAATGGACGTGGCATCCGCAAGCACGCTCGATCCTGTCGGGCTTCTGACATGGCGGCTGGGACCGACGGGGGCAGCGTGCATTTCACCATTAGTGGGGATGTCCAAAGAGGCGACCTGCCCGGACCGAGCCGTTATCTTCGTGTTCCTCACTTCACCGAGCTATTCGCGACCACCCGGCCCCACGCACCGGCCCTGCACCACCAAGCTGCCAGCCCAATGGAAGACCTTCTGACGGAGGCAGTGCCAAAGCGCGGTCACGCCGCAGCCCCTGGTCCAGCCAAGAATGGCGACGTGCAACGCTCCCTCACGTTAGTGGGCTTTCTGAGCAGTAAGAAACTGTGGATCCTGGGCGCAGGGGTGATCACGGGACTGCTGGTCTTCGGGCGCTATATCAGGGATCCGGTCCTGTATTCCTCGTCGGTGATCTTCTTCGTGGATCCCGAGCCCCCGCGGAACAAGGACGACCTCCGCACTACGGAACTGGTATCCGGAAATATCCGGCGGCTGTTCCACGTGGCCACGTCAACGGCCATGAACGACCACTTGATCAAGACCTTCGATCTGTACCGCCATTTCGGCATCGATACCATGAAGGACCTTCATGAGGAAAGGATCTACAGCCTGCTCTGGCGTCGGGTCACCGCGCGCTTCGTGGATGACAACAGCTTGTCCATCACCGTGCTCGATGCGGATCGCGCCATAGCGGCGGCCATGGCGAACGAGGTCTTTCGGCAACTGGAGGTATTGACACGCGCACAGGCGCTCACGGCCTTGGAACGGAAAGGCGCCATCTACCGTGAAGCGATGGACCAAATGGAGCAACGCTCAAAGGCACAAACCAACGATCTGGTGGCTATCGCAACGGAGTTCGAGCGCCGAACGGAACGGACCAGTGGTGGCGAACGCTTGCAGGACCCGACCGCCGCGGTCGGTTTCCAACTCGCCCAGATCGCTGCGAAACTCACTACGGCCAATGAAGAGCTGGCATCCACCCGACGCGACCTGGAGATCTCCGCCGCCCTGATCCGTGAACAGCAGGTCCCTGTGCTCCACTTGGCGCGCAAAGCCATCCTCGATATCGAGACCATACCCCTCCTCGAGATCGGTAAAGCCATCGCGTCGCTCGCCGTTGTGGTCATGCTGCTCGTAACGGCGCTCCTCACCCTCTGGTTCAAGCACGGCTTGGAGGTGAAGGACTATTTCCAGGGGATCAACGCCGCTGCTTAGGTGCGGGGGTCTGCCGCTCGCTCCACGTCCATGCGTGCCAGGAGCGCCAGCGAGCCCCAAAAGAGGAAGGCGATCTTGCCGTTGTCCAGGTAGTTGTTGAAGAGGGCGTGGGTGAAGTAGGCGATCAGGCCGGCCATCAGCACGAGGACGTCGATGCGCGTTCTGCCTGCGGGCCGCTGATCGAGCAGGTGGATCCCCGTGCGCAAACAGCACACGAAGAGCGCGATGAACACCCCCATCGCGAAGACGCCCGATCCGGAGAGGGCCAGGAGGTACTCCGAGTGCGCTGTACCTCCGCTGAAATTGAGGATCTGGGGATTGGCCCGCACGAACACGTCGTCCGTGAAGCTCCACGCCCGCGTGATCCGCTTGGGTGAATTGCCCGGTTTCACGCTGGTGTAGGTCATTTCCTCCGGCCGCTGGTAGTCGGTGTACTTGAACTGGAAGGTGCCCGGGCCGAAGCCCGTCCAAGGCCTGTCCAGGAACATGCGGTAGGCGCAGCTCCAGCGGTTCAAGCGCTCGCGGTTGCTGTGGTCGGTGCGCACATTGACCAGGGAAAGCAGGCTCGCTCTTCCCGCCGCATCATCGGAGTTCGAGTCCAGCGGCGCTCGGTCCGGGCCGGGCGCGAGGGTCAACGACCAAATGATCGCGACCGCCACTGCCGTGGCACCTGCACCAAGAAAAGCCCACAGACGGCCGCCGAGCGCAAAGACCGCCCACGCTGCCAAGGATACGAACACACTGACCCAGGCCGCCCGGCAGAAGGAGATATAGAGCGCCATGGCCAGACCGAGGGTGACCAACGATAGGATGGTGGATCGTGCAGCACGCCCCCGTTCGTGCCATGCGCGGGCAGTTTCCCCGGCGAACCAGAACAGCACGAAAACGAGTGCCGCTCCGTAGATCGTATGATCGGCATAGAACGGGAAAGACGCGAAGCTGGACCCCGCGCGATCGAACCCTTTTCCAGCCTGCATCACAACCGTATACACCACCACTGTGAGGAACACGTAGCTGTAGATCCGTAACAACCTGACCGGTGCCACCTTGATCGATCGGAACACACCGCCGAGAACGAAGTAGAACAAGAACAGGTGCGCCACCTTCACCACTACGGCTTTCACCGAGACCAGGGGCATCGTAGAAAAAGCAGTGGCCACGAGGTCGATGCCCAGTGATACCACCACCAGTACGGTGAGCGGATGGGACAGGAAACGTCTGTCTACCGTCAGGAGGGTGCGCTTGAACGCGAAGAGTGCCGCTGCGAGAACACAGGCCAGGGCAATAAGCACCTCGCTGGGAAGGATCACCTCCAGATCCGGCCCGGGCGAATACACCTGGATCGATAGCGGCAGCACGGTCGCGATCGCGATGAGCAAAGCCCCCGTGGCGGACATATAACGCTGACCCGGAATGCCAGTAGTACCGCTCGCTCGCGTGGGGGTCGTAGTGGCCATTCCGTTCGTTGCCGTGGGTGAAGATCGCTCCTACGAGCGCAAGCCGTACGCTGGTCATCCGCTTGGACGTAGCATGATCCGATCTGTGGCCTCTTGCACCGGTCGACGAACTCCGCTCGCACGAGCCTTCGGCTTACCTTGTAGTGCCCTGCCGCTCCGAATGCGCTCCGTACAACTTCTCCTCGTATTCCTTGCTACGAACAGCGTGGCCGGACAATGGGCGGTTTGGGGCGAGGAGTTCGAGAACGGCTGCGCCAGCGGCTGCTACGCTGCGGCCTACACCACGGGCCCGAACGGTGCTTGGACGGTGGTGAACACCGGCACCAACGGTGCCTGCCAGAACCGCTGGTTCATCAGTTGCCGCGAGAACGGCAATGCGGTGGGCGCCTGCGGCACCGATTGCACCAGCGCCAATGAATCGTTGCACGTGGGCAATGAGTTGATCGGTGTATGTGCCTCCCCCAATGGATGCGCGTTCTGTCCGGCTGGCGATTGCGGCGCCGCCTACGATGCCGGTTGCCCGGCGGGCTTTTGTGCGATCTGCACCTTGCTCTGTGGCAATTGCCTGAACACCCAAATGGACCAGCGGGCCACCTCCCCGGTGATCAACCTTACGGGCTATTCCACACTCACACTTTCGTTCAAATACATGGAGGGCGGACAGGGCGTGCAAGACAATGCCACGCTCTGGTACTTTGATGGTGTGGCGTGGATCCAACTGGTGGACCTGGCCAAAACGGCGGTGTGCGCCGGCCAGGGTACTTGGACCAACCATGCCATCGCGCTGCCCGCGTCAGCGAACAACAACGCCAATGTCCGGATCGGATTTCGATGGGTGAACAACAACGATGGCACCGGCGCCGACCCAAGCTTCGCTGTGGACGATGTGCAGATCACCATACCCTATGCTCCGACCTGCAATGGACTGTTGGTGAACGAGCTGAGCAACGGCCCGGCCGGAGCGCAGGAATACTATGAACTCCTGGTATGCGGCCCATCCTGCACCACTTTGGATATCCGCGATTGGAAGGTGGACGATAACAACGGTGCGCTCATGAACGGTTTCGGGAACAGCCTGGTGAGCAGTGGCACTGCGGCCGGCCACTTGCGCTTCAGCACCGCCGCCCAATGGGCCGCCGTGCCCGTGGGCTCATTGATAGTGATCCACAACAACACCGACCCCAACCCGCTGATGCCACTGGACGATCCTACGGATACGGCACCTGCGGACAGTGTCTACATCCTTCCCGCGAACCATGCGCTGTTGCAAGGCTGCGGCACCCTGCCCAACCCGGCTTCCACTTCGAACTACAACAGCGGATGCGTATTCGGCGCGGGTAACTTCAACTACATCAGCCTACGCAACGCCGGCGACGCTGGACAAACACGCTTGCCGAACGGCCAGTACTACCACGGCATCAGCTATGGCAGCAATGGTAACAACATGAACCCAGGGGGCATCGATGTGCTGCGCATTTCGGCGATCGACCATACGGGCCGTGTGCTCTTCTTCAACAGCGGCGACCCGCGCTTGGCCGCCAGCTTCACCAGTGCGGTCGTCGCCGGGAACGAAACACCGGGTGCTCCGAACAACGCGGCCAATACCGCTTACATCAATGCGCTGCTCTGCAATTCGCTCCCTATCGAACTGGTCCGCTTCACCGCAACGGCACTGACCGATCTGGTGCGCACTGAATGGACCACGGCCACAGAGCATGACAACGCCTATTTCACCGTGGAACGAAGTGTGGGAGGTTCGACTTTCTCCGCTATTGGCACGGTGCATGGCGCGGGCAACGCATTGGACGCACGGTACTATTCGTTGGATGACCCCGAACCGGTGCAGGGCTTGAGCTACTACCGCTTGCGCCAAACCGATCATGATGGGGCAAGCGCGCTCGGGCCCGTGGTGGCGGTCACATACAACAGTGGCCCTGCGGGTGCCCGCATCCGGCCGGATGGCACGGGCGCTTGGATCTTGAGCGGCGCGCCGGGTGCTACCGCATGGACCTTGCTCGACGCCACCGGCCGCACCCTCGAGCAGGGACGCTTATCCGGGCTTCCCGAGGAGCGGATCGCGATCCGTCATGGTGCGGCGGGTTGGAACATACTGCTGGTGCGGTCCACGGAGCGTGTCGAAGCCTTGCGATCGCCCGTTGGGCTCTGAGACATCAACCACCCCGGACACGACCGCGGCCATTCTCGTTCCACCAGGCGAACGAAATACGGGTACATTCGCCCGCCCAAATCACGACCCTATGGCCGATCAGAAAGACCTGGATGCCCACTACACCACCATCGACGAGATCTTCCGCCTCAGCATCGGCGAGATGGGCGCCTACAGCGGTGCCCGCTTCGACGGCGACTTCTCGATGAGCATCGAGGCCGCGCAGGACAAGAAACACAAATTCATCGCCGAACACCTTCGTATCGGCAAGGGCACCAAGGTGCTGGACATGGGTTGCGGATGGGGCGCCTTCATCAACTTCTGTAACGGCCTTGGCGCCAAAACGACCGGCGTGGTGCTGGCCAAAGGACAGGCCGATGCCTGCCGCAAGAACGGTCTGAACGTGCATCACATGGATTCCAAGGCCATCACGAAGGACACGTTCGGCCCCTTCGACGCCGTGGCCGCCATGGGCAGCCCGGAACACCTCTGCTCGGTGGAAGAGTACAAGGCCGGCAGACAGGAACAGATCTACAAGGCCTATTTCAAACAGGTGGCGGACCTGCTACCGATCGGTGGGCGCTTCTATTGCCAGACCATGGTGTTCGGCCCCAACATGGTGAAGTTCGAGGACATCCCCTTCGGCAAGACGGATGTGTGGAAGAAGAAGCACGAGTTCACCAATGAAGAACTGATGGACCTTGTGTGCGATGTGTTCCCCGGGTCCTGGCTGCCTTACGGAAAAGAGGGCATGATCGAGCCGGCCAAGGAGCACTTCAAGTTGATCCATGTGGACAGCGGCCGCCTGGACTACATCGAGACCATCCACCGTTGGACCGCCGCCTTCAACAAGTTCCACTTCAAGAAGTACCTGCTCTACGCCACGTTAGTGCCCAAGTTCCTGACGAGCGCGCATTTCCGCGCATGGTTCCGCCGGTACCAGATCGCCCCGAACCTACAGGTGTTCGAGCGCGAGGTGTTCGAGCACTACCGGATGGTGTTCGAGAAAGTGGCCTAAGGGCGCTCAGCGCTCCTTCCAAACCACTTCCATAACGGTACGGCCCACGGCATTGAGCGTGGTGGCATCGATCACATCCATGTCATCGTCATGCGTGTGCCAACTCGGGTGGAAGGCTTTGTTGGCCTCGTGGAACTCGATGATGTCCGCCGTTGGGATGCGTAACACCTGGTTGATGGGCACATGATCGTCCGTACCCACGAAGTAGCGGGTTTCGTTCACGAAACGGTCGCCATGTCCTATCGCTGCTGCGGCCTTCCACAATTTGCCCACGACCTGGGGCGCGTACCTCATGCTGATCGACTCCTGGTAGAAACGGGCGTCGCGCGCACCGCACATGTCCAATAGGATCCCGAACCGTGCGAGGTAGCCCTGCACATGCGGGTTCTTCACCCAGTATTGGCTGCCCAGCGCCCAGGTGTCGATGCTGTTCTCCTCTGGCGTGATGGCCCCGCTGGGCGCGCCATAGTCCTCGACATCGGTGAGCAGGATGTCCACTCCGAGCAGGGCACTGTCCGAGGAAGCGCCCAACTGTCGCGCGATCTCCAAGAGGATCCCCACGCCGCTGCCGCCATCGTTCGCGCCAAGGATGGGCTCGTTCTTGCGTTCGTCATCCCGGTCGGCGAAGGGGCGTGTATCGTAGTGCGCGAGCAATAGGATCCGCTCCTTCTTCGCGGGCGCCCAACTGGCTATGATATTGCGCAAAGGCAGTTGCTGTCCGTTGAAGGCCGTTACTGTACCGATCTGCTCCGTGACCGATGCACCATAGCCTTTGAACTTCGCCACGATCCAGTCCGCGCACGCCTTGTGACCTGTGGAACCGGGCACGCGGGGCCCGAAGTCCACTTGCTGCTTTACAAAGGCATAGGCACTGTCCGCATCGAAGGGTGGCGGTGGCGGAAGGGCGGGAAGCGCGGGCTCCGGGACCGGAGGCGTCGATGGCCGATCGCTCTCACAACCGAAGAGAAGGAGCAGGGGCAGTAGCAGGGGCAATACACGTTGCTTGCTCCTGCTACTGCCCCTTGAGCTCACGCGCGTTCCCATGTGGTGCCTTCTTTGGTGTCCTTCAGCACGATGCCCAAACGCGCGAGCTGGTCGCGTACGCGATCGCTTGCCGCGAAGTCCTTCCGCGCTTTCGCCTCGGCGCGCATGCGGATGAACTCACCGACGAGGCCGTCCAACGCACCATCGTCTTTGGCGATGTTTTCCACTTTCAATCCGAGCACATCGAATACCATGCTGCGGAACAGTTCCTTCAACGTATCCACATCGGGCTGACCCAACGCGAGCTTGCCATCGTTCGCGGAGTTGATCATACGCACTCCTTCGAACAGCTCGGCGATCAGCACCGGCGTGTTCAGGTCGTCGTTCATCGCGGCATAGCACCGCTCTGATAAACCCTGCACGTCCACTCCGGAGCGAAGCTCCGTGGTGATGCCTTGGAGCTTTTCCAAGGTGGACATGGCGGTCATCAAGCGCTCCAATCCTTTCTCCGCCGCCCGCAACGCGGCGTTGCTGAAGTCCAGCGTACTGGCATAGTGGCATTGCAGCATGAAGAAGCGCACCGTCATGGCGCTGTAGCCCTTCTCTAACAGCTTGTGGTTGCCGGTGAGCAGCTCTTCCGGCGTAAAGCCGTTGCCCTCGCTCTTGGCCATCTTCCGGCCGTTCACGGTAAGCATGTTCCCGTGCATCCAGTAACGCACGGGAGCGATGCCGTCGGCCGCGACGCTCTGCGCTATCTCGCATTCGTGATGCGGGAATTTCAGGTCCATGCCCCCACCGTGTATGTCGAAGGTCTGCCCGAGGTACTTGGTGCTCATGGCGCTGCACTCCAAGTGCCACCCGGGAAAGCCCTCACCCCAGGGACTGGGCCACTTCATCAGGTGCATTGGTTCGGCCTTCTTCCATATCGCGAAGTCCAACGGGCTGCGCTTGTCCTCCATGCCCTCGGTGTCGCGCGTGTTGGCCAGTTGGTCCTCGATCTTCCGACCGCTCAGCTCACCGTACGGATGTGCGGCGGCGAACTTGGGCACATCGAAATAGACGCTGCCGTTCGATTCGTAAGCATAGCCGTTGGCCATGATCCGCTTCACCATTTCTATCTGCTCGATGAGGTGCCCCGTGGCAGTGGGTTCGATGCTGGGCGATAGCAGGTTGAACAACCGCATCACATCGTGGAAGCCATTGGTGTACTTCTGCACGATCTCCATAGGCTCCAACTGCTCGAGACGTGCGCGCTTGGCGATCTTGTCCTCCCCCGCATCGATGTCGTCCACCAAATGGCCCACATCGGTGATGTTGCGGACATAACGCACTTTGTAGCCCAGGTGCGTGAGCCAGCGGTACAGTACATCGAAGGTGAGGAAGCTCCGCACATTGCCCAGATGTACATCGCTGTACACCGTGGGGCCGCACACATAGAGGCCCACGTGGGGCGGGCGAAGGGGTTCGAACTCCTCCTTCTTGCGCGTGAGTGTATTGGTGATCCAGAAGGGTCCTCGCTTCAACTCGGCCATGGCTGCGGATACGGCCCGCGAAGGTAGGCGGGTGTTCCATGTGCGCCCGCAGGGGCTTGGCCTCGCCGCCTATTGCAGGTCCTCGTCGGTGATCACGCCATCGCCGGCGTAGCGGCCGTTCTGGTACATCTCGATGCGCGCCAGCTTGCCGTTCTTGTCGTAGCGGTAGTACTTGCCGTGGTACAGATGGCCATCCTTGAACTCGCCCACCTGGCTGAGGCGCATTTGGCGATCGTACAACGTGTTGAAACCGTTCTCGCGGAAAACGAGCGCATTGGGGCGTTCGTCAGCGGCAACGGGCGGCGCTGGCTTACCCGTCGGGGCGGTCACGGGAGCGGTATCGCGGTGTACCGGCTTGATGTACTTGCTGTTGGCCTCGTTGATCACACCGCCATCAAACTCGGCCGTTTGTTGGAGGTCCCCATTGGCATAGTAGCGCTTCAGGGTGCCGTCTTCCTGGCCCTTCGCCACGTTCACCTCCACGGCTAGCTGTCCGTTCTCGTGGTAGTACCGCTGCATGCCATCGCGCGTGCCATAGGCGTCGAACACGAAGTCCTGAGCCAGCTTGCCGTTCGTGTGGTACCGCTTGAAGCTGCCGATGTTGCGGTCCAGGTCCCAAGAGCCTTGTTCCTCGGTCTTGCCGCTGGGGTAAAAGGTCTTGTACTCCCCACGGGGGCGGCCCATCTGGTAGGTGATCTCGCTCATCACCTTGCCGTTGGGCCAATACCGGCGCCAGAGCCCGGTGCGTTTCCCGTTGGAGTAGGTGCCCTCTTCGATGACCTGTCCATCGGTATAGCCCGGCTTGTCCTCCTTGGGCGCCACAATACGCCATAGGCCTTGTTTTCGGCCCATTTCATCCACCCGGTTCAGGGTATCCACTTCCAGGGGCGAGGCTTGTGCACGGGCCAGCGGTGCGGCGAGGAACACCAGCACCGCGATGGAAAGGCTATGGAATACGGAACGAGAAGGACGGAACATGGCCACGGGGCTCTCTTGACGCCCGCTGAACGGACCTCCTGCTCCGAGGGTTACGCTTGCTGCGTAGGAGGCTTACACCTTTCTGCCCTGGCCCTCTGTCCGGCGCAGATTCAGCACCATGTCCTCCACCATGCCCTTCAGGTCGTACTGCGGGCGCCAACCCCAATCCGCCCGGGCGGCGCTGTCGTCGATGCTCTGCGGCCAACTGTTCGCGATGGCCTGGCGGTGGTCCGGGGCAAAGGACAATTTGAAGGCGGGCAGGTGGCGGCGGATCTCCGCGGCGATATCCTCGGGAGCGAAACTGAAACCGGCCAGATTGTAGCCGGTGCGTTCCTTGACCTTTTCGGCCGGCGCCTCCATCAGGTCGATCGTGGCGCGGATCGCGTCGGGCATGTACATCATGGGTAACTGGGTTCCGCGGTCCAGGAAGCTGGTATAGGTGCCGCTCTTCAGGGCCTCATGGAATATGTGTACCGCATAGTCCGTGGTGCCACCGCCGGGTGCGCTCTTCCAGCCGATCAGACCCGGATACCGGATGCTCCGCACGTCCACACCGTAGCGTTTGTGGTAGTAGGCGCACCATTGTTCACCTGCCTGCTTGCTGATGCCGTACACGGTGCTTGGCTCGGCGATGGTGTGCTGCGGGGTGCCTTGCTTGGGCGTCGTTGGTCCGAAGACCGCGATGCTGCTCGGCCAGTAGACCTTCTTCAGCTTGCCCTCACGCGCGAGTTCGAGCACGATGAAAAGGCTTTCCATGTTCAGCTTCCACGCGAAGGCGGGATCTTTCTCAGCGGTCGCGCTAAGGAGCGCGGCGAGCAGATAGACCTCATTGATACCGTACTTCTCGATGATCCGCTCAATGCCCCGGCGGTCCATGGCATCCACCATGGCGAAGGGGCCGTCCATCTTCACCTGTGGCTCCTTGATGTCGGAAGCGACGACGTTATCGTTACCGAAGCGGGCCCTGAGGCCTTCCACCAACTCGGTACCGATCTGGCCGCTACTACCGATCACAAGGATCTTCTTCGCCATGCGCTTATTGAATGAGCACCAAAACTAAAGGACTCGGATGCTACGGCAGCTACCCTCATCGTTTGATCATCTGAACAGCGAACAGTCGCTGTTCTGCCAACATCTGAAGGAGATAGGGTCCAGGAGCGACCCCGGACAGGTTAAGCTGCTCCCGGTGCTCTCCCGTCGCGCGCTCAACATTGTCGAGGTACGTAATGATCGTCTTCCCATCGAGGTCGAGCAGGCGCAATGAAAGATGACCGGGCCGTGTCAGCGTGTAGGTCAGGTTCGCGATGTCGTCGATGGGGTCGGGATAGATCAGATATCCGCTGCCCTTGTCACCCTCATCCAGAATGCCCAATGCGAGCTCGTCCAGGTAGCGTGCAACTGCGATGTCGTAGTCGCTGCCTTGAGCAACTCCCCCGGCGACGATCGCTCCGTCGGTCTGCTGGGCCACACCATAAACCGATGCGACCGGGCCGCCGAACGTGGTGATCGCGATACCGTTGGTGCCGAAGGTGTTGTCCAAGGAGCCGTCGACCTCATATCTGGCAAGAGCGAACCCATAGGTGGCTCCCTGTGCGGAATATCCGGCGGCGACGATGCGCCCATCCGATTGAAAAAGCAGGTCAAGGGCCAGATCCTGACCAGGGTCGATATCGGTCACCACGATCCCATCGCCATCGAACGTGGGGTCGAGCGTGCCCAAGGTGTCATATCGGGCAAGCGCGAAGGAGTAGTTGGCACCTGCCTGCATGCTTCCACAGACCACCGCACGGCCATCAGATTGCATGGCCAGACCGTTGAGCCGGTCATCCGAGCTTCCTATCGGGTGCGTTGTTATGCCACCCACGCCGAAGGAAGGATCCAGGTCGCCATCCGGTCCCAACCGGATCAAACAGAGATCTTCGTTCGAACCATTGTCAACGGAGCCGGCCAGGAGCAGGCGTCCATCCGGCAGTATTTCCAGACCGCTCGGCCCGGACGTGCCGGTTAAGAGGGGCAGGACGACGATACCTGCGCTTCCGAAAGTGGTATCCAATACCCCGGTGGTGTTGTAGCGCAGCAACAGGTACCCATCGGATAGTGAGTAACCCCCCACCAGGATCTTGGAATCCGGCTGCACGGCGATCGCGGTACCCTCGGAATGTTGCCAATCATACTGCACCACAATACCAGCGTCGCCGAAATCCGGATCGAGCGATCCGTCGGGGAGGTACCGCACCACCACAAGATGATAGTAAGGGACGAAAGTGGAGGAGGTATACCCTGCGATGACGATCTTGCCATCTGGCTGGAGCGCGACGGCTTGGGCGCGATCTTCATCGGTCCAGATGGCGGTGGTGACGATCCCATCAGAGGAGAAAGAAGCATCAAGCGATCCGTTCGCTTCATATCGGACCAATGCTATTTGCGCGTCGGAATACCCGGCACCCACGATCCGACCGTCGGGTTGTATAACCCAGTCGTACCCGATCTCATAGGTGCCGATGGAGGTGGTGGTCGTTCCATCGTAGCTGAACGTGGTGTCGAGCGAACCCGCCTGCCCGGTCGCCACCAAGTGAAAAGCCAGGGTGGATAGGAATATTACGGGGCGATGCCTCATGCGAACGGTGGGATATGGTCCTATCAAGACGCGCACGAGGATACGGAGCAGCCTTGCCAGGACCCGGTGGGGCTTCGCAGCACGCCCCCTTATCTTCGCACAATGGACCTCCACCGGCTCCGGAACCTGCACCACCCGGACCTTTTACGCGCCAGCATTGAGCGTGAAGGGGTGGCACGGACAACCCTCTCCTTCTATCGGTACGTGCGCTTGACCGATGTCGAGGACCTGCGCAACACGATCTACCAGGAGTGGGAGTCCTTGGGCGTTCTAGGACGCATCTACCTCGCGCAAGAGGGCATCAACGCGCAGGTGAGCCTTCCGACCGCGAACCTCGAGAGCTTCCGAACCGCGCTCGATGCCCGCGAGGCCTTCAACAATGTGCCTTGGAAGATCGCTGTGGAGGATGATGGCAGGAGCTTCTTCAAGCTCACCATCAAGGTGAAGAAGAAGATCGTGGCCGATGGCTTGGCCGATGACGCCTTCGACGTGACGAAGGTTGGCGAGCACCTCGATGCGGCGACATTCAACCGGAAGATGGAAGAGGGCGCGCTGGTGATCGACATGCGCAACAACTACGAGAGCGCGATCGGCTACTTCGAGGGCGCTTACCTGCCCAAGGCGGATACGTTCCGCGGGGCGATCGATGAGGTGAAGGAGGTGATGAAGGAAAAGAAGGACGCGGAAGTGCTGCTGTACTGCACGGGCGGCATCCGTTGCGAAAAGGCAAGCGCCTACCTGAAACACGAAGGCTTCACGAACGTGGGCCAATTGCACGGCGGCATCATCGACTATGCGCGACAGATCAACGCACAAGGACTGGAAAGCCGCTACAAGGGCCAGAACTTCGTGTTCGATGAGCGGCTGGCCGAGCGCATCACCGATGACGTGGTGAGCACTTGCATGCAGTGTGGCACGAAGAACGACCGCATCAGCAATTGCAAGGAGGTGACCTGTAACATGTTGCTAGTCCAATGCGAAGCGTGCGCGGAGAGATACGCTGAGTGCTGCTCGCCGAGCTGTCGCGAGATCCACCTGCTGCCCGAAGAAGTGCAACGCGCATGGCGCAAGGGCCGGAGCACGCGAAGCACGAAGACCAAGGCCATCAATGACCCCGAAGGATTGCGCCGCCGGATCCGTGAAGAGGAAGAAGTTCTCGCGCTCAACGGCACGCTTCATCCAGAACTGAGCAATATCATCCAGCGGGTCGGGTAAGGGCCGGAAATTTCCGGCCCTTACCCCCCGACCACCGCCATGCCCATCTACCACACCCTCGGCAAGATCCCGCACAAGCGCCACACCGTCTTCAAGAACGGCAAGGACCGCTACTTCTATGAGCAGCTCTTCGGCACCGTCGGCTTCGATGGAATGAGCACGCTCAGCTACCACACGCATCGGCCTACGATGGTGAAGGAGTTGCGCAAACCGAAGGATGTTACGCCCAAGATCGCGGTGGAGAAGAACCTGCGATCACTGCGCTTGCACGGCTTCAAGACCAAGCCCGAGAAGGACCACCTGGCAGCGCGCAAAACCATGCTCGTGAACAGCGATTGCGCCATCGTGCTCGCCGCGCCGCAGGCCAAGAGCGTGGACTACTTCTACAAGAACGCCGACTGCGATGAGATGATCTTCGTCCACAAGGGCAGCGGCACGTTGCGCACTTTCCTGGGCAACATCGACTTCAAGTACGGCGATTACCTGATGATCCCCCGTGGGATGATCTACATCATGGAGTTCAAGGACGCGGACAACCGCCTCTTCATCGTGGAGAGCCACCGCCCCATGTACACGCCCAAGCGCTACCGAAACTGGTTCGGCCAATTGTTGGAGCACAGCCCGTTCTGCGAGCGCGACATCCGTCGTCCGAAGAAACTGGAAACGCACGACGAGAAGGGCAGCTTCATCATCAAGGTGAAGAAGCAGAACATGCTGCACGAGCTCGTGTACGCCAGCCACCCCTTCGATGTGGTGGGCTGGGACGGCTACAACTACCCCTACGCCTTCAGCATCCACGACTTCGAGCCGATCACCGGCCGCGTACACCAGCCGCCACCTGTTCACCAGACCTTCGAGACCGACGCCTTCGTGGTGTGCAGCTTCGTGCCGCGTTTGTACGACTACCACCCGCAGGCCATCCCAGCGCCCTACAACCACAGCAACATCGATAGCGATGAAGTGCTATACTACGTGGATGGCGATTTCATGAGCCGCAACGACATAGGCCCAGGGCACATCAGTTTGCACCCTGCTGGCATTCCCCACGGACCGCATCCCGGCGCCATGGAACGGAGCATTGGCAAGAAGGTGACCGATGAGCTCGCTGTAATGGTGGATACCTTCAAGCCCCTCATGGTCACCGAGGAGTGCCTGAAGATCGATGACGGCAAGTACTACAAGTCATGGCTCGAGTGAGCCTTCAACCTGAAAACTGCACAGCAATGGCTACCGGTTTGAAAGACGTCGACTACGGCCTGGAGAAGATCATGGCCGATGCACAGGACTTCCTGCCCCTGCTGGGCACTGACTACGTTGAACTATACGTGGGCAATGCCAAGCAGAGCGCGCACTATTACAAGACCGCCTGGGGCTTCCAGAGCCTCGCTTATGCGGGTCTCGAGACCGGCGTGAAGGACCGCACGAGCTATGTGCTGGTGCAGGACAAGATCCGCCTGGTGCTCACCACGCCGATGACGCCGGAGAGCCCCATCAACGAGCACATCCGCAAGCACGGCGATGGCGTGAAGGTGATCGCGCTGTGGGTGCCCGACGCGAAGAAGGCGTGGGAAGAGACCACCAAGCGCGGCGCGAAGAGCTTCATGGATCCGGTGCGCGAAGAGGATGAGCATGGCTACGTCGTTCGCAGTGGCATCCATACCTACGGGGAGACGGTGCACATCTTCGTGGAGCGCGACAACTACAAGGGAGCGTTCATGCCCGGCTTCAAGCCGTGGAAGAGCCATTACAACCCACCGCCCACCGGCCTGAAGTTCATCGATCACATGGTGGGCAATGTGGGCTGGGGCGAGATGAACACCTGGGTGGATTTCTACGCCCGCGTGATGGGCTTCGCGCAACTGGTGAGCTTCGATGACAAGGACATCAGCACCGAGTACACCGCGCTGATGAGCAAGGTGATGAGCAACGGCAATGGCCGCATCAAGTTCCCGATCAACGAGCCGGCCGAGGGCAAGAAGAAGAGCCAGATCGAGGAGTACATCGAGTTCTACAACGGGGCCGGCGTGCAGCACATCGCGGTGGCCACCAACAACATCATCGAGACGGTGGGCGCACTGAAGGACCGTGGCGTGGAGTTCCTCTACGTGCCGCCCAGCTACTACGACGATGTGATGTCGCGCGTGGGCGAGATCGACGAGGACCTGGCGGTGCTGAAGCAGCACGGCGTGCTGGTGGACCGCGATGAGGAGGGCTACCTGCTACAGCTCTTCACCAAGCCTGTGCTCGACCGCCCCACGATGTTCTTCGAGATCATCCAGCGCAAGGGCGCAAAGAGCTTCGGCAAGGGCAACTTCAAGGCGCTGTTCGAGGCGATCGAACGGGAGCAGGAGAACAGGGGGACGCTCTGAACAACATCGCTCCTATAGCGGAGGGCGCTTGGTGGGCGCCTTTCGATTTTCATTGCACCGGCTCCGGAGCATCCACATACTGCTTGTGCTTACCCACCAGCTTGCCGAAGAAAACGGTGATCGGGAAGATCACCTTCTTCACGAAGCCCGGGATCTCCAGCATGTCGAATTCGCTGGCGTAACGCTGGCTCAGCCATGCGCCATCGAAATCCTTCGGCCGCTTGCCGCCGTTCTCCTTCGTGCTGCGATAGATCTCCGTGAGGAAGAACTCCACATTGTGCGCCGGCTTGATCCAGCCTTTGCAGCGAAGCGGCTCATTGCCAGCCGCCCAGAACTTGTGCGCAATACCAGGGCGGAACTCGACGGATTCTCCAGGCCCATGCTCGGTGGGTGCGTGGCCCTGCACCTGCACCCCGATGCGTCCACTCACCACCGTAAGACTCTCGGATTGCTTGAAGTGGACGTGCATCGGCGGGCCGGATCCGGGCTGTACCAAGTTCTCGACCTCCAGCCACTCACCGGTTTCGTCGTTGACCGATCGCGTGAAGGTGAGTTGCTCGCCGTGGCCGTTCTCGATGGTGTGGGGATAGTTGTATCGCATCTTCCTTAGATTTGGACATTGTCCAAATATATGACGAAGCGAAAGACCACTGTCAAGGGCGAGGACCAGAAGGCGCGGATCCTGTCCAAGGCACTGCAACTGTTCAACAAGCATGGCGTGGAGCATGTGGCTGTGCGCGACATCGCGCGGGCGCTGAACATGCGGCCAGGGCACATCACCTACTACTTCGCGGACAAGGAAACATTGGTGCTGGAGCTGACCGCTGAATTGCGCGCACTGAACGATGGCGTGGAGATCGATGGAGGCATACGGACCTTGAACATGTTCCTCGAACGGTTCGAACGCATCCTGCGCAACCACATCGCTTACCGTGGCCTCCTGCTCAGCATGGCACGCTCGCTTTCAGCGCTGCCCAAGGTGAAGTCGCTATACCGCGCTACGCAGGCGAAGCGGCAGGCTGGTCTTCGCGCCTGTTTCCGTGCCTTGGCGAGCGTCGGCGAACTGCGTTCCCTGACCACGGACGAGGAGGACTTTCTCATCGACTGCTGTAGCCTCATTTCACGCGGCTGGATCGTGGAATCACTGGCGGCGGGGTTCGAACTGGAGGAGCGGATACCGCATTACACCGCGTTGCTGAACAAGCTCTTACTGCCCTATCGCATGTGAGCGATCGACAGCTCCACTATGCCCTCAAGGTCGTCCAGCACAAGCGTCATCGTCCCGGCTCGTCGGGAGGCCCCAATTTCTTCCGGGATCGGAACTTCAAATCGCTCTTCGCGGCCATAGAACGGGAGCAGGAGGCGTTTGGCACCCTCAGACAAAGCGCGGATCGCATCAAGGCTATCTTGGGCGCATGAGCGCATCCGAAGAAGTGCGGACCCAGCGTCCTTGGTTGCTGATCCTCGCCATGGCTGCGGCATTGCTCGCGTTGGTGATCGACCTGCTCGATGGCCATGCGAGCAAATCGGTCGGTACAGCCGGACTTTTCGTCGGCCTCGTGGGGTTACTGGCCGTCCGCTCCACAGGCCGCGCATCGTACAACTATCTGGCGATCGCGGGCTTCGTGCTCTTCATCGCGTCCGTGGTGTTCAGAATGTGTTTACATCAAGGCTGGATCCAAGGCTGAGCGCAAGGCCATCCCTTGCTGTTGATCGCCGAGGATCGAGCGCAATGGATCTGCACGAGCGAAGTTGGAAGCCTCAAGGCGCTACCACCTTCTTCATCCAGAGGCGCTCCCTCTCTTGCACCAGCACGAAGTAGACACCTGCGGGCGTGCTCAACTGTAGCGGGGTGCCGTTCCAGTTACGTTCGAACATGGTACGACCGGACGTGTCGAAGACCCGCAGTTCAACCGAGCCGCTTGTGCGCATGGATAACCAGGGCCCACCCTCCGTGGCAAGTACACGAAGTGGGTTCTCCAAGTTGTTCTCCGAAATGCTGTTCTCCGCGCAAGCCGTCATGGCGGGCCAGAAGTCGGGAACGGAAATGCTGGTCACACCAGGCGCGATCGGCCCTGTGATCATGCCGTTGGTGAAGCCCAGCCAGTAAGTCCCACAACTGCTGATGTGATAGTCGCCGGGCTGTTCCAGGTCCGGTGGGAAACCGGCCGTGATGAAGTTGCCCATGAAGTCCGTCTCGTGGAAACCCCAGACGATCGTATCGCCAACGTTCCATGTTCCCGCGTAGTGACGGCACAAGGCGCCATTGTCGCCCCAAACCATCAGGGTATCACCCACCGTGGTGCTACCATCAAAGACCTCCAGCACCTTCACCCGCATGCCGTAGAACACCTCTTCGATCTTCACGCCGAGCACCACCACATGCGGTGTATCCCACGTGGGATACAAGGTTTCGCAGAAGGTGTACGGGAGTTGCATCGCACAATCGCATGCGAGCGTGGAGGTGCGTAGCAGTGCCGTGCCAGCCAGAAGGACGATCGCTTTTCTCATCATCGGTCTATCAGTTCCGCGAAATGACATCCGCGAAGCGGTGTTCGCTGCTTTGCCGGTGACCATTGGTTCAGCCCACGATGAACGGGTCACTCCTTCCGGCTTTCGCGCTCCCTGCGCGCCAGCACGGCGTACTCCTCCCGGATGCGGTCCAATTCCTGGTCGTCCATCTCTTCCAAGTCAAGCAACGCGTTGTTGGCGGTACCGATCGCGCGGATGATCTCGTCCAATTTGATCTGCAGGGCCTCGGTGTCCCTGTTCTGGGTGTTCTGGATCAGGAAGACCATCAAGAAGGTGATGATCGTGGTGCTGGTATTGATGACCAACTGCCAGGTATCACTGAACCGGAAGATCGGTCCGGTGACGGCCCAGACCACGATCACCAGCACGGCGATTATGAAGGTGATCGGCCTGCCGGTGTAGGTGGAGGTCTTCTTCGCGAAACGGGTGAAGGGAGAGTTGATGGGCCGGATCATGGTTCGAGGGTTCGCTCAAACCTAACGAAGGACCGTCCTTTCGGCACGCCGACATCTACAGCACGATCACCTTCCGCTGCACTTGTCGCAACTCCTGCTCCACGCGAACGAGGTAGGCGCCGGATCCCAATCCCTCGAGCGCTATTGGCATCCCATCCCATCTCCTCCTGATCACGCGTCGTCCGGAAGCATCCCACACGCCGAGATGCGCCTGTCCTTGCACACCGCTCATAGAGATCATCGGAACGCCACCTTCATACCGCACAGTGAGCACATCGGCAGGCTGTTCCTCCGGGATCCCCGTGGAAAGGCATCCGTTCACCAAGGTCTCGAATTCGGCAAGCGTCATCGTTTCTCCATTCTCGGTGATGATCGGCCCGCTCACAACGCCTGCGGTATAGTCCAACCAATACGTGCCGCACACGGAGATCAAATAGTCATCAGGCTGCTCCAGCGCGCCACCCAATTGGTCGGTGATCCGGAAGCCCCAGATCACCGTATCGCCCACCTCCCAGGTGTCGCAGTACATGCGGCAGAGCAAGCCGGTGTCGCCCCAGACGCGGAGGGTGTCATCCACCTGCACCGGACCGGAGAACACCTGTAGGATGCGCACGTCCATGCCATGGGCCAACACGCCCACCTTCACACCGAGGACCACGGCGTCTGGGATCCACCACTCCGGGTTGGGATAGGGTGGATCCAGCGTACCGCAGAACGTGGGCGGGCCGAAACAGGAACACGCGGTGCTCTTCAGCGAAGGCAAGGTGACCAGCAGGAAGAGGAAGAGGAGACGTGTCATCATGGGTCCGCTTTCCCCTAAGATGGCACAAGGTGGCGCGAACGATGCTTGGTCAGGTACCACCGGTTGATCCGGCTGTGGAACGTGTACCAAAGGCATCCGCCTAAATTCGCGCTCCTTCCGCCCCTCCCGCATGTTCCGCACCCATACCTGTGGCGCTCTCCGCCTCGCCGACGCCGGTTCCACCGTTACCCTCGCCGGATGGGTGCAGCGCACCCGCGACCTGGGCGCCATGACCTTCGTGGACCTGCGCGATCGCTACGGCATCACCCAACTCACTTTCAATACCGACAGCGATGCGACGCTGCGCGAAACCGCACGCACGCTCGGCCGCGAGTTCGTGGTGCAGGTGACCGGCAAGGTGGTGGAACGCCAGAGCAAGAACGCCAATATGCCCACCGGCGAAGTGGAGATCTTCTGCTCGCAACTGAAAGTGCTGAACAGCGCGAAGACGCCTCCCTTCACCATCGAGGACGAGACCGATGGCGGCGAAGAACTGCGCGCGAAATACCGCTACCTCGACCTCCGCCGCAACCAGGTGCGCAAGGGGATAGAACTCCGCCACCGCATGGCGATCGAGGTGCGCAACTATCTCAGCGGACAGAATTTTCTTGAGGTGGAAACACCGGTGCTGATCAAGAGCACCCCGGAAGGTGCGCGCGACTTCGTGGTGCCCAGCCGTATGAGCCAGGGTGAGTTCTATGCGCTCCCGCAAAGCCCGCAGACCTTCAAGCAATTGCTGATGGTGGCCGGCTTCGACCGCTACTTCCAGCTCGTGAAGTGCTTCCGCGATGAGGACCTGCGCGCCGATCGGCAGCCGGAGTTCACGCAGATCGACTGCGAGATGGCCTTCGTGGAACGCGACGACGTGCTGAACACGTTCGAGGGTATGGCCAAACATTTGTTCAAGGCGATCCTCGGCAGGGAGTTCAACGAACCCTTCCTGCGCATGAGCTACGATGAGGCCATGCGCGACTACGGCTGCGACAAGCCGGACCTACGGTTCGATATGAAGTTCGTGGAGTTGACCACGCTGGTGCAAGGCCATGGCTTCAAGGTCTTCGATGAGGCTGAACTCGTACTGGCGATCAAACCCACGGGCACCGCGAACTGGAGCCGCAAACAGACCGACGCGTTGATCGACTTCGTTAAGCGTCCGCAGGTCGGTGCGAGCGGGATCGTATTCGTACGCTGGGCGGAGGAAGGAATGAAGAGCACCGTGGACAAGTTCTATCCACCGGAGCAATTGCGGAAATGGGCCGAAGCCACCGGCATGCGTAAAGGCGACATGATCTGCATCCTGGCCGGTGAAGCGAACAGAACGCGCAAGGCGATGAACGAACTGCGCCTCCACTTGGGCGACCTGCTCGGCTTGCGCGATCCCTGGAATTTCAAACCCCTGTGGGTCGTGGATTTCCCGCTGTTGGAGAAGGACGAGGAGAGCGGCCGCTGGCATGCGATGCACCATCCGTTCACCTCACCGATACCCGAACATGCGCACTTGCTCGAAAGCGATCCCGGCGCGGTGAAGGCGAACGCCTACGACCTGGTGATCAATGGCACGGAGATCGGCGGTGGCAGCATCCGCATCCATGACCGCAGCATGCAAGAAGCCATGTTCCGCGTGCTCGGCTTCACCGATGAGGACGCACGCTACAAGTTCGGCTTCCTCCTCGATGCCTTCGAATACGGCGCACCTCCACACGGCGGCGCGGCCTTCGGCTTTGATCGCTGGGTCTCGCTCTTCGGAGGCCGTAGCGATATCCGCGAGTTCATTGCCTTCCCCAAGAACAACGCCGGCCGCGATGTGATGATCGATGCGCCGAGCCGGATCGATGACATCCAGTTGAAGGAATTAGGGATCGCAGTGAAGTAAGCTCATGGCCGCCCCGCCGCTCATCGGGATCAAGGAAACGTGTCTCTACGTGTCCGACACCGCCCGGACGCGCGTGTTCTATGAAGGCACGCTCGGCCTGGCTTGCTTCCCCGATCAACCCGGCGATCACGTCTTCTTCCGCGCGGGCTCCTCGGTGCTGCTGTGCTTCAATGCGGCCCTGTCCGGTGAACAAGTAGGCCTTCCCCGTCACTTCGGTGCAGGCGAACTGCACTTCGCCTTCGAAACGTCACGCGAGCATTATGACGCCTGGCGCGCGTTCGTCGCTGACGCAGGGATCGTGATCGAGCATGATCACGTCTGGAAGCATGGCCATCGCAGCTTCTACTTCCGCGATCCCGACCGCCATTGCGTGGAGATCATCGAGGCGGGGATGTGGGAGGCGCGCTGAGCTGTCGCGCTCATTTGTCGCCGCGCACCGTGGTGAACAGCGGTGCGAGATCCAGCGGGGCGACGATAATAGGGCCAAGCTTGCTTACCTCAGCTTCGGCGGTGGAGATACGGTCCTGCGTGAGCGGATGGCTGCTCAGGAACTGCATGGCCTGCGGCATATCCATCGCTTCTTCGTCAAGCAACTTCAGCAGCTCCACCATGCCTTGTGGATCGACACCGCGCGCGTGCATACGTTCCATGCCGTGCCGGTCGGCATCCTCCTCCAGACCGCGTGTGTACGACAGATTGCGGATGTTATCCGCGTTCTCGGCCACTACGGCTACGATCGCGCTCGCATCGCCGATCAGCATGCTGATGAACACATAGCTGGCGAGTTGCCGCATCAGCATGCGTGTGCTGTGCCGCTCGGCCACGTGGGTGCCCTCGTGCGCGAGCAGAGCAGCTAGTTCGCCGGGCTGGTCCATCTTTTCCAGGATGCCGGTGAACACCACGATATGTCCGCCGGGCAATGCGAAGGCGTTCACTTGGTCGTCCTTCACCACATGGAAGATGAGCGAGTCCTCATCACTGAGATGCAACGCATCGCCGAACTCCTGCAACGCGATCGTACGCGCGGAGTCCTCTTCCAGTGTCATCGCCATCGAGGAGTACGCCGCTTCGCCCAGTTCGCGGTCCAATGTGCGCGGCAGCACCATCGCCAATCCTTCCGCCGCCAAAGGCAGCAACCAGAGATAGCCGCCCACCATCAGCGCCGCCACCGCGAGGAAGAAGAGCACCGGGCCACTGCGCGCGATGGCCAACAGCCGATCATAGAGGCCCTGGCGACCGCTGTAGCGCATGCGCAGCACGAAGCTCTTGATGAAGATGGGGTCGCGCACGATGATCACACGGCGCGGGAATTCACCGAAGGAGATCCGCAGGCTATCGCGCGAGCGTTCCCATTGCAGACCCT
>JAGNSU010000130.1 GCA_017987895.1 Flavobacteriales bacterium | reverse complement strand
CAAGGTGCTTTCGCCCTGGCAGAGGTCATCGTCCGTGGTGGTGATGGTAAGCCCGAGGAGCTGGTTCACAGTGATCGTGACACTATCGCTGGCCACGCACCCTTGTCCGGTGGTCACGGTAACGAAGTACTCCGTGGTGGTTACCGGCGTGGCGATGGGGTCCTCGATGAAGGTCGCGTTCAACGTACCGTTGTTGGGCGTCCATAGCCAGGTATGGTTGGTGCCCGAGCTCGGAACGGCTTGCAACTGGATGCCGGCCAGATCGCAGATCGTCGTGTCAGGCGTCATGGTGATGCTGAACGGCGCACCTACTTCGATGTACACGGAGTCCTGATAGCTGCACGTGGTGTTCGCATCGATGCTCTGCACGTAGTACCAGCCGGTGGTCGTTGGATAGGCCATCGGGTCCTGCACGTTCGCAGCACTGAGGGTGGCGGGTGGCGACCAGTTGAAGGAGATACCCGCTGGGTTGGCCGCCGCGATAGCGATATTGTCCAGGCTCCAGTTGTCGTTGCCGGGGCCGCTGCTGTTCAGTTGGCGCCAACGGAACATGGTCGCAGCGGTCTGTGCCGCCAGCGGAATTGGCTCCACGATGGTACTGAAAGTGGGGTACAGATACTCCCAGTAGGTAGTGATAGGGACCCAACTGCCCCCCCCGTTGATCGAGTATTCCAGTACTACATCCTCCCCGGGGTCCGCATCATCGCAGGGCGGTGCGCTCGCGCCGATCTTGATCGCGAAGCTCACGCTACCACCGTTCAATACGTTCATCGCCACGGTGCTCGCCTGTCTCGGGTTCGCACCATCGAACCAAAGGGCATTGCCGAAGACCGAGCCGCAGTTGTTGCTGATGATGCCGCCTTGGATATTGTCCCAGATCGCTCCGGGTACCACGTCCAGTTCATCCTGCATCAGGATCTGGTGTACGTCGAGCGTCAGTTGCGAGGAATCACCCAGGCAAAGTGCATCCTTCTCGGTGTTCGCTTCATAGACCAGGACATCCCCCATGATCACGTCGATGTACACGCTGTCCACGCTCACCGCACAACCGTTCAACGTGCTCACACTCACATAGAACCAACCGCTTTGGGTCGGCGTGGCGATCGGGTTCTGTAGGCTGCCATCGTTCAATTGCGGGTCGGGCCACCAGTTGTACAGATAGGTGCCGGGAGGGTCCACAAGCACGTCCAGTTGCACCGTTTCGAAACTGCAAATGGTGATCGTGGCTGGTGAGGGTACGCCGTTCGCCGAAGGCGTGAGCAATGGTGGATCGTCGATCTCCACGCTGAAGAAATACTGTTCCTCGCACTGGCTCAGGTTCTCGTAGCCGGTTACCACGTACACATTGCTACCCGGCGGGGTGAAGGTGTAGGAAAGGCCGTAGTGGAGCGTGTCCGAAGGATCGGTGATCACCGTCCAGAAAGGGTTGAAGATGGGGCTTGGCGGTGCGAGCGTCAACGTTCCCGTGCTGTCCAATCCACAGAACACCGAGTCGATGTTCAGCGGGGGCACCGGCGTGAACGAGCCCACCGAGTAGGCATAGCTTTCCGCGCTCCCCATGCCGTAGACATAGGCCGAGAGCCCACCTGGGCAGGTAAGGGTGTGACTGCCTTGCGTGAGCGGCACGGCCGCATAGGCCTGCGTGGCACACGCGGGGTAAGCGGTAAAGGATGCGGCCGGCACTAGGGTCCCATCCAATGAGACCTGGTTGACGTTGGCCGTCTCGGTGATGATATTGAGGTAGTGGTTGGTGATCACGGTGGACGAAACCGTGCTGAAAGTGATGTTATCGATCTTCTGCTCTTCAGCGTTCAGGATCAGCAGCGCCGGATCGCCGTTCGCCGAGCAGGTGATGCCTTCCATCAGCTGGGCCACGCTAAAAGGAACATTGCCCTCGAAACAGGCCGGCTGGCCATAGAAATTGACCTCGGTGAACTGGCCCGCGTTCAGGTTGATGGGCGCGCCGCCGTTCACGGTCACTACCGTGCCGTTCACATCGGCCAGTATGCGGTATGTGTAGCCCGTGGTGGTAGAGAAGGGAACTGAGTAGTACTTGGTGCCCCAGACGTTGCGCGGCAGGTTCTGCTCGCAAATGTGATCGCAGGCATAACAGCCGTTCGGTATATTCGTACATACCGATCCGGAAAACACCGCGAAGGGTCTACAACTGCCGCTCTGCTGGGTGGCGATGATGGTACTTCCGGTGAAATCGTCCGCTGTGTTCAGTGCTTTCACTTGGTAGGTCTCGGCCGAATCCAGGTCCACGATCCAAGGTACACCCGCCGCATGGCCCCCTTCGGTGGTGGCGGTGGTGGTGATCTCCACCTGGGTATCGTCTTGGGTGGCCACGATAAGGAACTCGGACGAGAGACCGCCCACACCGTTCAGCCCGTAGTAAGCATGGATCCGATATTCGTTGCCGAGCGATTGGATCGGGTACACCGTGGTACCATCGGCGGTGTATTGCTCAAAATTGATCGCGAAAACCGCCACGGTGTCCTGGGTCTGGATCAATACCGACTTGTTGTCGATGACGTCCGATTGATAGTGCATCGCCGTCGCGATCGGAATGGTGACGGTAGTGGTCACGTTGGGCACCACCACAAAGGCCTGTGACCAACCCACCAAAGGCATTGTGACGAGCCCGGTGGTGCCTACGGGTGCGCTGATGAACACATCCAGGCTCTGTACCGGATTGCCCTGGTAGTTCTGCATGTATCCCAGCCAGAACTCCTTGCCCATGGTGGGCACTACACCTTGCCCGCTTGCTTGGTCGCTCACCAACAAAGCCAGCAGAAGGGAAAGGACGGTGGGTCGCAGCATGGTCGGTAGGGCTTTCAGGTCCAAAGGTCGTTCAGTAAGTTCAAGTTCCTCGCACACGGGGTAGGTTCCGCAAGAGGCCTCGGATCGAGTAGGAGACGCGATCACTCGCACGGCCGTTGCCAAGTTCGCAAAAAGATGGTCGCTAGGCTCCGTTCTAAGAGATCCCGAACAGGCTTTAAGGACCACTTACCTCCCATTCCAGGCCGATCTCCCAGGCCGCACGCACCTGCACCGGATCCGGATAGTGCAGGACCTGCTCCGGGAGGTTGTCCTGCCGCAAAGAGCCTGTGTCCCACCGCCCGTTCCCGTTGGTGTCGAGGATCATGCGGACCCGGTAAGAACCAGGGGGTACCCTTTCCCAAACCCATCGACGAGACCCTATCCCCAGGTGGCTCCTGCGCACTTCCCGCCCTTGACCGTCCAACAAGAGCAATAGTGCTGTTCCTCTTTGTTCCTTTTGAAGGTCCACCGTCACCGTTCCGAAGGTTTTGGGATCCGGCCCGGTCGGTTCCACGATCAATGAATCGTTCCAGCCACCATAGATGTCCTTCAGTGCTTTGGGAAGTACGCGCACCTTGCCGGGAGGTTGGGTACCGGTCGGCACCTTCAGCCATACCAACCGGTGGTCCGTGCTGTCCACTTCCAGCGTGATATCCCGGTCGATGGGAGCCGTATCACCGACGATCTCCACCCGGCCTGGATCGACCCGGGCCACCGGACGGCTCACATGGAGCGGTACTCCGCGCGCATCGGCGTCCAGCGCTTGGACCCCGAGTTGGAAGGGCATCGTTCCCGTGACGCGATAGGTCAAGGTATCCACTGGCGCAGAGCCGTCGACGAGCATCAGCGCTTGCCCATTGAGCAAGGTGGTGTCGCTGGGCCAGGCCAATGCACTATCCCGCCCGGAGGAGATCTCGAACGTCCAGGACGGATGGGCCCCATCCCCCAGTGGGATCAGTCGCAAACTGTCCGCAGGCCGGCTGAGGACCAGCTCCAATGCGCGGTCTGGTAGTACGCTGTAGGTCAATAGCTGTTGGGAAGCGCTCAGTTCCCGGAACATTTCCAACGGAGGTAGCGAGGCGGTATCCCCTGGAGCTACTTCGACCGGTGCGGGGAGAAAACCGATGTCCTCGTTCGGCAGGTCGTACCGGTGATCCCCGTTCTGATCACGCAATGCACGGATCAGGTAGTTGCCTTCGGCGAGATAGGGGAGGCGGTAAGTGCCATCCTCCGCTGTGCGAGCGGAACGGATCGGGCGACCGCTCTTGAACGCTGCGGTATCCTCTTGGACGTAGAGCAATACGCTCACACCTTTCTCCGCCGCACCGGAATATGCATTGCGTACAATGCCTCTGAGGGTCAGGCTGTCGATATGGTCGCCGGTGGAGAGCACCACGCTCAGGTCCTTGACCGGGTTCCCCTCTGCGAGATCGACCACCGCATCGCCGAAGTTGAACACATACGTCGTGTTGGGGCTGAGCGGTCCGGTCAGGTCCAGCACTACCCGATCGGCCCCCACCTGGCGCACTTCCGGCAGATGCTCAAGGGGGGGAGAGATAAGCAGGTTGTTGCGCACCCGATCCAAGCGGATGCGCTCGTCGAACGCCAGTATGATCCGTGTTCCGGTGAAGCCCGTGGTGCCGTTCGCGGGTTGGCAGTTCAGTAATAGCGGGGATGTCGCGTCCTTGGGCCCACCTGTTGGGTCGCGCACCTGGGCACAGGCGGTCAAGAGCGCGATGAAGGGGACCAGGCCGATGGCCTTCATTCGAAGAGGGGTTCCAAGAGGGCCCCTACCTGCCCTAGGGCGTGCGCGTCCACCTGGCCGAAATCGTCCGGCAGTTCGCTGTCCACGTCCAGAACGGCTGCGATGTGGCCCTGACGGTCCCGGAGCGGGACCACGATCTCCGACCTGCTTAAGGGGCTACAGGCGATATGCCCTGGGAATTTCTCCACATCCGGCACCACCAATGTCCGTTCCTCCTGCCATGCCCGGCCGCAAACGCCCTTGCCGTGCCCGATGCGCATACAGGCCACAGGGCCTTGGAAGGGACCCAGTACAAGTTCCGCGCCTTGCACGCGGTAGAAGCCTACCCAATGCCAGCCGAAGGTTTCCTTCAGTGCGGCGCTCACATTCGCCATGGCCGCCACGGGATCACGCTCGTCGCTGAGCAATTCCCGGAGTTGCGGCAGCAATGCACTGTAGAGACTGATCCGGTCCCGAGTTTCAGGAAGCGTAAGAGTTTCGGCCATGGGGGCGGGCTGGACGACAAAGGTATCCGGCTCAAGCGGTGGCCGCTGTGCATACGCTCACCCGCAGACCTTGCGCTGAGGTAAGCGCACGGATGCATCCTTCCAGGGTAGCGCCGGTGGTCACCACATCGTCCACCACGAGCACATGCGCCCCTGCCAGCACCTCGGGAGAAACAAGATCGAAGGCCTCCTTCACGTTCGTCCAACGGTCCCAGCGTCCTTTGTGGGTTTGTGTGGTGGTGCGGGTCACACGCATCAGGCTTTGGTGCATCGATCGCAGTGGCCACACTTCGCGGAACCCGTCCACCAGCACTTGGCTCTGGTTGAAGCCCCGTTGGCGCAACCGGCTTGGATGCAATGGAACGGCAAGAATGGTGTCAAGTGTCCTGAAGCGCTCAGAGCTCTGGAGGGTCTCGGCCATCATGCGACCCAGTTCCAGGCCAACGGTCCTGTCGCCGGTGTATTTCAACCGATGTAACATGCGTTGCACCTTGCCACTTCGATTGAACTGGAGCAATGCTGCTGCGGCCTCCACCGGGACCTTGCCCCAGAAAAGGCGCTCCACACGGTTCCCGGGCTCCTGGTGGAGCCGCAGCCGTGGTAGATCGTTCAGGCAGCCCAAGCACAGGCTCGTTTCCGAACGGGTCAGCGGCCGGTCGCAAGCGGCGCAACGGCGCGGTAGAAAGAGCCCGACCAGATCGCCGAGCCATTCCACCGGTCCGTCGATGGTCCTGTGCCGCGAAGGCGTCATTGTTGAAAATTGGTCGAACAAGCGTCAAGCCGCCCGTTGGCCCGGGGTAATTTAGCCGCGGTATTCGTCATTTCCTACCCACCCGCACCCGCATGACCCAGCCCACCGCTCCCATCGAGCCACGCAAACCCCGTTCGAACACCGCCTTGTTGGCCCTGGTGGTGCTTCTGTTGATAAGCAACGTGGTGATGCTCTACCTCTTGATGCAGAGCAAGCGGCAAGAAGAGACCACCCAAGGGGAAGTGGTGAAGGTGACCAGCGAGAAGGAGAACGTTACGCGTATGTTGGAGGATATGCTCGCCCAATATGATACGTTGGAGACGGAGAACGAGCAGCTCACCGTGGAGATGGACGCGCAGAAACAGCAGATCGAAGGGCTCCTGGAACAGGTCAAATCCGGCAAATACAGCCTGGCCAAAGCGCAGAAGGAAGCAGAGACCCTGCGCCGGATCATGAAGGGCTACGTGGCCACCATCGATTCGCTCAACCAAGCCAACCTGCAGCTAACCGCGGACAAGGCCAATCTGACCCAGGAACTGGGTGAGGTGCAGGGGCAGAAGGCCGCGCTGGAGCAGACCAGTGCCGAACAGCAGAGCTTGATCGCCAAGGGCTCGGTGCTCAGCACCACCACCATCACGGCGAGTGCGGTTCAGCTCCGGAACAACGGCAAACAGGTGGACACCGACCGGGCGAAGAAGGCCCAGATGGTGAAGTGCTGCTTCACGCTAGGGGAGAACCGGGTGACCCGTTCGGGTGACAAGACGATCTATATGCGCGTGATCAGCCCGGACGGAAAGGTGCTGCCCGCCAGCGAAACCGACAACAGGTTCCAATTCGAAGGGGTGGAGGGTGAGTTCAGCGTGAAGCGGGAGGTGAACTACCAGAACGTGCCTGTGGACGCCTGCATGTTCTGGACCGCCAGCGGGGATATGGCCACCGGGCAGTACATCGTGGAACTATACGAGGCTGGCAGCAAAGTGAGCCAGACCAAGTTCGATCTGAAGTAGCCGGATCATCCGCCGACATAGCGAGGGGCACAGGGGTATTCCGCTGCGTCCCTCGTTCCTCTTCATGGGGATCCCAGCGGTTGTTCCCGCTCAGAAGAAGGCCCGGATCTGCGCCCCACCCACGTGTACTATCGGGGTGCCTTCGCTCTGCCGACCGTTGTAGGTGAGGTCCACTTGGAGGTTCTGGCTCAGCTTGCGCTGAACGACCACGCTCCAGGTCACGTTCGTCCCCACTTTCAAGCTGCTCAGCATCTCATTGCCCAGGGAGGTGTTGGGATCGCCATTGTACCGGATCTCCACCCAGTTCCCGTTCGCTTGTATGCTGCCTTTGCCGGCGGTGTTCCAGCGAACTTCCAAGCCCAGGTCCTGCACTACGGCGAATTCGCCCCCGAGTTCCCTGGCGTTCTTCTTCTCATTGTACTTGTAGGACAGCGCCGTGCGGAAGTCGGTGTTCGGCCGCCAGGTGACACGTGGTTTCGAGGAGACCTGCTGGATGTTGTAGGTGCGACCGCTTATCAGATCGGACGCACTGGCCACGCGCCCCAACTCCGATTCGACATCCGCGGTCCATTGCTGCGTGGTGTTCCACCGGATCCGTACCTGGTTCAGTTCGCGGACACGTGATTCGAAGCCGTTCAACAAGAGCGTCTTGTTCCGATCATCCTGGTAGGTGTGGTCCACGCTCCACTTGGGACTGGTGCGATCATAGAACAGGGTGTTGCGCAGGGAAGAAGAGAACGCGGTGAGAAGCGTATCGGTCGGATCCGCGCGGAACGGGTCCAATGCCTGTGCCAACTCGGTGGTGCTGGTCTTGCGATCGCTCCGGAAGGAAGTGAGATCGGAGAACCGGGCTATGAAACCGCGCCAGCCCCTGGCCTGGCCCCACTTCACCGATGGACGCAGGTCCAGTGAAGCGCTCAATTGGTTGGAGAACGCCCTGACGTAGTCATTGGTCGGCACGAACACACGGATATGGTCCGCTTCGTAACTGAAGTTGGCCAGTTCGAACTCGTTCAGCTCCTTCACCCCGTCCCCGTTGTAGTCGATCCACACATACAGCCCCTGCCCCGCAGGTACCTGCACATATATGAACTCACGACGCTGTTCGAGGCCCGACCCGAACTCATAGAACATATTCCACACCGCCACACCTTTTCCCATTGTCAGGTCATGGTCGACGCGCATCAAATAGGTGTCTTCCGGTCGTTGCGCGGTGAGGGTACTGTCCACGATGCGCAGTTGCCGGTAAGTGAAGGTGGTGGCCAGTTTGTGGCGGGGGTCGCGCCCCAGTCCCAATGCTGCGGTACCCGTCGTGGCCACTGTGCTGCGTGCCAATCCGCCTTCGCGAAGGCCCTTGTCGATGCGTTGTCCACCGCCCAGCCGGTAGGTGGTTTTGAAAGTGTCCGGGCTTTGTACGAAAGCCTCCCAATCATGGAACTGATAGCTGCCGATGCGCAACGCCGATCCGCTGTCCGGCAGAAAACGGTTGCGCTCATGTTCGTCCTGCACGCCTATGGTGATCCAACGCATACGTCGCGCGAGCCGCGCTTTGTGCCGCAGGAATTCGGTCCGCGTGGGATCGGTCGTCAAAAGCAAACTCGCGGTGCCGGTGATGTCCATACGCCCGGGATGCAGATCGCTGATCAGGTCATGCTTCCAACCGCTGTAGCGGTCCCGCACTTGGAAAGTGTTCGCCGCATAGCGCACGCGCCCCGCCTTGCCCGCGCGCAGGCCAACGCTCGTTGTCGCTAACAATTGGTCGCCATCCAAGGGAACGTTCAGCGCGTTCCAGTTCCGTTCGAATTCCACGGGCCGATAGCGTTCCGCAGGCTTGAAGGTCCGCGTAACACCCTCGCCTTCCAGGCCCAGTTCGATCGCCCACGTGCTGTCCTTGCGGCTGATGCCTAGGGCTTGGTCCAATCGTGTGCGCGCGGCGAATCCTTGATCGTCCCCTTCGTCCTTCGCGCTGAAGGTGTTCAGGTCGTATTGACTGAAGGCCACCTCGCTCGTGGTGCGCAAGCCGCCGATCGTATTGTGGTCGAAACCCAAGGCCACGACTTGTTGTGAGCGCGGGGCGATCAACACGCGCACAGGAGCATGGTCCCCGCGCTGCACGATCGAACCGTTCACGGTATCGGGAGCCACCCAACGATAGACCCTGCCGTTCGGGGTGAACGACTGCTGGAGGTAATCCCCCCGGCCGCTGCCCACGTTCGAGAAGACCAGCCGGAAGCGCGCGCTGTCCTCATTTGTACTGTTCACGAACACCGGGAAGTAGCCGAGCGAATCCACACGCTTGTAGAGGACTTGATCGGGCGTGAAGGCTACACTATCGATACCCGGCACCACGGCCGCGAGGGGGTCGTCACCGGCTTCGGAGAGCGCGAG
>JAGNSU010000129.1 GCA_017987895.1 Flavobacteriales bacterium | reverse complement strand
TCACCACGTACACATCGAGGTCGCCGTCGAGGTCGTGATCGAAGAAGAGGGCCTGCGTACTGCGTGTGGTATCAGCAAGGCCTCGCTCCGCGGCTTCCTCGGTGAAGGTGCCATCGCCCTTGTTCATGTAAAGCAAGTTGGTCCGCTTGGCGGGATCGCGGTACCAACCGCTGCGGCACACGTAGATATCCAACCACCCGTCGCTGTTCACGTCGGCCATGGTCACGCCCGCGTGCCACCCGTGGAATTCTTCTTTTGGCAAGGCGGAGGCTGAGGCATCCTCGAACTTGAGCCCGCCTTTGTTCAGATACAGACGGTCCGGTACCTGGTTACCGGTGAAGTAGAGATCGGCCAGCCCATCGTTGTTGACGTCGCCCACCGCCACGCCACCGCCGTTGTAGATGTACTCGTAGTTGTAGTGGTTCCGTTCCTCGTCCTCGGGCACCGTATTGACCAGCGAGATGCCGCTGCGTTCGGCGGTGAGGGCCACGAACAAGGGTGCTGGTCGTTCTGGAGCGGGGGCCGAAGCGGTACCCTCGGCCGGGCCGGGATCCGACGTGCACCCGGCGAGGCATAGGGCGATGGACGCGAGGAGATAGGCGTTGTTCATGGTGATCCTTCGGACGTGCGACCGAGCCTTGGCTCCGGCGCCTTGAGCGTGCGGTATCCGGGGCATTGTCCTTGAGCGGTCAAGATAGCAGGTGCCCCGGATCCGGGCCGAGGGGAGCGCCTATTTCCGCACCGCGTCCTCCCAAAGCATCAACTCGTTCTCATTGTTGATGCTCATGCGCGGGATGTCATCGTAGAGCGTGACTTTCCCGGTGACGCAGACTTTTTTGTTCACCAGCTCCGTCTCCGGGTCGTAGTGGAAGTTGGGGCCGTTGCTGTCCCACACGGTGACGTAGAAATCCTGGTGGGGATGCACGCGGTCCAGGTTCAGGTAGATGGCGTTGGCCTTGGCCGTGCGGCGCGTGCTGACAACGGTACCGCAAACGGTGACGGAATTGCCTACATGGTACTTCGCCTGGGTGGTGTTGAACATTCCTTTGGGAAGTGGTGCCTTCAGGGGTTCCACTTCGCCGAAGAACGGATCGCCCGGGTGGTACCAGGCTTGAGGATCGCGCTGCGCTTCCAGCTTCGCTTCTTCCGCATCGTCCAGCGCGGGGAAGAAGTCGAGGCCCGTGAGGTGTTCCACGCTATCGATCGGCACCGCGTAAGTGATGGTCGGGTATTCGTTCACTCCGTTCTTCATCACGAAGGCGATCGCCTTGTGCTCCGGCCCGTCCAGGTCGGCGAGCACTTTGTAGTACAGCTCCGGAACGCTCACTTCGTTCTTGTGACCGGGGTTGGTCATCTTCGGAAGGTTCGCCGTGAGCACCGGTCCCGTGACCACGAACACTCTTTCGTTGCCGTACCGCACGGTCCGGCGTACCCAATCCTCCAGTTCGCCCCACGACCCCCGATTGAACTCCGGCCGCTGTGGTGCGACATTGCTGTAGAGATAGGTGGCCGTTAAGGCCTCCAGGCTCCAGCGCATGTCCGCACTCGGCACCATGTGGCCGCGGTCGAAGCCGCTGTTCCAATAATCCTCCACGGTGGAAGTTCCAGAGGACACTTTCGTATCCATAAGGAAAGTGTCGATGCGCGCCAGGTTTCCCGTGATCAGCTCGGTGCTCGCGATATGCGCGGTCCACTTGGGTAGCTCGTGGACTTCGTTGTACACGAGCATGTGACCAGGATGTTCGATCAGCACATCGCCGGAGGCTAGGGCGGGCAGGCCCCACAAATGCAGATCCCGCCGCAGCACCGCCAACCGGGTCTGTTCGATCGGTCCCTTCAGCGCCTCTTCCTGCTTATGCAACTGGTTCTGCTCCTGAAGCAGTTCGGCGAGCTTCCGGTCCAGATCCTCTTGCCCGAGGCAGAAGAACGGACCGCAGAAGACGAGCAGGACGCTGAAGTGGATCTTTCGCATGCCGACCAAATGTAGCGGGACGGGGCTAAGAGCCTGTTCATGATCTCTTCAAATGCGCGCTCCGGCCTCTTTTCCGCCGATGCTTCCCCGGAAAATGTCCCCGTAGTCACCGCTACGCGGAAATTTTCCGGCTTCGCCTCGGCAAAAAATAGTCTCGGGGCCCATCATTCAAGAGACCAAGAACAGGCTCTAACGCGCCAGCAGCGAAGAGAGATCGTCAAAGGCCTCCGATAGCAGCGAGGATCCCGGAGCCGGTGCTGCGTGCATGGGGTCCATGGTGAGCGCTGCCCGCAGATCGATGTCCTGTTGCTGTTGCACCAGGAAGCGCCCGGAGCGCAGGTGCAGCCGCCCCAAGTATTCCTGTTCCTGTTGGCCGGGGGTGGGTATGATGAGCGCGGATCGGCCGATGGCGGCGAGGTCCATCAGCGTGGTGTATCCGCTGCGCGATACGATCAGGTCCGCACCGAGCAGGGCTTTGCGCAGTGCCTCTCCGGCGAGGTGGCTGACCACGCGGACATTGCCGCTCTGGCGATCGACCGGTTGTGCGGGGAGGCCCTGCACCAACAAGTGGCGCCCCTCGATGTCTCGCAGTTGGTCCAACAGGATCCCTTCGAGCAGGGTGCGTTGTGGCTCGGGCCCGCTGATCACGGCCACAATACGGTGCCTTGGTACCTGGCTCGAAGCGCCTTCCGGTACGAACCGGCTGATGGGACCGATGTACCGCGCGTTCGATGGGAGCGAAGGACCGTGCGAGAGCTCGCCTGCCAGACCCGGCGATGCGGCCTCATCCATCACCCAGCAGCGGTCGAAGCGCGCGATATGTCGCAGGTTCAACTTGCGCAGTGCGCCTTGCGCGAAGGGTGTGAAGGGAAAGACCTGATGCGTGATCAATATGCTGGGCAGTTCCGCCGAACGGATCCCGAAACGCTGGTCGCTGATCACCGCGTCCAGGCGCAACTGCTGTCGCAACCGATCGAACAACGCCTTTTCGGCTCTCACGCTATTCACCATCGCGGGGAATTGACGGGCCATGCTCCACAACTGGCTCCTTCCCTTCGCATAGCGCACCTGCACGCCGGGGATGCGCACATGAGCAAGGCTCGGGAATTCCCCGCGCAATAGGGCGAGCGGTCCGGCATCGGCGCCGAGTACGGGGACCGCGCCGCGTTCGAGCAAGGCCTGTACGATCGGCACACAACGGGCCGCGTGACCCAGGCCCCAATCGAGCGGGGCTACCAGGATCCGTGCGCCGGAGAGCTGTTGCATGATCTGCGAATGTCCGCTGCGCCTCGTGAAGCGTTCGTTACGCTGGTGCAAGATCATACCTCGTTCTCCACATCCCGATCAACCTACTTTCGCGGCTTGTTCAGGAGGCAGGGGCAGGCGCAGGAGGCAAGAGGATCGTCTCGCCTGCCCCTGCCCCTGCTCCGGCCACCTGATCCATGGGTAAGAACAAGCTGAGCCGTTTCGAGGAGAACGCGACGTTCCCGCATGTGGTGCAGCCCACCTTCGGCTCGCTCATCGCCGGTGGTTTTCCACTGAAAGGCCGGTGGAACAGCGATCAATTCAAGCGGGAGGCACCCCTCGTGTTGGAATTGGGTTGCGGTCGCGGCGAGTACACGCTCGGTCTGGCGCGATTACATCCGGAACGGAACTTCCTCGGCGTGGATATCAAAGGGGCGCGGATCTGGCGCGGTGCGCGGAATTCCATCGATCAGGGCCTCACCAACGTGGCCTTTCTGCGGACGCATGTAGATCATCTGCTCCAGTGCTTCGGTCCGCACGAAGTGGACGAGATCTGGCTCACCTTCTCCGATCCGCAGATAGGAAAGGCGCGCAAGCGGCTTACCAGTCCACTCTTCCTGGAGCGATATCGTCAGGTGCTGAAGCCCGGCGGGCTCATCCATCTCAAGACGGACAGCCCCTTGCTGTACGAGTATACCCTCGAGCAGATCGAAGAACACAAGCTGCCCCTGTTGGAGAGTAGTGCGGACGTTTATGCGGAACTAGTGAACCGCGTAGAACCGACCGAGCAGGAGGTGCTGAACATCCGGACCTACTACGAACAGATGTGGCTGGAAGAAGGCCGGAAGATCCATTACGTTCGTTTCGCTTTAGCGTGATCCTCTTCCACATGCGTGCACTTCTGCTCGCCGTACCAGTGCTTCTCACTTCGTGCGATGGCTTGAACCCCACTGCCACGGTGGGTTCCAGCGCGATATTGGAATACCGCGCGGATTGGGCGCAACTCATCGCGGACAGCGGCAACACCGGCGTCTTCGTGCTGTGGGAGCCTGACAGCTTCAAACTGGAATGCTCGGATAGCGTTCGTGCGAACAAAGGCTTCCTTCCGGCTTCCACCTTCAAGGTGTTCAATTCGCTTGTCGCTTTGCAGACGGGTGCCGTGGCCGATGAGCATACCCTCATTCCTTGGGACGGCATTCCGCGGCGACCGCAGTGGAACGAGGACATGGATATGATCACGGCGATCGAACGGAGTTGCGTGCCCTGGTATCAGCAGGCCGCGCGTCGCGCTGGTGCGGTACAGATGCAGCACTGGCTCGATACGGTCCACTATGGGAACGCCGTGATGGGTGACTCCATCCACCTTTTCTGGTTGCAGGGTGGCTTGCGCATCACGCCCTTGCAGCAGGTGTACTTCATGCAGAAGTTGAACGAGGAGCATCTGCCTTTCGATCCCACGTACCAGCGCATCGTGAAGCGCATCCTGCCCGGCGACAGCACGGCCACGTGGCGCATCCGCGGAAAAACAGGCTGGGCCATCCGCGTGGAAGAGCAATACGGTTGGTATGTGGGCTGGGTGGAACGCGGCGGCCGCACAGCCTACTTCGCCACGAACATCGACATGCACGGCGATGCGGATGTTAGCAAGCGGCAGGCATTGACACGCGCCCTGCTCGTGAAGGAAGGCTGGCTCGACCAGGACGCACTTTGACCTCACCTTCACCCTTCAGGCTGCGGTGAACGAAGCATGACAAAGAAGAAAGCCCCGAAGGCGAAGCAGAAGAAGCAGATCCGCGATGGCGCCGTTCAGGAGCGCGACTTCTTCGGCGACGTGATGGACGTGGTGCGGAAAGTGCCGAAGGGCCGCGTGACCAGCTACGGTGCCATCGCGCGCTACATCGGTGCGGCGCGCAGTGCGCGACTGGTGGGCTACTGCATGAACAACGCGCATGTGGTGAAGCCGTCCGTGCCCGCCCATCGCGTAGTGAACAGCGCCGGCCTGCTCACAGGCAAGCATCACTTCGCCACGCCCACCCGCATGGCCGATCTGCTGAAGAAGGAGGGCGTACAGGTGAAGAAGGACCAGGTGGTCGACTTCAAGAAGAAGTTCTGGGACCCGATGGTGGGGTTGGGACTGTGATCACCTTTTTGTGGGGGATCTGTGCGAGCTTATTGGCTAAAAGCCACCGTGGATGCATCGATCTTCTTCTTGACGGTCTATCTTTCAGCGGCCAGATCTTCTTCATCATGGAAGCGCGGATCACATTCACCAACGAACAGGCGCAGGTAGAGGTATACCCGCAGCAGCAATTGGTCCGCCTCATTTGGAAGGGCCATGCGGCCGGTGAAGCCTACCGCGCACCTTCGCTCGCCGTGCTCAGCGCGGTGAAGGACCACCGTTTGAAGTACTTCCTCAGCGATGCCCGCCAGATGGGCCCCATCCTGTTCGCGGACCGTTCCTGGAGCGAGAAGGAGGTGATCCCATCGCTCATCCAGGCTGGTCTGTTGCGCATCGCCATAGTAAGCAGCACGGATGGGCTGAACGTCATGGCCGTGGATAACATGGTGAACACCATCCCTATGGGCACCGCGACCGTCGGCTTCTTCGACGACCCCTCCATCGCGCAGCTCTGGTTGCTGAAGGATGCCGGAGCGGAGGTGCCGATCCCGGGGAACGGCAGCGCGGAGCGAGGGGGCTGAGAAACGTCTGTCCATCCGCATGCGTTCTTTTCGGACAAGCATGCGAATGGGACCGACACCGTTCCTGGGCCTACTTTCGCGTCCCCTTCAGCCATGCCCATCACCCAGGAAGCCATCCACGCCGCGCTGTCGCGCATCATCGAGCCGGATCTGAAGAAGGACATCGTGGCGCTCGACCTCGTGCGCGAGGTGGTGATCGACCCGCCGCCGCACGAGGCTAAGGCGGGTGAACCGATCACCGTGCATGTGCACGTGGAGGTGAGCAATCCCGCCATGCACAGCCGCAAGCGCATGGAGGAGGCCGTGGTCTTCAATCTTCAGCAGGCCTTGGGCAAGGAGGTGAACGTCGTGGTGAACGTGACCCCGCTGAGCGGTGAGCGCGGCACCCTGCGCAAGGTGCTGCCGCATGTGAAGCATATCGTGGCCGTGGCAAGTGGCAAAGGCGGTGTGGGTAAGAGCACCGTGACGGCCAACCTGGCAGCAGGTCTCGCGCTGCGCGGTTGGAAGGTGGGCTTGGTGGACGCCGACATCCACGGCCCCAGCATGCCGCTGATGTTCGATGTGGTGCATGAACGGCCCCGCACGCGCGATGTGGACGGCAAGGCGATGATCGTGCCGGTGGAAAGCCATGGCGTCAAATTGCTCAGCATCGGTTTCTTCGCCGCGCAGGACCAGGCCATTGTATGGCGTGGGCCCATGGCCAGCAAGGCGCTCGAACAACTCTTCAAGGACGCCGATTGGGGCGAGCTCGATCTGCTGCTCGTGGATCTTCCGCCCGGCACCGGCGATATCCATCTCTCGCTCGTACAGGCCGTGCCGCTCACCGGCGCCATCATCGTGAGCACGCCGCAGCCCGTGGCGCTCGCCGATGCACGCAAGGGCGTGGGCATGTTCCGCCTGCCCAGTGTGAATGTGCCCGTGCTCGGCATCGTGGAGAACATGGCCTGGTTCACACCGGAGGAGCTGCCGGAGAACAAGTATTACATCTTCGGCAAGGGCGGCGCGCGTGCGCTGGCGGAGGAACTTCAAGTGCCTTTCCTCGGGGAAGTGCCCCTGGTGCAGAGCATCCGGGAAGCAGGCGATGTAGGCCGCCCTGCCGTGTTGCAAGGAAATACGCCTTCGGCCAAGGCTTTCAACGACCTTTGCACCGCATTGCAGCAGCGCCTCACCCAACCGATCCTGCCTTTGGCAGTGAAACCCGAGGCCAGCGCTAGTGCCTGAAAGCATGCCACGCCGCGAGCACCACGCCACTGAGGAACGCATCCGCGCGGCCCTGACCGAACTGCGGCCCTTTCTGGAGGCCGATGGCGGCGATATCACCCTGGAAGAGGTGACCGAGGAAGGTGTCGCCCGCGTCCGACTCCACGGCGCATGCCGTAGTTGCAGCATGATCCCCATGACCATGAAGGCCGGGGTGGAGGAGGCCATCAAGCGGGTCGCGCCCTCGATTGTTCGGGTGGAAGCGGTGAACCTGGGCGAAGTCGTACGCCACTGACATTCGCGGCGTTCCATGCGCATGCGAGGATCTTTGCTCATCCTACACTCGGTCCTCAGCCTGGCCCTATTTGGACAGGGACTGGGCAGGATCATTGGACATCTGGACATCCAATGCGGATCCCTTGGGTGGGAGGCGTCCGGAATGGATTCGGCGTGGGTTTCGGTAATGGATCAGTCAACTGAAGGAGGCGAGGCCACGGGGTATTTCCGAGATGGTGAGCTTTTGATTGCACGCCTTTGGTTGCTGGGTGAGACCGGCAAGGTTTTCACTTCGTTCTACTATGCGGGTGGACAACCGGAAGTTATCCATTGGACCGACTTCCGTTACAACCGTCCCTTTTATTGGAACGAACAGGACCGGCAAGACGCAGGTGATACAGAAGTCTTCGATCCGGCGAGGACAAAGGTCATCGAGCATCGGTTCTACTTCCAGAAGGGCAAGAAGATCTTCCATGAGGAGATCGGTGATCGGGCTGCTGACGGTTCGGATGTGATCGCGGATACCAGTCTTCTAAGTCTTGCGCTTGACCTGCGAAGGATGCTTCGCGATGCACACGCTCGTAAGGAACCGTTCCCGGCTGAAGCGATGGACTGGAGGCAGCCTGACTTGACACAGAGGAAGAACTGTGCGTTCAAAGCGGACACCATGGCCGCTGGCATTGTGCTGGGTGATGAGATGAGCGCGATCGCTGCTGTGGGTCGGACGCCGTTCGAAGCTCTGATCGAAGAGACCGGTATGCCCCACGTCAACTTCACTAACGCCCACGGCTCCCAAGTTCTGACCCTGTTCCTCCATCACGGCAGCGGGGAGAATCAGTTCAGCGAGATCAGGATCACCCGACAGGTCCAGGACAGTATCCGCGCGGTGCTACCGGTCCCCGAGTTCCGGTCTGGAAGAGGGATCCTGCTCGGCATGCGCGAAGAGGACGCGAAGGCGATCCTAGGAGGTTACTGCGCCGTCGGCACCGCTTCGAACGGCCATCGGCTATTGCGCTACGCGATCGTCGACTTCGCCGCTTCCCACTTCCTTCAGGCTTACAACTACCCGAGTTACTACGCCACCTTGGAATTCGCCGCCGACCGCCTGATAGAGTACCGCTTCGGGTTCGAATACCCCTGACAAGCAGACGGTCCGAACGCCGCATCCGGCCTGCTACCTTTGCGGTCCTATTTCAATGTCCACCACCCTTAAGAAGCCCAAGGCCGTAGAGAGCCGCCAGAACGTGGTGATCCTCTTCGCGGGCGACAGCGGCGACGGCATCCAGCTCACCGGCAGCCAGTTCACCGATACCAACGCGCTGTTCGGGAACGACGTCAGCACCTTCCCGAATTTCCCGGCGGAGATCCGCGCACCGCAAGGCACGCTCGCCGGGGTGAGCGGCTATCAGTTGCACTTCGGCAGCGTGGAGATCTTCACGCCGGGCGACCAAGCGGATGTGCTCGTGGTGATGAACGCGGCGGCGCTCAAGGCCAACCTCGGCAAGTTGAAAAAGGGCGGCACCATCATCGCCAACACCGATGGCTTCGACAAAAAGAACCTGCGTCTCGCGGGCTATATCGATGAAGCCGATCCGCTGACGGACGGCTCCTTGGTGAACTTCCAGTTGCACAGCGTGGACGTGACGAAACTCACGCGCACGGCGCTCGAGGGAACGAGCCTCGGCATGAAGGAGAAGGACAGGTGCAAGAACATGTTCATTCTCGGCTTCATCAACTGGATGTACAGTCGCGAGAACGCGCTCACCGAAGGTTTCCTTCGGAAGAAGTTCAGCAAGAAGCCCGATGTGCTCGACGCCAACATGAAGGCGCTCGTCGCGGGCTACAACT